>DATBKQ010000071.1:0-5607 GCA_036555825.1 Acetobacteraceae bacterium | reverse complement strand
CCGGCCGAACTGTCGGGCGGCATGCGCAAGCGCGTCGCACTGGCGCGCACGCTGATCTACCAGCCCGAGACCCTGCTGATGGACGAGCCGTTCGGTGCGCTGGATGCGCAGTTGAAGCTGCTGATGCTGGACCAGTTGCAGGAGCTGACCCGGCAGCGGCGGATGACCGTGGTGTTCGTCACCCACGACCTGGGCGAGGCGATCACGCTCGCCGACCGCGTGGTGGTGTTCAGCGCGCGCCCCGGCCGGATCCGCGCGATTCGCGATGTGCGGTTGCCGCGCCCGCGCGACGTGTTCCGCATCCGCTTCACCGAGGATTTCGCCCACCTGCACGAACAGCTCTGGGACGAGTTGAAGGACGAGGTGACGCGAGGAACCGACGTGTGAGCGAGCTGGTGCAACAGCGGCAACACAAAGACCCCCCCTCCCCTCGCGGGAGGGGGTTGGGGGGAGGGGGCCCGGAACGCGGCACTGCCCCCTCCCTCGTGGCGGCCGCCCTCGCCACCACCCCCGGCCGCATCCTGGCGCGTCTCGCGCTCGCACTGCTCATCCTCGCCGCCTGGGAATACCTGCCCAGCCCCGACCTGCGCTTCTGGATGAGCGGCCCCGTCGAAATCGTCGCACGCCTGCTGACCTGGCTCGGCGACGGATCGCTGTGGGAGAATGTCGGCGCCACGCTGCTGGCCATGGTGCTGGGCTACGCGATCGGCACCGCTTCCGGCATCGTGCTCGGCCTGCTGTTCGGCCTGATGCCACGGCTCTATCGCGTGGTGTCGCCCTATATCGCGGCGCTCTACGCCATGCCGAAGATCGCGCTCGCGCCGCTGTTCGTCATCGTGTTCGGCATCGGCATCGCATCCAAGGTGGCGCTGGTCGCCGTCACGGTGTTCTTCCTGGTGCTCAACAGCACGCTCGACGGCGTGCGCAACGCCGATCGCGACCTCGCGCGCGCTTTGGCACTGATGGGCGCGACGCGGCTCGAGGTGATCCGCAAGGCGCTGATCCCGGCGGCGCTGCCGTGGATCTTCACCGGCATGCGGATCGCCGTCCGCTACGCCTTCACCAACACGCTGCTGGCCGAGCTGATCGCATCGAACAGTGGCATCGGCTTCATGATCGAATACTATTCCGGCGTGTTCGACGCCACCGGCACCTATGCCGCGATCCTGGTGCTGGTGATCATGAGCGTCGGGCTGACCGAAATGCTGACCAGGATCGAAGCGAGAATGTCGCATGGTTGAATTCGGCATCGGCGCGCCGGTCCGCCGCAAGGAGGATGCGCGCCTGCTTACCGGCTGCGGCCGCTATGTTCCGGACATCGCGCTGCCGAACATGGCCTTCGCCGCGATGGTACGCTCGCCGCACGCGCACGCACGGATCAAGACCATCGACACGGCAAGGGCGCGGGCGTTGCCCGGCGTACTGGGCGTGTTCGCCTGGACCGGCTTCAGCGCCGGCGGCGGTGACAACATTCCGCACCAGGCCGCGATCGCCGGCCCACCCGATGTCGCATTGCGGGTCCTGCCCGGCGCCGCGGTGTTCACCGCCGATATCGCCGTGCTCGCCGCCGACAAGGTGCGGTTCGTCGGCGAGCCGGTGGCCATCGTGGTGGCCGAGACGCATGAAACCGCAAGGGATGCGGCCGAGCTGGTCGCGGTGGAATACGAGCCGCTGCCGGCGGTGGTGCACGCCGCGGATGCCCGCAAGGACGATGCGCCTCTGGTCTGGGACGCGTGCGCCAGGAACCTCGCCGTTGAGGGCGAGGTCGGCGACCAGGCCGCGACCGACGCCGCCTTCGCCGGTGCCGCACACATCGTGCGCCTGGAAACCTGGATCCACCGCGTCACCGGCGTGCCGATGGAACCGCGCGCCGCCATCGGCGACCACGATGCGGCGACGGGACGTTACACTATCTACGCCGGCACCGGTGCCGGCGTGGTGCGGGAGCGCCAGACGCTGGCCCAGGTGCTCGGCGTGGCGGAAGATCGCTGCCGCGCCGTATGCGGCGACATGGGTGGCAACTTCGGCACCCGCAACAGCTTCTTTCCCGAATACGGGCTGCTGCCCTGGGCGGCGCGGCGCATCGGCCGGCCCGTGAAATGGTGCGGCGATCGCACCGAAAGCTTCATCAGCGACTACCAGGGCCGCGACCTGACCGTCACCGCGGAACTGGCGTTGGATCCGCAAGGCAACTTCCTCGGCCTGCGCGGCACCAATCTCAGCAATGTCGGCGCCTACACGGCGCATTTCATCCCGTTGCGCAAGGGGCTGAACATCGTCTCCGGCGTGTATCGCATTCCCGCGGTCCACTTCCGTGGCTGCGCCGTACTGACCCACACGATGGCCACCACGCCCTACCGCAGCGCCGGACGGCCCGAGACGATCTATGTGATCGAGCGGCTGATCGACAAGGCGGCGGCGGAGTGCGGCTTCGACCGAATCGAATTGCGCCGCCGCAACCTGATCCCGCCGCGCGCCATGCCATATACCAACGGTGTCGGCATCACCTACGACAACGGCGAGTACGAAAGGGCGATGGACGCGGCACTCGCCCTCGCCGACTGGGACGGCTTCGCGGCGCGCAAGGCGGCAGCGCGGTCGCGCGGCATGCTGCGCGGTATCGGTCTCGCCAACTACATCGAGGCCACCAGCGGCTTTCCGCGTGAGCGCGCCGAGGTGACCGTCTCGCCGGACGGCCGCGTCGAGCTGGTGATCGGCACCATGAACAGCGGCCAGGGGCACGAGACCAGCTTCGCCCAGCTTCTGACCGAGTGGCTCGGCGTACCGTTCGACAGCATCGATTTCGTCGCGCACGACACCGACCGCGTGCGCGCCGGCGGCGGCTCGCATTCCGCCCGCTCGATGCGCATCGCCAGCCTCGCCATAGGCGCCGCGACCGACAGCATTATCGAGAAAGGCCGGCTGATCGCCGCGCATCTCATGGAAGCCAGCCCGATCGACATCGAATTCGCCCGTGGCGTGTTCGCGGTGAAGGGCACCGATCGCCGCATCGGCATCTTCCACGTGGCCAACGCCGCGGCCACCCGCGACGACCTGCCCGAGGAACTGCGCGGCAAGCTGGACGGCATCGGCGACGAGACCGTATCGGTCGGCGGCTTCCCCTCCGGCACGCACGTCTGCGAAGTGGAGATCGACCCGCAAACCGGCCGGGTCTCGTTGCTGCGCTGGTCGGGCGTCGATGACGTGGGCCTGGCGATCAATCCGCTGATCCTGCACGGCCAGACGCACGGCGCGGCGGCGCAGGGCATCGGCCAGGCGCTGCTGGAGCAGTGCCGCTACGATCCGCGCACCGGCCAGTTGCTGACCGCGTCGTTCATGGACTACGCGATCCCGCGGGCGGACGATCTGCCGTCCTTCGATTGCCAATTGATCGAAGTGCCGGCGAGCAGCCATCGCCTCGGCATTCGCCCCGGCGGCGAAGGCGGCACCACGCCCGCGCTCGGCGCCGTGGCCAACGCCGTGGCGGACGCGCTGGCCGAGTTCGGCGTGACGCATATCGAAATGCCGCTGACGCCCGAACGCGTCTGGCGCGCGATCAAAGGAGCAACCGCATGACCCAGGCCCTGGCCGGCATCCGCGTGATCGACATGACGCACAACCAGGCGGGGCCCGCCTGCGCGCAGATCCTGGGCTTCCTCGGCGCCGATGTGATCAAGCTGGAGGAACCCAGGGGCGGCGACGTCGCACGCACCAACATGCGCGACCGCACCGACAGCGACAGCCTGTTCTTCCTCGTGCTGAACGCCAACAAGCGCAGCCTGACGCTCAACCTGAAGACCGAACAGGGCAAGGACCTGTTCCGCCGCGTGATCGAACAGTCGGACGTGCTGGTGGAGAATTTCGGCCCCGGCGCGCTGGACCGGCTAGGCCTGGGCTACGCCGAGCTGTCGAAGCTGAACCCGCGGCTGATCTACGCCACCATCAAGGGCTTCGGCACCTATGGGCCGTACAGCGGCTTCAAGAGCTTCGAGCCGATCGCCCAGGCGATGGGCGGCGCCATGAGCGTCACCGGCTTCCCCGAAAACCCGCCCACCTACCTCTACCCGGCGATCGGCGATTCCGGCACCGGTATGCACATGGCGATCGGCATCCTCGCCGCGCTGAACCAGCGGCACCAGACCGGCCGTGGCCAGCACGTCGAGGTGTCGATGCAGGACGCGGTGGTGAACCTGATCCGCGTCAGCCTGCGCGATCACCAGCGCTTCGGCCGGCCGATGCCGCGCCAGGGCAACCAGCTCGGCCGCACTGTGCCGGGCACCACCTACCCTTGCGCGCCCGGTGGCCCGAACGACTACGTCTACATCTTCGCCCAGCCGCAGATGTGGCGCGCGTTCACCGCCGCCATGGGGCAGCCGGAATTGGTGGACGACCCCCGCTTCGGGACCCCGGAGGCGCGCTGGGAGAACCGCGCGGCGCTGGATGAGATCGTGGGCGCATGGACGCGCCAGCGCGGCAAGCACGAGGTGATGCGGCTGATGGGCGAGGCCGGCGTACCCTGTGGCGCGACACTGGACACCGGCGAAGTGCTCGCCGACCCGCATCTGCGCGCGCGCCACATGATCGTGGACGTGGACTACCCGACGCGCGGCACCTACCAGACCGTGGGCTGCCCGATGAAATTGTCGGATTCGCCGGCCGAGGTGACCCGGCCGCCAATGCTGGGCGAGCACACGGCCGAGTTGCTGCGGTCGCTGTGCGATGTCAGCGCCGAAGACGCAGAGAAGCTGCGCGCACAGGGCGTGATATAGGGCGCGGCCGTTACGCCATCCTCGTCCGGATCCGCGGCAGCCACCGGATCCGGCGCAGGACGGCCAGCAGCGCCACCGCCATCCCCAGCAGCACGACATAGTGCGCCGGGCGCAGACCGAAGCGCAGAGTCTCGCTCGCCGCCAGCACCCGCCACGGATTGATCCCGGTCGCCACGCCGTACCAGGCGAACTCGATGCCCGCCGAAGCCAGTCCCGCCGCCACCGCGAGCGGCGGCAGCACCAGCACACTGCGCTGCCAACCCATCGGCAAGGCGCGCCACAGCATCAGCCAGACATACACGCCGGAGAAGAACACCGGCTCCGAGACGTTCGACTTGGACTGGATGAAGTAGTGCAGCAAGGCAATGACCGCGAGCACGTAGATGCTCCGGTGCAGCAGCTTCCACCGCCGGCCAAGCTCGCGCACCCAGGCGTCCGTGGACGTCCAGCCCAGCACGGCGAGGCCGAGCAGGGTGGCGAACCCGATCGTCAGGTAGAAGCGGCGCGCAATCTCGAACGCAACGAAACCCACATGAAAATTCTGCTGCACCACGTAAAGCGACAGGTGCGCCACCGCGTAGGCGAGCGCCGTCAGACCGACCATCCGACGCGCGGTCAACAGGCGCGGCCAGTTCAACACCCGCGCCGCCGGGGTGATCGCCAGCGAGATCATCAGGAACCGGATCGTCCAGTCGCCGGCGCCGTGGATGGCCTCGGTCACCGGCCGCGCGCCCAACATGCCGCGCGCCCACCACCAGGCGAGCACCGCGCCGGGGATGAAGCTGGCCGCCAGAACCGCCGCCTTCAGCGGCAGGAACCGCCCATGCCGGTCGCGCCA
>DATBKQ010000070.1:0-7177 GCA_036555825.1 Acetobacteraceae bacterium | reverse complement strand
CTATTTCATGGCGGCGACGATGGTCATCGCGGTGCCGACGGGGATCAAGATCTTCTCGTGGATCGCGACGATGTGGGGCGGATCGGTCGAGCTGAAGACGCCGATGCTGTGGGCGATCGGCTTCCTGTTCGTGTTCACCATCGGCGGCGTGACCGGCGTGGTGGTGGCGAATGCGGGCATCGACGAGATCGTGCACAACACCTATTACGTGGTGGCGCACTTCCACTACGTGCTGTCGCTGGGCGCGGTGTTCTCGATCTTCGCCGGCTTCTATTACTGGATCGGCAAGATGTCGGGCCACCAGTACCCCGAATTCTGGGGCAAGGTGCATTTCTGGCTGACCTTCATCGGCGTGAACCTGACGTTCTTTCCGCAGCACTTCCTGGGTCTGTCGGGCATGCCGCGTCGTTACCCGGATTACCCCGAGGCGTTCGCGGGGTGGAATTTCGTCTCCTCGATCGGCGCGTATATCGGCGGCGTGGCGTTCCTGGTGTTCTTCTACGTGGTGTATCGCACCTTCACCTCGAAGGAGCCGGTGCCTGCCAACTACTGGGGCGAGGGGGCGACCACGCTGGAATGGACGCTGCCGTCGCCGCCGCCGTTCCACACGTTCGCGGAACTGCCGCGCTTCCGCTGATGGCATGAGCGAGGCGGTCACAAGCCAGGCGGCCGAACTCAGCGACTGGATCGCGTTGCTGAAGCCTCGGGTGATGACGCTGGTGGTGTTCACCGGCGTGATCGGCCTGATGATCGCGCCGGGCCATCTGAACCCGGTGCTGGCGTTCACCGCGGTGCTGTGCATCGCGGTTGCCGCCGGGGCCTGCGGCGCGATCAACATGTGGTACGACCGCGACATCGACGCGGTGATGCGGCGGACACGCAACCGGCCGATCCCGGCGGGACGCATCGAGGCGGGTGCCGCGCTGGGGTTCGGCGTGACGCTGGCGGTCGGGTCGGTGATCATGATGGGACTGGCGGTGAACCTCGCGGCCGCCTCGGTGCTGGCGCTGTCGATCGCGTTCTATGTATTTGTCTATACGATGTGGCTGAAGCGAAGGACGCCGCAGAACATCGTCATCGGCGGGGCGGCGGGCGCCTTCCCGCCGGTGATCGGCTGGGCGGCGGTGACCGGTTCGGTCGATGCGCTGCCGCTGGTCTTGTTCGCCATCATCTTCTTCTGGACGCCGCCGCATTTCTGGTCGCTGGCGTTGTTCGCCAATGCCGATTACCAGCGTGCCGGTGTTCCGATGCTGCCGGTGGTCGCGGGCGCGAAGGAAACGCGGCGGCAGATCGTGGCCTATACGCTGCTGCTGGTGCCGCTGTCGCTGGTGCCTTGGATGATCGGATTTTCTGGCCTGGTGTATGGCGTCGCGGCACTGGTGCTTGGCGGCGGATTTATTGCCTCGGTCTGGCGGGTGGCGGCGGACCGGCAGGATGCATCCGGCGTCAGCCTGACCGGGGACGCACCGGCGCGCGCGGCGTTCAAGTACTCCATCCTTTATCTGTTCGGCCTGTTCGCCGCGATTGCCGTCGATCGGCTGGTTGGGTGATCGGGCGGTGGCATTCGATCCGGATGACATGCGCCGCCGCCGGGCGCGCAACTGGGCAATTCTGGTGGTGCTGGTGGTGCTGTCCGTCCTGTTCTATGCCATCACCATCGTGAAAATGACGAAGTCGTAGCTCATGCGTACCAGCAATCGCACCATCGCCATCGTACTCGCGGGCTTCATTGTGGGGATGCTCGGACTGTCGTTCGCGTCCGTGCCGCTGTATCGCGTGTTCTGTGCCGTTACCGGCTATGGCGGCACGCCGCAGATCGGCAAGGAGGAGGCGCCGGGGGCCACGCGGCAGTTCATCACCGTGCGGTTCAATGCCAACACCTATCCCAACCTGCCGTGGCAGTTCCGCCCGGTACAGGAGAAGATCCGCCTGCCGCTCGGCGACGAGCATCTTGCCTACTACACGGCGCGGAACGAGGCCGCGACGGCGGTGACCGGCGTTGCGCTGTACAACGTCACTCCCGACAAGGCGGGCAAGTATTTCCACAAGACGGCGTGCTTCTGCTTCAACCAGCAGACATTGGCACCGGGGCAGAAGGCGGAATTTCCGCTGAGCTTCTGGGTGGATCCGGAGATCGCCAAGGATCCCGATACCGCGGACATCCACACGATCACGCTGTCGTATACGTTCTTCCGCACCCTCGCGGATGCGGAAAGATCCGGCGCGCTGGCACAGGCCGGTCCGCATGTCGGGCCGCTGACGCGCCAGACCCCTTGAACACGCCCCTTGAACCCGCCGGCGATTTCGCGATGATGCGCGCGCCCTACCTGGAACCGGTCCGATATGAGTGACTCCCATGGCAGCGAACTGACGATCGAAGAGTCCGGTCTGCATCAGCCGTATCACCTGGTCGATCCGAGCCCGTGGCCGATCATCGGTGCGGTCGGCGGCTTTCTTGTGCTCTTCGGCATCATTCTCGCGGCACACTTCAGCAGCTACATCGTGCTGGCCATCGGGATCGTGGTGGTACTCGGCACGATGTTCTTCTGGTGGCGCGACGTGGTGCGCGAAAGCCGGACGCCGGGGCTGCACACGCCGGTGGTCCGGCTGGGGCTGCGCTACGGGATGCTGTTCTTCATCACCTCGGAGGTGATGTTCTTCGTCGCGTTCTTCTGGGCGTTTTTCAATTTCGCGCTGTTTCCCGAGACGCAGGGCAACGGCGAGACGGTGTGGCCGCCGTCCACCATTCACACGTTCGATCCGTTCCATGTGCCCATCCTGAACACGATGATCCTGCTGCTGTCGGGCACCACGATCACCTGGGCGCATCATGGCCTGCTGGAGCGCGACAAGAAGACGCTGGTGACCGGTCTTGGCCTGACCATCCTGCTGGGCGCCAGCTTCACGCTGTGCCAGGCGATCGAATACTCCGACGCGCCGTTCAAGTTCGTCGGCGGGGGGATCTATCCTTCGACCTTCTTCCTGGCCACCGGCTTCCACGGCTTCCACGTGATCGTCGGCACCTGCTTTCTGATCGTCTGCTGGTTCCGCGCCCGTGCCGGGCACTTCACGCCGGAGCGGCATTTCGGCTTCGAGGCTGCCGCCTGGTACTGGCACTTCGTCGATGTGGTCTGGCTGTTCCTGTTCACCTGCATCTACTGGTGGGGGGCGAGCGCGGTCACCGCGAACGTCGCGCCCTAGTATCGACTTTCCATGAAAGCCGATACGTCGCTACTTTGTTCAAGTATCCGATTCACGTGGCGGAGCGCGGCCGCAAGCGACTCACGCTGCTCTGCGATCGGGTACTAGAACAGGGGCCGGTGCCGCAGCCGCCGCCTTCGGTGCTGCGCGTCGCGCTGGCCTGCCGCTGCCCTCGCTGCGGGCAGGGCAGAGTGTTCCGCGGCCTGCTGGAGGTGCGCGAGCGGTGCGAGGTCTGCGGGCTCGATCTGCGCGAGAACGACGCGGGCGATGGCGCGGTTGTGGGCGTGATCCTGCTGCTGGGCGCCATCGTGGTGGTGCTGGCGTTCTGGGTGGAATTCCATTTCGAGCCGCCGTTCTGGGTGCACGCGGTGGTGTGGCCGGTGGTGACGGTGCCTCTGGCGGTGCTGCTGATGCGGCCGGCGAAGGCGGCGCTGGTGGCGCTGCAGTTCCGGCACCGGGCGTCCGAGATGGGATTGTGATGGCCCTCCGCAAGCGCACATGAGTGGCAGGTTTCGCCGGTTGCTGTGGCCCGGCACGATCGCGGCGGCAATGCTGGCGGTGCTGCTGGGGTTGGGCACCTGGCAGGTGAGACGGCTGCACTGGAAGCGGGAAATCCTGGCGCAGATCACGCGCGCCGAGTCGGCGCCGGCAATTCCGCTGCCGGCCGATCCGCAGCCTTATACCAAAGTGCAGGTGAGCGGCGAGTTGCGCGAGGAGCTTGCGGCGTTCTACGGAGCCCAGGTGCGGGACACCAAAACGGGGACGCAACTCGGCACACAGTTGATCGTGCCGCTGCGGCGCGAGCAGGACGGCACGATCCTGGTCGATCTGGGGTGGGTGCCGGACAAGCGCGCGCAACCGCTGGCGCTGGCCGAGGGCGAGGTGACGGTCGAAGGCTATGTCCGCCCGAGCGACCAGCCGGGCCTGTTCAGCGTAGCCGACAATGCGGCGGGGCGGCGGTTCTTCACGCTGAACGCGCCGGCGATCGGCGCGGCGCTCGGCCTGCGCGATGTCGCGCCGTTCGTCCTGGTTGCGATGGGACGGCCGCCGCCGCAGGGCTACCCGGACCCGGCGCAGCACTTGCCACGGCCGCCGAACAACCATCTTTCGTATGCGATCACCTGGTATGGGCTTGCCGTTGGGCTGGTGCTGGTTTTCGGGATGTGGACGAGACAGGTGCTGACCGCATGACAGCCCGGAGTTACGCATGACGGCCGCAACACGTCCGGCCATGACGACAGAAGGCCGGGCCAGCGCCCGGAACCATGCATGACCGCATACGATCGGCTGACCGCCCGCTTCGCCCGGATCGCGACGTTGAGCGAGGCATCGTCGGTGCTGAGCTGGGACGCAGCCACGATGATGCCGCGGGGCGGCGGTGCCGCGCGCGGCGACCAGCTCGCGGTGCTGGCGGGGATGCAGCACTCGTTGCTCGCCGCGCCCGGGGTGGACGAGGACCTCGCCCTGGCCGAGGCGGCGGATGAAGCGGATCCGTGGCGAGCCGCGAATCTCCGCTTGATGCGGCACGCCTATGTGCGCGCGACGGCGCTGGCGCCGGAGCTGGTCGAGGCGCAGGCACGGGCGAATTCGGCCTGCGAGAAGGTATGGCGGGAGGCGCGCCGGCTGTCCGACTTCGCCATGGTGCGGCCGCACCTGGAGGAGGTCGTGCGGCTGACCCGAGAGGCCGCGGCAGCGCTGGCTCCGGCGCTCTCTCTCGCGCCGTACGACGCGCTGATGGACGGCTATCAGCGCGGGATGCGCACGGCCGAGGTGGTCAGGGTGTTCGGCGACTACGAAGCCTTTCTGCGCGAGGCGCTGCCACGCGCCGAAGCGCGGCAGGCGCGCGATCCGGTGCCACAGCGTCCGGCTGGGCCATTCCCTGTCGAGGTGCAGGAGGCATTGTGCCGGCGGCTCGCCGAGCGGCTTGGCCTGGATTTCGCGCATGCGCGGCTCGACCGGTCGGCGCATCCGTTTTCCGGCGGCACGCCGAGCGACGTGCGCATCACCTCGCGATACGACGAGGCGGACTTCACCCAGGCGGTGCTGGCCGTCGTGCACGAGACCGGCCACGCGTTGTACGAGCGCGGCCTGCCGGAGGCGTGGGCCCGCCAGCCGGTCGGCGAGGCGGCGGGCATGGCGGCGCATGAGAGCCAGTCGCTGATTGTCGAGATGCAGGCGTGCCGCTCGAACGCGTTCCTGAGCTGGCTGGGTCCCGAGCTGCACGCCGCGTTCGGCGGCGACGAAGCGCCGTATCGGCCGGAGAACCTGGGCCGGTTGTGGCGGCGGATCGAGCGCGGGTTCATCCGCGTGGACGCCGATGAGATGACCTATCCGGCGCACGTGATCCTGCGTTTCCGGCTGGAGCAGGCACTGGTGGCGGGGTCGCTGGCGGTGGCCGAGTTGCCGGGGGCATGGAACGACGGGTTCCGCTCGCTGCTTGGGATCGAGCCACCCGACGACCGGCGGGGCTGCCTGCAGGATATTCACTGGTACGACGGCGCGTTCGGCTATTTCCCGAGCTACACGCTGGGGGCGATGGCGGCGGCGCAACTGATGGCGGCGGCACGGCGGGACGTCGCCGGACTGGATGCGGCGCTCGGGCGGGGAGACCTGTCGGCGCTGCTTGGGTGGCTGCGCGCCAAGGTGCACGGTAAGGGCAGCCTGTTCGAGTTCAACGAGCTGCTGCGCCAGGCCACCGGCAAGCCGCTGGATCCGGCGGATTTCGAGGCGCACCTCGCCGCGCGATACCTCAACTGAGGCAGCATGCGGACGATCCATCCCGCCGCGCTCGCGGCGCTTTGTGTCGCGCTCGCGTGCTGTGCACCGAAGCCGCCGCCGCCGTCGCCGACCCCGCCGGCGCCCAAGGCGGCGCAGGGTATCGATGGTGAATATCGCGGGACCAGCACCCGCTTCCAGGCGGGCAGTCGCGCCTGTCCGCATCCCGGCCTGGTGACGCTGCAGGTGACCGGCAGGACATTCCAGTACCGCTGGGACCACGACACCTGGGTCGATGCAACGATCGCACCTGATGGCAGCGTTGCCGGGGGCGCCGAGAGGATCACGCTGGCCGGCAGGCAGTCGGGTCCGAGGATCGAAGGCGACGTTACCGACGGCACTTGCGGCCTGCATTTCACCGTGAACAAGCGGTCGTGACGGCGTGGCGCACGATCGCCGCCCATTACAAACGTCATCGAATTCCTGGCCGCGGCAATGACGCGGTAGCAGCGAGGTCAGACACCTCCCGCCGGCAGCACGGGCTGCGCAGCAGAGGAGACTGTCGATGACAATTCGGAATTCGCGCATCGTGGCGATTGGCATGGCCCTGAGCCTGGCGGGCAGCGTGGCGGGCACCAGCGCATGGGCGATGCTGCCGGCGGACGGCGGCGCCGGCTCCGCCGAAACCGCCAAGGCAAAGCGGGTGGAGCGGCATCGCGAGGCGGCACACCGGGTCAGCCACCCCATCAGCCACTGGGCGCCGGTCGCGCGGCGGTCGCACCAGGAGGAGGGCAGGATGGACCGCAGGACGGGCAAATGGTCCGGCGAAAGCGAGGCCGCGATCAAGGCGGACATCCACGACTACCTGCACCGCCACCACGGCAACGTCACCTCGGCCTGGCACGATTCCACCAAACAGCGGGCGAAGCGGAAGAATTGGTACGACCGCAACCTGGCGGCGGCGTCGGACTACCTGCGCGCGCGGCACGACGTGGATTGGTGGAGGGAGCACGGGAAGGCGGGCCGCGCCCGCGCCTACCGCAACTACGGCATCGACGCCTATCTGGACGCCAAGAAGCACGCGACGCTGCATCGGTTCATGCGGCGCGGGTCCGGCCCAGTGTCGCCGTACTCGCAACTGGAGCGCAAATACATGCTGAAGGGCGCGGATGACGGTTTCAAGGATGGCGGGCACCAGAACCGCTCCGGCGGCGGAAGCTGGTAATGCCAGGTCCTCGGACAGCACGTCTTTGGCAGCAAT
>DATBKQ010000069.1:0-4315 GCA_036555825.1 Acetobacteraceae bacterium | reverse complement strand
TGCCCTGCACAATGTAGGCCTCCTCGTGCACGTCGAGCCCGATGCCATGGCCGGTGCGATGCGGCAGCCCAGGCGTGGCGTAGCCGGGGCCGAACCCGGCGGCGACGATCACGCCGCGCGCCGCCGCGTCCACCGCCTCGCACGGCGCGCCAGGCCGGGCGGCCGCGAAGGCGGCTAGCTGGGCGGCGTGCTCCAGCTCCCAGATCTGCTGTTGGCGCGTGGTCGGCTCGCCGAATACGTAGCTGCGGGTGAGGTCGGAGCGGTAGCCCTCGATCTCGGCACCGACATCGATCAGCACCATGTCGCCAGGACGCAATGACTGTGGATACGGCACGCCGTGCGGATAGGCGGTCGGCTCGCCGAACAGCACGATGCCGCTGCCGGTGAGCGTCGCGCCCAGTTTCACATGCGCCTGCTGCAGGAAGGCGAGCACGTCAGTCGTTGTTATCCCCTCGTGCAGGATGCGTGCTGCCGCCTTGTGCACCTCCAGGGTGATGTCCATGGCGCGTTGGATCAGCGCGATTTCGGCAACGCTCTTCACCATCCGGCAGGCGCGGTGATCGCCGCCCCGTTCACCAACGCGAAAGCATTGCCGGCGCGGCGCAGGCCATCCACGGTGAAAAACGGCGTCATCGGGTCGATCGCCAGCGTGCCCGAGTTGTGTCCGAGGCTGCGCAGCGTTTCGATCACCAGCGCGGTCGGATCCTCGTGTTCCTCCCAGCAGCGCACGTCTGAGCCGAAGCGGATCAGCTCGCGCGTCTTCGGCTCCTCGAAGGCGGGGCTGAGATAGACGATGTCGCCGTCCGCGGGAACGATCGCGCCGTGCAACCGCTCGCTTGGGCGCAGACGGATGCCGGTGAAGTAAAACAGATTGCTGGACACGTCGAGATAGAGCGCCTGCACGCCCTGTTCGCGCATCAGCCGCTGCGCCTTCTCGATCCGGTGAAGGCGCTCCGCGTCGTCGATCGGCACGATTCCGTCGCGCATCGGTTGCATGCGTGCCAGTTCCGCAGCCGCGCTGGAGCCGCCAACGCCAATGCTCATCCGCCTTGCCTCCGCAGAAGGATGCTGCATCATACCGCGCTGTCGGAGGTCGCGCGATGGAGCTTGATTCGGTAACCTTGGAGATATTGAGCCGCAAGCTCGCCGCCATCACCGACGAGATGTACTTCTCGGTGCAGCGGGCCTCGCGCTCCTCCTATGTGAAGGAAGCGGCGGATTTCGCCGTGGCGCTGCTCGACCTGAATGGCGAGGTGTTCGCCTATCCGCCCTCGGCCACCTTCGCCTTCCTGATCGACACCGAGTTCAAGAGCACGATCGATGCGGTGCCCGATCTCGCGCCGGGCGACGTCATCATCACCAACGATCCCTATACCTCCAACGGCCTCTCCACCCACCTGCCCGACCTGCACCTGATCGCGCCATATTTCGTCGACGGCCGGATCGTCGCCTACGGCTGGTCGTTCGTACACTGCTCCGACATCGGCGGCAGCATCCCAGGCAGCGTCTCACCGGCGCTGACCTCGATCTACCACGAAGGCCTGCGCATCCCGCCGATGAAGCTGGTGCGCACCGGCGAGTTGAACGCCGACTTCATCGCCCTGCTGCGTGCCAACTCGCGCATGGCGGAGGTGGTGATCGGCGATCTGCAGGCGATGCTGGGCGCGCTGGAGACCGCCAGCCGCCGCCTGCGCGAATTGATGGCAAGACAGGGCGCACACCGTCTGCTCGCCGCTCAGCGCGACCTGATCGAGTACAGCGCGCTGAAGGCGCGCGAGGTGCTGCGCCGCATTCCCGACGGGGACTACCAGTTCTGGGACGTACTCGACGACGACATGGCGAGCGGCATTCCGATCCGTGTGCGCCTGACGATGCGGGTGCGCGACGGTACCGTGGAGCTCGACCTGACCGGTACCGATCCGCAGGTGCGCACCGCCTACAACGTGCCCAGCATGGGCAAGCGGATGTACTGGCTGACGTTCCGGCTGACCACGATCCTCACCACGCTTGACCCGACGATGCCGCACAACGCCGGCATGTATCGTTGGATCAGCGTGGTGAACCCCCGCGGCTCGGTGCTGAACGCCGAGTACCCCGACGCGGTATCGGTGCGCAACAGCGTGCCGTACCGGCTGTTCGACAGCATTACCGGCGCGGTGATGCAGGCCACGCCGAACCTGCTGCCGGCACCCTCGGGCGGCGCCATCGTCACCGTGTCGCTGTCCGAGATCGGCGCGAACGGCTATTCGCGCGAGGTGCAGGTGATTCAACCGCTGCGCTGTGGCACCGGCGCTCTCTCCGGCCGCGACGGTACCGACGTGCGTGACAACAACCTCAACAACATGAAGAACCAGCCGATCGAGCTGGTCGAGGCGCAGAGCAGCGCCCACATCCTCGAGTATGATATCCGCCTGGATTCGGGCGGACCCGGCAGGTGGCGTGGTGGCGTCGGCCAGACGTTGACGGTGGAGGTGCTGTGCGATGGCGGCATCCTTCTTGCGCGCGGCATGGATCGCATGCGGTTCCCGAGTTGGGGAGTGGCCGGCGGCCGGCCCGGCGCGCCGATGCGCGCCATCCTCAATCGCGGCCGGTCCGACGAACGGCTGCTTGGCAAGATCCACGAGCTGCACGTCCGACGCGGCGACACGCTGACCTTGCTGATGCCGGGCGGCGCGGGCTTCGGCGACCCGTTCGAGCGCGATCCCGGTGCCGTGCTGTCGGATGTGCGGCGTGGCTTCGTCAGCCTCGCCGCGGCGGAGCGCGACTACGGCGTTGCCATCGTCGATGGCGCGATCGATGCGGCGCGAACCGCGACGCTGCGCGCCAGGCGACCGAATGCCGCGGCGACATTCGACTTCGGGCCGGAACGCGAGGTCTGGGAAGCGGTGTTCACCGACGCGCGGATGCAAGCGCTGAACCGCCATCTGTACGCGCTGCCGAAGGCACTGCGCCAGGACGTGCGCGCCCAGGTGTTCGAGCGCGCGGTGCCCGGCATTGGTTCGCCTGACCGGCCGCCGCTCACCGAGCTGGTGCCCGATCCCGCCGCGGCCACGGCACGGTTCGAAGCCGCGCTGGCGGAGCTGACGCCGGCATGAACGCTGCCCGCGGTTGCCGCATCGGTATCGATGTCGGCGGCACCTTCACTGATTTCGTGCTGGCCGACAGCGCATCGCGGCTGGTGCGCTTCAAGGAACCAAGCGTGCCAGACGACCCGTCGTTGTCGGTGGCCCGTGGCCTGCCGCGGCTGATCGAGCGGGCCGGCATCCGCCCGGCCGATGTCGGGCTGGTGGTGCACGGCACCACGCTCGCGCTGAACGCCATCATCCAGCGGCGTGGCGCGCGCATGGGCCTGGTGGTGTCGCGTGGCAATCGCGGCGTGCTGGAGATCGCCCGCGCGCAGCTTCCCAGCGCCTTCAGCTTCCTCGCCGTTAAGGAGCCGCCGCTCGTTTCCCGCGACCTGGTGCTCGAGGTGTCGGCCAGGCTCGATGTTCATGGCGAAGTGGTGGCCGAGGCCACTGCCGATGAACTGGACGAGATCGCCGCGAAGTATCGCGCCGCCGGCATCGATGCGGTGACGGTGATGCTGCTGCACGCCTATGCCAACCCGACGTTCGAGCAGAACCTGGCGGACCGCCTGGGCAGGCTGCTGCCGCGCGTGGCCATCAGCACGTCGGCGGCCGTGTGGCCGGAGCGGCGGGAATACGAACGCTGCCTGATGGCGCTGATGAACGCCTACATTCAGCCGCTGATGAGCGGCTATCTGGATCGGTTGAGCGGCCGCATTCGCGAACTCGGCGTCGCCGCGCCGATCTACATCACCTCCAACAACGGCGGCACGCTCAGCATCGACACCGCACGGCAGCGGCCGATCGAGACCATCCTGTCCGGCCCCGCTTCGGGCGTCGTTGCCGCTTCCGCGGTGGCGCAGGCGACGCCGTTCGCCGACCTGATCACGCTCGATATGGGCGGCACCAGCGCCGACATGTCGGTGATCCAGCAGCGCGAGCCGGCGCAGAGCATGCGCACCGAGGTGGGCGGCCTGCCGCTGATCGTCCCCGTCGTGGCCGTCAGCGCGGTCGGTGCCGGCGGCGGCTCGATCGTCTGGGTCGATCCGCAGGGCGCGCTGAAGGTCGGCCCGATGAGCGCAGGCGCCGATCCCGGTCCGGCCTGCTATGGCGCGGGCGGCACGGACGCGACGCTGACCGACTGCTACCTGCTCGCGGGCTACATCGACCCGGCGCATTTCCTCGGCGGCCGGTTGCGGCTCGATATCGCCGCCGCGCATGCCGCGCTCGATCGTGTCGCCGCCGCACTG
>DATBKQ010000068.1:0-10700 GCA_036555825.1 Acetobacteraceae bacterium | reverse complement strand
ATCTGCCGGCCTTCCGGCGTCTGCCCGACACCGCCCATGTCGACCAGGTGCGTGGTGCAGGCGAACAGCGCGACGATGCGGCCGTCCAGGAAGGTCGGCGAGACCACGACCAGGTCGATCGGTGCCTCGTAGCCATCGATGCGCATCGCCGCGGTCCACGTGCCCTGCGGCAGCCGGCCAATCGCTTCCGCCATGCCCTGGCGGCTGCGGGCGATGATCGCCTCGCCGAGGGCGTCGAGTTCGGGCAGTGCGAACTCGCGCATCATCGCGACGAGGCGCCGGCTGCCGATCTCGTTGCAGGCGATCAGCGCATACACGTCGCCGATCACCTGCACCGGTTCGCGCACGTTGGCGCGAATCATCGCCAGCAGGTCCTCGTTCATCTCGCCAGCACGCGCCAGCCGCAGCAGTGGGATGAACAGGCCCTCATGGTAGATCTGCCGCCCTTCCGGAGTCTGACCGACGCCGCCCATATCGACCAGGTGCGTCGTGCAGGCGAACAGCGCGACGATGCGGCCGTCCAGGAAGGTCGGCGAGACCACGACCAGGTCGTAGAGATGGCCGGTGCCTTTCCACGGATCGTTGGTGATGTAGACGTCGCCTTCCTTCATCCCTGCTACCGGAAACACCTCCAGGAAGTGGCCGACGGACCGCGCCATGGTGTTGATGTGGCCCGGCGTGCCGGTGACGGCCTGTGCCAGCATCCTGCCGTGCAGATCGAACACGCCGGCGGAAATGTCGCCGGCCTCGCGCGCCGAGGTGCTGAACGCGGTACGAACCAGGGTCTGCGCCTGTTCCTCGACCACCGAGAGCAGGCGGTTCCACATGATCTGCAGTTCGATCTCGGCGATGTTTCGGCGCGTCACGTTGAGGTTTCCTCGATCACGATTTCGCCGGCGGCCCCGATCAACGCCTGATAGCCCGTCGGCACGATGGTGGATGTGCCATCCTCGACTATCACGCAGGGCCCCTCCATGCACGCACCGATCGGCAGAGGCGCGCGTTCATACACGACCGCGTCGACCAGCTCGCCACTGGTGGTCTCGAGGAGCCGGCGAGTTGCACCCGGGGCGGGGCTGCCGGCGCGCGGCGGCGGCGGCAGTCGCGCCGGCAGGTCATGCGATTCGGCGAGCGACAGGGTCCAGGTCACGGCCTCAATTTCGAGGCGAGGAATGGTCCGGCCATACAGTCGTGCATACGTCGCATCGAACGCCTGGCGCAGCGCCAACGGATCGAGCGGCCCGGCCGGCAGCGGAACGGCAATCTCGTGACCTTGCCCGCGATAGCGCATGAAGCCTGTGCGGGTCTCCACAAGGTCCCCTGGCGGCGTGCCAAGCCGCACCACCACCTCCGCCTCGGCGCGCATCTCGGCAAACAGCGCATCGACCGCTGCCTGATCGAGCGCATCCAGACGCACCAGCAGCGTGCGGACGACCTCGTAGGCGATCGGCGCGCCGAGAAAGCCGAGTGCGGAGCCGACACCGGCATCCGGCGGCACGACCACGCGGCGGATGCCAAGCTTCTGCGCGAGCCGCGCGGCATGCAGGGGCGCGGCGCCGCCGAAGGCGATCAGCGTGCGATCGGAGGTGTCCTTGCCATTCTCCACCGCATGCACGCGTGCCGCGCTCGCCATCGTCTCGTCGACGATTTCCGCGATCCCACGCGCCGCTTCCAGTACCGGCATCGCGAGCGGCTCCGCGACCGTCTCGGTCACCGCCTGCACGGCGCGTCCGGGATCGAGCGCGATCTTGCCGCCGGCGAAGCGTAGCGGGTCGATCCGCCCCAGCATGACATCGGCGTCCGTGACGGTCGGCTGGCCGCCGCCGCGTGCATAGCAGGCGGGTCCTGGATCCGCGCCCGAGCTGTCGGGACCGACGATGATACGCCGCAGGGAATCGACTCGCGCGATCGAGCCGCCGCCGGCGCCGATCTCCACCATGTCGATCACCGGTATGCGCACCGGAAAGCCGCTACCTTTGGCGAAGCGATAGGCGCGCGCCACTTCGAAGTGCCGCGACTGCTGCGGCGTGAAGTCGTCGATCAGCGTGATCTTGGCGGTCGTGCCGCCCATGTCGAACGAGATCGCCCGGTCATAGCCGCCCTGGGCGGCGACGCGACCTGCCAGGATCGCGCCGCCCGCGGGGCCGCTCTCGATCAGCCGCACCGGAAAGCGGCGCGCGGTCTCCACCGTACAGATGCCGCCCGACGACATCATCAGCAGCAATGGGCACTCCACGCCGATCCGGCGCAGCCCCTCCTGCATGCGGCCCAGGTAGCGATCCATCATTGGCAGCACGTATGCGTTGGCCACCACGGTGGAGGTCCGCTCGTATTCGCGGATCTCGCGGCAGACCTCCGAGGAGAGCGTGACCGCCACGTGCGGCAGGTGCCGCGCGAGCAGATCACGGACACGCTCCTCATGCGCGGGGTTGATGTACGCGTGCAGCAGGCTGACGGCCAGCGCCTCGATCTCCTGCTGTCGCAGCACCGGCAGCACACGTTCGAGCGAGGCCGCATCGAACGGCAGCAGCACCGATCCATCGGCTGCCAGACGTTCGGTCACTTCCAGGCGCAGGTCGCGAGAGACCAGCGGCTCGGGCCGTTCCATGTAGAGATCGTACTGTTCGAAGCGGTGCTCGTAGGCGATCTCCAGCGAATCGCGAAAACCGGCGGTGGTGATCAGGGCGGTGCGCGCGCCCTTCCGCTCGATCAGCGCATTGGTGGCCAGCGTGGTGCCGTGAATGACCAGATCGAGCGATGACGCCGCAACACCGGCCTCATGCAGGATCGCCTGGGCTCCGGCGATCACCGCCTCGTCCGGCGAGGCGTGCGTTGTCAACAGCTTGGTCGCCAACGTCCGGCCGGGCAGCGACAGCACGACGTCGGTGAACGTGCCGCCGATATCCACGGCAAGGCGCGTGCGGGCAGACATGGGGTTTGAGTATCAACCGGCCCGCCGATGATCAAGATGCTGCAAGTCGCCGCCGACCGTACTGACGATCATGCCACGCCGGTCAGGCCCTGGGCGATGCCGGCTGCGAGCATGGCGTGTGCCTGCGCGGTCGGATGCAGCGAATCGAAGTACAGGAACTGATTTTGCACCGAGCCCGCGGCACGGAGCGTGCCGCTGCTGGCACTTGTCAGGTTCCCGGTCCAGACCGGATCGCTGACATTGGTGAAGCCATAGGCGGCGGGGTCCGCCTCCACCTTGTTCAACAAAGAGAACGTATCGACCAGGTCCACCCGCAATGCGCCCGAGGCCTCGAGCGGCTTCAGCGCGTTCGACAGGTCAGCGTCGTACAACGCGGCGAGCGACGATGCTGTCCCCGCCGCCGCGGCTCCGCGCGCCTGCTCATACGGCGTCTTGCCGAGATCGGGCACATTCAGCACCACCATATTCTGTGCACCGTGCGCCGCCAGGCCGCCGATCACCGCCACTTCGTTGTTGACCGCGCTCGCCACATCGGCCTGCTGCTGCGCCGGCGTCAACGAGCTGTTGTTGGCGATACCGAGCACATCGTTGGAGCCGATCCACACGGCGTACAGCGCACCCGGCTGCGGTGATGGCGCCTGCGTGAGGAATTGCGCGTACTGCGACGTGAGATCGGTCGGATTGAGCGTATGAACCGGAGTCTGGCCGGTCTCGGCCGCGCCATAGGCGAAGTCGGTGCCGCCGGCGAGGCTCGGGTTCAATGCCGGAATGCCGAGGTCGTGCGCCAGGTCCTGCACCCAGACGGGGCCGTTGCTGAAGCTTCTGTCGGCATAGGGCGGCGAGACCGGGATCATGCCCAGCGTGGCAAGCGAGACGTTGCCGGTGTCGGTCGAGCTGTCGCCGAACGCATATATCGCCGGATATCGCGCGCCGGCGGGGGCCGGGGTGGGAGCGACCGGCTTCGCTGAAGCAAGCGCAGCGGCGACATCCTCGCCAATGAAGCTCAGAGTCGATGGTTGGCTCAAAGTGGTCCCGTTGATCGGCGGCGGGTCGATCGGGAACGTGCCGCCAGCGATCTGATGCAGCACATCCTGAAGCGTAGTCATAGCATTCCTTCCTGATGGTCTCTGGCATCCGGAAGTATGCTCTTGGCTCCCGAGTTTCGTTCACAAACCCGCGCGCCGGGTCAGCCATTCTGGCTCGTCATATCTGGTTCTTTCCGATCACTTCCAACGCAATGGTACGAAAGAACTGCGCGCGCGCGATGGAGCCTGAGACAATGAAGCTGTGATCGTTGCCGGATGTCAGAAAGCGCGATCCGATCGCGATGTAGCGGCGGGCATTTTCATCATCATTGATGCCGCCCATGCCCAACGCCTTGCCATGCCTGCGGCATGCATCGCCCACTGCCTGGTAGGCATCGATCAGCTTCTGGTGCCCCATCTGGCCGGCGATGCCCAGCTCCGATGTCAGGTCGAAGCTGCCGATCAGCAGAACGTCGATGCCATCGACCGACGCGATGGCATCGGCATTCGCGACCGCCTCGGGGCTTTCGATCATGACGACCGTCAGGACCTCGTCATTGATTGCCTTCTGCGCCTCGGCGACATGCGGCGGCATATACGCATACATCGGTGGTGGTCCGCCCCAGCTCCGGTGTCCCATCGGCGGGTAGTGAAACGCATCGGCAACCCGCTGTGCCTGCTGTTTTGTATCAACATGCGGCACGACGATGCCCATGGCGCCGTTGTCGAGCAGCCGCGTCGCCTCATCCAACGCGCCGGCACAGACCCGTACGACCGGGGCGATGCCGGCGGCAAGCGCGGCGAGGCAGATCTGGGTTGCCTCCTGCACCGTGAAGGCACCGTGCTCCATGTCCATGAACAGGTAATCATGCTGCGCGGCGGCGGCCAGCATCGGCGCGGCACTGCTGCGCAGATGGTGCAGGCCGAAGCCAAGCGCGATGTCGCCCTGCTGCAGCTTGCGCTTGGCGATGTTCTGGACGATCCGCATGGTGCTTTCCCCGTTATCGCTTTGTCCGTTTGCCGTTCGTGGCGGGCTGTTCCGCCGCGGGCGGCAGTTCGGCGAAGAACCTGCTGCGCGCATTCGCACCCATCGCGATATAGGTGTGGTCCGAGCCGGTCAGCACGAAGCGCGCTCCCATGGCGACATAGCGCGTCGCATTCTCTTCATCGTACACGCCGCCCATCCCGAGGACCTTGCCATGCCTGCGGCACGCGGCCCCGGCCATCGCGTAGGCATCGACAATCTTCGGATGTCCCATCTGGCCGGCGATGCCCAGTTCGGACGACAGGTCGGAGGTGCCGATGAACAGCACGTCGATGCCATCGACCGCCGCGATATCGGCAGCGTTCTTGATCGCCTCCGGACTTTCCAGCATCACCACCGTCAGAATCTCATCGTTGATCGCCTGCTGTGCCTCGGCCATGGGCGGAGGGCGATAGCCATAGATCGCCGGCGGTCCGCCCCAGCTTCGCCGTCCACGCGGCGGATAGTGAAACGCCTCGGCAATGCGGCGTGCCTCCTTGGCCGTATCCACATGCGGCATGACGATGCCGAGGGCGCCATTGTCCAGGGACCGCGTCGCCTCGTCGATGGCGTTGGCGCAGACGCGCACCAGTGGCGTCACGCCGGTGGGCAACGATGCGATGCATAGCTGGGCGATTTCGTGCACCGAGAACGCACCATGCTCGTTATCGAGGAACAACCAGTCGTGGCCTGTCGCCGCGGCAAGCACCGGCGCCGCGGCACTGCGCAGGTGATGCACGCCGAAGCCCAGCGCAACCTGGCCTGCCTGCATCTTGCGCCTGGTGTTGTTCGGCACCAACGGCATCGCGCAATCTCCCCCTCGATGGCGAGGCAGCGCAGCACGCGGCTCTCAGCCGGTCAATCGGCGGCGGCCTTCGGCTTGTTCTCGACCAGCGCCATCAATGTTTCCAGCCGGTCGGCCTCCGCCGCCGGCTTGTCAGTGCGGATGCGCGCAATGCGCGGAAACCGCATGGCAACACCCGACTTGTGGCGGTTGGAAAGCTGCGCCGCATCGAACGCCACTTCGAGCACCAGCGACTTCTCCACTTCGCGCACCGGGCCGAAGCGCGCCACGGTGTGATTGCGGATCCAGCGATCCAGGAACGCCAGTTCCTGATCGGTAAACCCGAAATAGGCCTTGCCGACCGGCACGAGTTCGTCGGCGCGCCACAGGCCGAATGTATAGTCGGAATAATAACTGCTGCGCTTGCCGTGCCCGCGCTGCGCGTACATCAGCACGGCGTCCACGGTCAGCGGATCGCGCTTCCACTTCCACCACAACCCCTTCACGCGGCCCGGCAGGTAAGGTGCGTCGCCCCGCTTCAGCATCAGCCCCTCGATCGACGCGGCGCGCGCGCCGTCGCGCAGCGCCAGCAGTTCATCGAGCGAGCCGAAACGGATCAGTTCGGAAAGATCCATGTGCGCGGGCCGCATGCGCGCATACCAGGCTTCGAGCCGCGAACGCCTGACGTCGAACGGCAGCGGACGCACGTCCTCCGCGCCTTCGAACAGCATATCGTAGAGCCGAATACCGGCGGGATACTCGGCCATCATGCGGGCGCTCACCACCTTGCGGTTCAGCCGTTGCTGCAGATCGGCAAACGGTGCGGCCTGGCCATCGCGCATCACGAGCAGTTCGCCATCTAGAACGGCGTGAAATTCCATGGCCTCGACAATTTCCGGGAAGGCGGCGGAGATATCGTCCGCACTGCGCGAATAGAGTCGCCTGCCGCCTTCGGTCGCGACCAGTTGCACGCGGATGCCGTCCCATTTCCATTCGGCGCGCCAGTCCGACGGGCGCAGGCCGGCAATGTCGGCATCCTCCAGCGGATGCGCGAGCATCGGCGGACGGAACACCGGTGCCTGCGCCGGATCGGGCCGCGGTGCGCGCTTTTCCAGCCAGGCGAACAGCGGCAGATAGGGTGGTGCGAGGCCGTGCCACACTTCCTCGACCTCGTCCGGGTCCACGCCGCCGATCTCCGCCAACGCGATCTTCGCCAGTCGCGCGGACACACCGACCCGCAGGCCGCCGGTGATCAGCTTCAGCAACGCGAGCCGCACCGATGCGTCCGATGCATCGAGCCAACCCGCGACGGTTGCGGGCAGTGCCGCCTTGGGCGCGGTCTCCAGCGCCTCGACCACGTCGGCCAGCCGAGGTGGCTGCGCATCGGTGGGCGCGGCCGGCCACATCAGCGCCACCGTCTCGGCCAGGTCGCCGACATAGTCGTAGGACCATGCGAACAGCACCGGGTCGGTGCGCGCGGCGGCGAGTTCACGGATGAGTCCCGGCTTCGCTGTTGTGAAGGACAGCTCGCCGGTGATCGCCGCCAGACCGATGCCCCGGTCCGGGTCCGGCTGGCCGGTGAAATAGCGCCGCAGCAACGCGATCTTCGCATTGCGCGACGGGGTGAAGACCAGCCGCTCCAGCAATTCGGCGAAGGCGATCATGGTGGCATATGTTGGCGCAATGCCCGGCGGGTGCCAGAGTGGCGATCGGAGATGGGGAGAACGCCGATGATCATCGAAATGCGCACCTACACGCTACGCCCCGGCACGATGGCCGAGGTGGAGAAGCGTTTCGGCGATGCGCTGCCGAACCGCGAAAAGCACGGCAGGCAGCTTGCCGCGGTCTGGCACTCGGAGGTGGGGCAACTGAACCAGTTCATCCATGTCTGGGCGTATGACAGCTTCGAGCAGCGCACGGCCGTGCGCGGCGCGGCAATGAAGGACGGGGGCTGGCCGCCGAAGATCGGCGAATTCATTGTCGAGATGAAGAACGAGATTTTTCATCCGGCACCGTTCTGCCCGCCGCTCGAGCCCAGGCAGGTCGGGCCGTTGTTCGAAATCCGCCAGTACACGTTGGTTCCGGGCGCCATTCCGGGGCTGATCGAGCGCTGGTCGGAAAAGATTGAGGGCAGGCAGAAGTTCTCGCCGCTGATCGCGGGGATGTATTCGGAGTTCGGCGCGCTGAACAAGTGGGTGCACATCTGGGCCTACAAGGACGCGAACGAGCGGACGTCCGCGCGCGCCGCGGCGGCGGCAACCGGGCAGTGGCCGGCGCGCAATCCTCCGGGCGTGGTGGTGAAGCAGGAGAATGCGTTCGTGATGCCCGCGGAGTACTCGCCGATACGGTAAGGCCGTCCGTGTCATTGCGATCCCGGCGAAGGCCTGGGGAAGCAATCCCGATCAGGCCTGACCGAGATTGCTTCGTCGCTTCGCTCCTCGCAATGACAGGGTGGGAAAGGCTACCCCGCCCATGGTGGCGGCTGCAGCCGCATGCCGTGGGCGCCGGAGTAGGCCGCGGGAGTGGGCGAGGTCCAGCCTTGCAGCAGGCGCCGATCAAGCGCGTACACCTCGACCCCGAGTGGCCGGCACACGTCGATTGGGTCGCGTGCCTCGGGGCCCCATAGCGGAACCGACAGATCGCCGCCCGGACAGGCCGAGATCGCGCACAAGAGATCGGTCTCGGCGAAGAACTCCAGGTAATCGCCTGGCTTGGCGGGACAGGCGCGCATGAAGTACTGGTCTTCGGAATTGAGCCCGGTGACCTGGAACACGTTCAGCACGTCGTGCACATCGAACTCGGTGAGGCCATAGGGCGCGACCGCGCGCACCAGGTTGGAGTGGCAGTGGAAATCGAAGTCCACGCCCATCAGCAGCCGGTTCACATACGGATCGCAGCGTGTGCCCAGCAGGTCGTGCACGCGCCCGCCTACCTCGTCCACGCCGTAGCCTGAGAGGCTGTCATCGGTGATCGTCACCAGCGGGCGCAGATACGGCAGGTTCGACCACAGGCGATCGAAGGTGCTGACATGCGCGGCCTGCAACTGGCGCGAACGCGACGCCCACATGCGTTCGCGCGGATTGTGGGCGTTCCATATGTTCAGGTCGCCGACCTGGGGGCCATTGATGGTGACGATGCGGAAGACGTGGCCCGCGGGCACGCGCCAGGCGCGCCCCGAGCGGATAGGCACCACGAGTTGCTCGATCAGCCGGCGTGCCGTGCGGTCCTGCGCGATGCGTTCATAGAACGCGCGATCGACGTCGAGCGGCGAGCCCTTGCCGGCCTGATAGGCGGGAGAAACGTTCGCCATCGACGACCTCCGTGTTTTCGTTTGAGCCCGTGATTCACGCCCTCTGACGTCGCCGCCTCGGGCGATCACGGGCTAGACCAGCGCCGGCCGGACCTCGGCCGCGAACAGGTCGAGCGAACGGCGCGCTTCCTCGCTCGTCAGATCCCCCCACTGGAATGCGCCGCACAGGTAGTTGTGCCTCGGCCCGACGGTCGCGACATAGCGCCGCAACGCGTCGCGCACCGTCGCAGGAGAACCGGCGAGCACTTGGCCCGCAGCGCGCATGGCATCGAAGTTGGTGCCGCCCCGGGCGGGGAGTCCTGGAGGCGAGGTCGGCCCGAGCCGCGGATCGGTGCAATAGAAATGCTCCGCATAGGCGACGAAAGCCCGCCGCGCCAGCGCGACCGCCTCGGCATCGCTGTTCGCGACGACCATGTGCCGCGTCGAGCCGACCAGCGGATCGTCGCCCAGGAAACGCGGATCCTTCCGCTCCCGCCCTGCTTCCCAGATTCGCCAGTATTGTTCCACCATCTCGCGCGTGGCGCGCCCGAGCCCATTCATGCCCTGCTCCGCCGCGCGCTGCAGGTTGCCGGCATACCAGAAGCGCGGGTACGGCTTCTGCACCATCTCGAAGTGGACCGGGACGTCGTCGTAGCGGAACCGTTCGCCGCGGTGCGCGATGCGCCCCCTGCTCAACGCCTGCTGCAGGATTGCCAGCACCTCCTCATAGGTCTGGCGCATCGTCGCGAGATCGCTGCCGAACAATTCATGCTCGGGGTCGCGCACGCCCCGCCCGACACCGGGCATGAACCGCCCGTGCGAGAGCTGGTCGATCATGCAGAACTCCTGCACCAGCCGTGTCGGGTGGTACAGCGGCAGGCACAGCACCATGGTGCCCAGCCGTATCTCCTTCGTGTGCTGCGCCACGGCGGCAAGAAACACCAGCGGCGAGGGCGCCATGTCCAGTGTCGTGAAATGGTGCTCGGCTAGGTGGTAGCCGTAGAACCCCAACTCCTCCGCATGGCGGATCAGCGCGATCCGCTCATCGTATTGCTGCCACAGCGGCATGTCCGACCGCTGCTCGAAATGGTCCCACCAGCCGAATTGCAAAGTCATGCGATGCTCCCTCGCCTATGCGAGCCCGATGTGGTCCGCGAGCTGCGCCGCCGTGTATGTCTCGCCGAAGCTGTCGGGATTCTCCGGCAGCATCGTGGCGTTCCATGCTGACCACTCGCGCAGCAGGCGTTCGGCCATGTCGCGCCTACGGTCCCAGAGGTTCGCGCGTTCGCGCGGATCGGCCACGACATCGAACAGAAAGCTGTTGCCGCGGATCTTGAGGTATTTGTAATCGCCATCGCGCAGCGCGCGTTGGGCATTGGTCCGGTAACGCCAGAACAGCTTGCGCGGCACCGGCGCGCGCTCCCCCGTCAGCATCGGCAGCAGGCTGATCCCGTCCGGCGGATAATCGGCGGCGGGCGCGACACCGGCCGCGTCCAGCAATGTCGCGAACCAGTCCATGGTGATCGCGACCTGATCGCTGACCCGCGCCGGAGATATCCGCGCCGGCCAGCAGACCAGCGTGGGAACGCGAAGTCCGCCTTCCAGCAGTTCGGTCTTGATGCCGGTGAACGGCCAGGTATCGGAAA
>DATBKQ010000067.1:0-3384 GCA_036555825.1 Acetobacteraceae bacterium | reverse complement strand
CAGCCGCGCGTCGAAGTTGGCCACCCCCGTGAAACCGGTCTCGGCGACGATCTTCGTTGCCATGCCCAGAAGCTCGCGGTTCTCGGCAAACTCTGCCGACACGAAATCGGGGCAGACGAACGTCGTCCAATTGACGATCCGCCCGTCGCGCGCGAACACGCTCGCACCCCAGTCCAGGCCGGGGACGTACTCCTGGACGATGGCCGCGGGATGAGCATAGCCGGCGCGCAGGAACTCCTCGACAAGCTGCTGCCGGTTCGCGATGAACAAGATGTCGCGCTGGCCGTAGAGCGCAGTGGGCTTGATCACCAGCGGGAAGCCGATTTCGCTGATGATCGCCCCGGCATCCGCAACGCCCGGCTGCACGCAGATCGATCGCGGCACATCGATGCCCAGATCCTGGCAGGTGCGGAAGAACTCCCACTTGTCGTGCAGCCGCAGCAGCGTCGCCTGCGGAGACATCGGAAAGACCGCGGGCGCCAAAGCCGGCCGCATCCGGGCGACCAGCAGCAGGCCTTCGAGGTCGCCTGCCGTGACGTAATCGACCGGTCTCCGGCGATGCAGTTCATTGACGATGCCGGCGATCTCGTCCGCGTCGGCTTCGGCCAGGCTGGCGACGCGATGCAGCACCGAACAAGTCGAGGAATAGCGCAGCGACACGGCGTGGTCGTCGTGGATCAGGTGGACCCTTGCCCCGGCCGCCCGAAGCGCGCGCAGCACGTGGTGGCCGCTGATCGACCAATGGCAGATCAGAACTATCTCCACCCACGTCACTCCCGCTGATCGAGGCCGGTCAGTATGAAGGATGCTGCCGTGCCTGGCTGTTCAAACTCATCGAATACCAACGACCGCCCGGGCGGGCCGCTTCATCGGGGATCAGACTCGGAACGATGCGGCGGGCCGCGAAATCGCAGCCGTAAACGAATCGCATGGCCGGTCCAAAGCTCGCGGCACTCAGGTAGCCCACAAAATGCAGACCCGGCACCGACGATTCGAAGTATTTGTTGAGCACCGGGACCCGCATACCCCGGTCGCTGTCGCCGCAGCAGGTGATCGACGGCAGGATCGGGGCAAGGAATGGTATCCGGCGTATGTCCGGCAGGTAACCCGTTGCGGCGATCACATGGTCGGCGACCAGTTCGCCATCGGGGGCGACCGCCAGGCGTACTTCGTTGCCATGCGTCCGCGCCGCGGCGATCGCACCTGTCACCGTGGGGATTACCCGATCCACTCGCTGTCTCAACCAGTCGGACCCCCCGGGGCCGAACGTGCTGTAGGCTGTCCGCAGCCGCAGCCATTGCGGCATGCCATGAACGACGCCTGGCGCGTCCGACCAGAACCGCGCCCGCCAGCCAGGACCGAGCGCGGCCTCGGGACGCAGGATCCTGTCCCATCGTCTGGGATTCTCCGCGTCGAACCAGGCGATCGGCCGGCGCGCGACAATGGTGACCCGGGCTCCTGCCTCGTGCAGCAGCGCGGCGCTTTCGAGCGCGGACTGTCCACCGCCGACCACGACGACACTGCGGTTCGCGAACGCCATAAGGTCGTGATGCGCGGAAGAATGGGTCAGCAGCTCGCCGCTCAGCGCCGCGAGGTTGCCCGGAATGTTCGCGAACCGCGCAAGCCCGGATGCGACCACGAGCTTGGCTGCCTCAACCTGTTCCCCGGTTTCGAGATCGAGCCGGAAGCCGCCGGGCTGTCGCGTTACGGCAACCACCTGCACCTCCTCCACCGGGCCGGCATGGCGGCGCTGAAACTCCAGCCCGTACTCCACCATGGTTTCGCGCGGAATGCGCAGCCCCGAGGCGGCGTAAGGGTGCGCATACTCGGCGCAGTGCCGTTCGAGCGAGTAGCCATCCCCCGGCGCGGACAGATTGGTCGCGAAGCCACTCGACTTCACCAGCATGCCTTCCGGCATGTGCCGCCGCCACATCAGCATGGGAATGCCGAACACGCGGCAGCGAACCTGCTGATTTCGCAGATGCGCGGCGACGGAGAGTCCGTACGGGCCAGCACCGATCACCGCCGCCTGAAGCATCGAGAGCGCCTTATCCCGCTACGTCTGCATTATGGGATGGAACTGGCGACGCGCAGCTACGACGCGCGGAGACTCCGCCAACAACTGGCCGTGAGCAAAGCCGGCGGTACGGATCGCTTTTCTTTCCGCGCAGTGATCACGCGCGTAGGGTGGCCTGATCAGCCCGGCCAGCCGGTTCGGATCGGATCGCGGCCGTCCCATCCCACGGCGGCAGCACGCACGGCATCGAATATTCGCTTGCGGGTCGGGGTGGCATGCGACATCCCGATCACGGTGCCGGGATGTCCCTCGTTGCGAAAATAGACGAAGCGGCCGCGAGGTGCGTCGCCCGCCTGGCCCACGACGTACCCCGCGGCAAGGGCGCGCTGGTAGAGTTCGTCGTAATTCTCGGGCCAGCTCGACCAATGCTGCAATCCGCCGCGCGGATTGGCGAGCAGGAATTCGCGACCCATGCTGGGGTGATCCGACCGCTGCTGGATCAACTCGATCTGCATTTCGCCGGAGTTGGCGAGCGCGATCGACAGATGGATGTCGTCGTAGCGTTTGCCGCCGTAGCTGAACGAGGTGAGCGGCAGGCGTTCGGCATAGAACCACGGCCCGACACCGCACACCTCGATCCAGTGCTTCATCGCCGCCTCGACGTCGGGAACGACGTAACCCATCTGGCGCAGCGGTCCGAACAGGCGGCTCATTGGCGATCCTTTCCGTTACAGCAAAGCGCCGGTCTGTCGTAGAGCAGAAGCACCGCTGCTTCAATTTGTCCGCTGTCGCGTGGAGGAGCGGCATGCGATGGCCCAGATCTGAACCGAGCCATGCGCCCCGCGCAGGGCTGAACGGCAGGGTCCCGGACCGGCGGGAGAAAGCGATGAGCGGTCGGATCGGGCGATAGACGCCCTGCGGAGCGATCAGGTGTGCCTATTCTCGATGCGTGGTTCTCGATGCCTGGGGCGCCGCCCCTCCGGGCTTGGTGGCGAGGGGCGGCGCGCTCTTGCGATTTCTACTCGCTGGTGGGGAGCCCCTCGCCACCAAGCCCGGAACTGGGCCGTGGCTTCCCTACCGATTTCCCCGTGGTAGGCTCGCCCGGTCTGGTCCTCGCGCGTGATCGTGGCCGTGGCTTCCCTACCGATTTCCCCGTGGTAGGCTGGATGCCGGTGAAGGTGCCCTTGTTCTCGCGCCGTGGCTTCCCTACCGATTTCCCCGTGGTAGGCTGCCGGCTCTTCAGCAATAACCGGCGAATGCGGCCGTGGCTTCCCTACCGATTTCCCCGTGGTAGGCTCATTGGCGCGGCGCCTATCCAATCCAACGAGCCGTGGCTTCCCTACCGATTTCCCCGTGGTAGGCTCAAC
>DATBKQ010000066.1:0-20397 GCA_036555825.1 Acetobacteraceae bacterium | reverse complement strand
GGTTCGCCCACTGACGAACTGGAGCGCGGCCTTGACGAGGGACCGCAGCAGCGGGTCACCATCGAGCCATTCGCAGTGGGACGGGTCGAGGTGACCCTGCCCGCGTGGCATATTCCCATTCAGCTTCGGTCAGCAGCCGATAACGCTTTCCAGTCTTCCCCGACAGCCAAGTGACGTATGACTGAGCATCGTCCCAGGACACGTTGATTACCGGCCGATCTCCACGCCCCCATCCTTGATCCGAGGGACTGTACCCTCCGCACCCGTTTGCTGCCACACAGGCGTCCCACTCAGCGAAGGTCACCTCGACCCGTCCCACTGCGAATGGCTCGATGGTGACCCGCTGCTGCGGTCCCTCGTCAAGGCCGCGCTCCAGTTCGTCAGTGGGCGAACCGATCTGGAACGTTCCGCCGGGAATCACCACCATCTCCGGGCAAGTGGGGCAGTCGCGGAAGCGTTCCCCCACGCGCTGCGCCGTTCCTGGTTGGGCGAATGCTACATCAAACAGGCAGAAGCAGGCGATGGTCGCTGGCAGAGAGTACTGCATTTGGCCGACCCGCATGCGGAGACCTGTTCTGAAGCCAGTGCTCATTGCACCCTCTGCACGTTCCGAAATGGCGAGGCGATACTTGCGACGCGACTGCCGCCCCCGGCAAGATAATAACGCAGATCAACGCAAATGACGCAGATGAACGCAAAGAGGAATGCCGACCATAACGGCGACATCCCTCGCTGTTGGTTTTCGGATGCAGTTCGTGTGCCCGAACCGCATCTGCGTCCATTTGCGTGCATCTGCGTTATTCCTTTCTTCCTGCCCATACCTGCCGCGGCCTCAATTTGGTCGATCGGACGCCACACCACCCGCCTCCCCACCCAGCGCCGGCAGACTCCGCTTGCTCACCCCCCATCACGATCCGTTATAATACCTACCGTGATCCGTGAAGTCTCCTCCCCCACCATCCCCGACCGCATCGCCACACTGCTGAGCGTCGTGCGCGTGCTGTTGGGCTACGGCCGCCACCTCGCCGCCACCGTCACACACCGCGCCGCCGCGCCCAGCTTCACCACCATCGCCGCCTGCTTCGGCACCATCGATCTCGCGGTCATCCTCGCCCATCTGCAGCGCGGCATCCTGCGAGCGACGGCACTCCAGCACGTCCTGCTGGCGCGCGCCGACAGCGGCCGCGACATCGAACTCGCCCGCGCCCGCATCCGCGCGCGCAACGCAACCTCCGCACCGGCGGACAGCACCGAGCGCCAGCAACCCACGCCGCGAGCCGCCCGCAAGGCCGCACCCCGGCCCTCGCGCCGCTCTCCCTGGGACGATATCGCCGATTTCCACACCCCCACCTTGGCCCAGCTCGAGGCCCAGGTGCGCCGCCGCCCGCTCGGCCGCACCCTCGTCGATATCTGCCTTGATCTCGCCGTGGTGCCCGGCCTCTGTGCCGGCCCGTTCTGGAACGAGCTGTTCGACGCGGTGCGTTGCTACGGCGGCAGCATCGCCGCCCTGATGCGCGAAAGGTGCAAGCGAGAGGAGGCCTTCAGCCAGGAACAGGACAGGCATCCGGTGCGGGGCTGGAACTGGTGGGACGGGCGGCGGCAGACAGTCCGGCAGGCGCTCGGGTTCTTCATCGGCGAGGAGCCGGTCATTCCGCTCAGTCCGTCGGCCGAGCTCGCACCGGCCGCGCCCGTCGCCACCCGCCCGCCCTGAAGAGCATTGGCCTTCGGCTAAGCCGTTGCGCCGCCGTCCACCGGCAGCGCCACGCCGGTGACATAGGACGCCTCGTCCGAGATCAGGAACAGCGCGGCATTGGCGATCTCCTCCGGCCGCGCCGGCCGTCCCATCGGGACCTGTCCGCCGCGCTTCACCACGAGCGTCTCCGGCGTCTCGCCCGGCGGCAACTGGCTGTCGGGGCGCGCCACGAACACCCGCAGCATCGGCGTGTCGGTGGGACCGGGGCACACCGCATTCACCCGGATCTTCTCGCGCGCATAGCGCTTGGCCAGGCCGTGCACCAGGCCCACCACGCCGAACTTGGCGATGTTGTACACTGGACTGAACTGCGATCCGGTCAGGCCGGAGGTCGAGGCCGTATAGAGCAGCGCACCGCCGCCGCGGGCGCGCAGTTCCGGGATGGCGGCCTCGGTGGTGACCAGGACGGTCCGCAGGTTCAGGTCCATCGCCAGTTCGAAGTCCTTCCAGTCGATCCCCTCGATCGCGGCGGGACCCGGATGGCCGACGTGGTTCCAGACGAAATCCAGCCCACCGAACTGGTTGGCCGTGCGGCGGACGATCTCGCGCGCGAACGCGTCCTGTCGAAGGTCGCCGGCGAGCGCGAGTGCCTTGCCGCCGGCGTCGGCGATCTGCCTGGCGACCGTCTGGGCGCCGGCTTCATCGAGGTCGACGACCGCGACCGCCGCACCCTCCTGCGCGAACCGCAATGCGCCCGCCCGGCCCATGCCGGATGCCGCCGCGGTGACAATGCCGATCTTGTGCGCCAGACGCATGGTGATCCTCCGTCATCGATGCGCGTTCAACCAGTCCAGCATGATGCGGTTGAACGTGTCGGGATGCTCGACATTGGGGAAATGCCGCGCATCGGCGATCTCCTCGTAGCGGGCGGCCGGCACCAGGCTGGCGATGCGCCGATTGCCTTCCGGCGGCGTGCCGGCGTCATCCGCGCCGCACACCACCAGCACCGGCAGCTTCAGCGACGGCAGGCGCGCGACGAAGTCGAAGTTGCGGATGGCGGCGACGCAGCCGAGATAGCCGGCCGGGGTGGTGCCGACGATGGTGTCGTGGATCTGCTTGTAGCGGCCGGGATTGCGCGCCTTGAACTGTTCCGTCAGCCAGCGCTCGATGGTGGCATCGGCCAATGGCGCCAGCGAACTCGCGTCGCGCACCGTATCCACCCGCTGCCGCCAGACATCGTCCGAGCCGGCCGGCGTGGAGGGCAGCGTGTCGCACCACATCGCCGACATCAGCCGGTTGCCATACCCGAGCGCGAATGCCTGCCCCAGCATGCCGCCGATGGAGAGGCCGATGAAATGCACACGTGCAATGCGCAGCGCGTCCAGCACAGCGGCGACATCGCTCGCAAGGTCGCTCATCGCATAATCGCCGGCGGCCGGATCGCTGCCGCCATGCCCGCGCATATCCAGGCGCAGCACACGGAAGCCCGCCTGCAGCAGCGGCGGCACCTGCTCGGCCCACATGCCGCCATCCGAGGCGAGCGAATGCGTCATGCAGACGACTTGCACGTTCTCCGGGCCGATCAGATCATAGGCGATGTTCCGCCCTTGCAGCGGCAGCAGCATGGCTTGTCCTCCTCAGCCGGTTTCCATCGGCAGTGCCGGATCCCTTGCCCATTCCGACAGCGACGCATCGTACAGCTTCACATCCCGATGCCCGAGCATGATGAGCGCAAGCGCATCGGCGCTCGCGGCGATGCCGCCGCCGCAGTAGTTGATCACCTTGCGGTCCATCGCACCCACCGACACGAAGTGCCGGCGCAACTCATCGGCGGGCAGGAACGTGTTGGTGCCCGGATCGAGCAGGTGCGCCGCCGGCACATTCACGCTGCCCGCGATGCGGCCGGGGCGGCCATAGCTGTTGCCGCCGCTGCCAGTATGCTGCTGCGGCAGGAGTGCGTTGATCGTGCACACCGCCCCGTTACCGATCGCGCGCAGCACCTCTTCCTTGCCGACCATCAGATTGCGCACCTGCCGCACGGTGAAGTCGCCGGCCGGGCGTGGCCGCGCGGGGCCAGTTTCGACGGGACGGCCTTCACGCTGCCATTTCTGCCAGCCGCCATTCAGCACGGCGGCGTTGTCGTGGCCGAATTCGTGCAGCAGGAACCAGAGCCGCGTCGCCCACCACACGTTGGCAGTGCTGTAGCTGATGACCCGCGTGCTGTTGTTCACACCGAAGCGGCGCATCGCCGCGGCGAATTCCTCCGGCGACTGGCGCATGAAGCGCAGGCTCTGCGACGTGTCCGAGACATCGCGCAGCATGTCCACGAACTGCGCGCCGGGGATGTGACCCTGTTCGAAGTCCTCGCGCCCCGGCTTGACCTGATAGGTGATCTTCGGGTCGGGGATCAGATGCGTGGTGCAGTCGAACACCACCACGTCGGGATCGTCGAGGTGCTGCGCCAGCCACTCGGTCTCGACCAGGTACTCGGGGTGCACGAAACCGGTCATGGATGCAGCTCCGCCAGTTCGATCAGCAGGTTGCCGGTGGACGCCGGATCGATAAAGGCGATGCGCGCGCCGCCGTGGCCGATCCGTGGTGTCTCGTCCCGCAGCTTCACGCCTTTGGCTTTCAGTTCGGCCAGCGCATCATCGATATCTTCCACCTCGAAGCAGATGTGGAACAGACCTTCGCCCTTCTCGGCGATCCACCGGTTCACGCCGGAATCGGCCGCCTTGCTCTCCAGCAGTTCGATGTACGTCTCGCCCACCGGCAGCATGGCGAGCCGCGTGGCACCGATCTGCTCCTCGTATTCGAGTGGGATGCCGAACGTGTTCCGCAGCATGTCCATCGATTGCTGAAGCGACCTCACCGCGACGGCGATGTGCTCGACCCGCTTGATCTTCATGGCTTGCCTCCTTTCAGGCAGGTGCGAACACGTCCTCGTGCGCGGCGGTCGTCTGGAGCACGGGGGAAGCCGCGAACAGCGCATCGCGTTGCAGCACCGGCACAACGCGATCGGCGAACAGCCGCATGTTCAGCTCGCCCTGCTCGTGCGGCATTCCGCCATAGGAGAAGTCGGCGATGATGTGATCCGTTCCGGTCAACGCCCGCAGCTCCGCGATCTGCTGGATGCAGTCGTCGGGCGTGCCGACGATCTGGATTTTCACATAGAACTCGGTTGCCTTCTGCCGGGCGGATTCCTCCTTCATCTTGGCGTAGGTTTTGGTCATTTTGCCGTACGCCTCGTAGCCCTTCACCGTCGCCAGGTGACCGTCGGAGAAGTGGTAGTGGTTGTCGATCGAATCCCATTTCCGCCCCAGGTGGCGCATGGCGCGCTCATGCGCCTCGTCACGGCTCTCGGCGCACGAGACATTGGTGAGGATGACCGGTGGCGGCGGCACGTGACCCACCGCGGCTGCGACCTCGCGGAAACTCTCGATATCGGCCGCGGCCTTCGGCCATTCGTTCTGCATGATTACCATCATGCCGAAGCCGAGTTTGGCCATGATCTCGGCTGACTCCGGCGTCACGGCAGAGACGAAGAAGCGACGCTCGGGATGCGAGATCGGCCGCGGGCGGATCGACGTACGCGGGATCTGGTAGAACTGGCCTTGCCACTCGAACTCCGGTTCACTGAGCGCCAGGCGAATAAGCTGTGCCGCCTCGACGAAGCGCGGCCGCGCCTCCTCCATCGGTATGCGGAAGCCGGCGTATTCCACGCTCGCCGCGCCGCGGCCGAAGCCGAACAGACAGCGCCCGCCGCACAGTACGTCCAGCAGCGCGATGCTTTCCGCGACCCGGATCGGGTCGTGCCAGGGCAGCACGATGACCGCCGTGCCCAGTTGCACGCGCCTGGTGCGGCCGGCGAAATAGCTCAGCAGTTGCGCTGGCGCCGGCGACATCGAATAGCCGGTGAAGTGATGCTCCAGCGCGAAGATCGAGTCGAACCCCAGCGGCTCGGCGAGATCGCCCAGTTCGAGATGTTCCTTGTACACGGCAACATCCGATCGTTCCGCCTGAGCCAGGATGCTCAATGAAACGCCGACTTTCATGAACGCCTCCTGCGCGGTTGCGCGGAGTGTGTCAGGATGCAGGGGCGAGGTCGAGAGGGCACATGACGGCTCCGAGCAACTCCCTGCCCGATCTGTTGCGCGACGGCCTCGGCGTGGTCTTCGTCGGCATCAACCCGTCGCTCTACTCGGTTGCCCAGGGTCACTACTTCGCCAGGCGCAGCAACCGTTTCTGGCGGTGTTTCTCGCGTTCCGTCCTGAGCGAGGGCGCAAGGCAAGCCCTGGGTGTTGCGAGCCTGGAACCGCGGCACGATCGTGCGCTGCTGGAGCATGGCTTCGGCTTCACCGATGTCGTCAAGCGCGCGAGTGCGCGGGCCGGCGAGCTGTCGCTGTCGGAATTCGCCGCGGGGGTGGCGCATCTGACGGCCAAGCTCGACCACCACAAACCGTGCATCGCGTGCTTTCATGGCGTCACCGGCTACAAGCACGTTCAGCGCGCATTGCTGCCCGGCGCCGCTTTACCCCTCCTCGGGACGCAGGAGCTGCGGATCGGTGTCACACGCTGTTTTCTGGTCCCAAGCCCGAGCGCTGCCAACGCCCACTTTACGCCGGCCGATCAGACACGCTGGTACGATCGGCTCGCCGAGTTTCTCCATTCGGTCTAGCGTCTGTGGAACAATGGTCCGAGGGAGCCGTCATGCATCATTTCGGGGTTCTCATTCCATCGACCAACACCACGGTGGAGATCGAATACAGCCGATTGTTGCCACCCACCTTGCAGGCCCATGTAGGCCGGCTGCTGACCAGCGGCACCGGGCCGTTCGCGCCGAGCCAGGACGCCGACATCGACTATCAGGCACGGTTGCTCGGCACCGCCCGGGTCGAGACGATCGGCCTGGCGCAGACCTCGGCCAGCCTGTTCGCCGACGACTACGACGCGAACGTGACGCGGCGTATGAGCGCGGCGGCGGGCGCGCCGGCGATCACGTCGGCGCAGGCGATCGGCCAGGCGGTGCAGGCGCTTGGCGCGCGAAGGATCGCGCTGGTGTCGCCGTATTCCCGGCCGGTCATCGAGCGGGCGAAGCGGTACTACGAAAGCAGGTTCTCGCTCGACGTGGTGGCGCTGGAAGGTTTCGCCGCGACCGATTCCTACATGATCGGCAAGCTTGGCCCGGAAAACGCGCGTGACGCCTTCGCCCGCATCGACCGGCCGGAGATCGGGATCCTGGTGGTTCCGGGCGGCAACTTCCCGACCATGTCGTTCATCGCCGCGTGGGAGCGCGAGTTCGGCAAGCCGGTGATCACCACGAACCAGGCCGCGCTGTGGGCCATGATGGGGATCATGGGCGTGCGGGAACCGCTGCCGGGCCTGGGGCGGCTGCTGGAGGAGATGCCGCATGGCTGATCTCGGCACCCCCTCCCCAACCCTCCCCCGCTTCGCGGGAGAGGGGGATTTAGACCGGTATGTGTCGATGGAAGAAGGCAGCGGCCGGCGCGTATGATCCGGAGCCTTGCTTCTTCGCATTGTCGATATACAGCAGATCGATTTCGCCGCCGGCCTTGCGGTAGTTGGCGGCGAACCGCTGCGGCTCATTGCCCTCGATCGGTGACTCGGGATCGCGATAATCGTGTACGATGTCCGGCTGGCCCTGGATCCAGATCGCCGGAGGCATCACCACCTTCTCGCCGCGCTCCAGGAGCAGCATCGGGTTGCCCTCGGCCATGTTCGCCTCGGTCTTCCAGTAGAGATCGTGCCGCTGCGGAATGCTGCCGACCCACGCCGGCGGATTGGCTGAGTCGCGCGCACGCAGCGCGTGCCGGTAGCGCGACAGCGGGTTGATCACCGGCCACAACATCGCCACCGCCCGCACCGTCGCATCGACCGCCGGCGCGGACGAGGGCAACTGGATCGCGGCATAGCGCGGATCGTTGGGCCGCATCGCCGCCAGCATCGACAGATGCCCGCCGCTCGACTGCCCGGCGATGCCGATGAGGTCCGCCCGCGTGTTCAGTTCGGATGCATGCGCCTTCACCCAGCGGACCGCGTAGTTGATGTCGGCGAGCGAGGTCGGATAGCCGTCGCCGGCATGGCGGAAGTCGATCGCCGCCACCGCGAGGCCCGCGCGCGCGAAGCCTTCGGCATAGATCTGGCACTCGTTCAGGTCGCCATTGCACCACGCCCCGCCATGCACCTCGACGATGGCCGGGAACGGGCCCTTGCCCTGCGGCTTGAACAGCCGCGCCATCAGTTTTCGGTCGCCATGGCGCAGATATTCCACGTCCTGCGTGGTGTATTCGTAGGTCGGCATTGGACTTTCTCCCTTTACCTGTGATGAGCCTGCGGCAGATCGAGCCGAACCGCAACCGCCGCGCTGGCGATCACCGCCACGTCGCTCGAGGTTTCATCCGGAACATCGAGGCCGCCCTGCACCACTCGTACGGTCACCTCGCCATGCGGCAGCGACGCCTTCACCGCCGCCGCATCGACCTTGTCGGGTTGCTGCACACCGATCGTCACCTCGACCTGCATCTTGCGCGAGTCGAGGCCGAAGCTGCGGATAAAGCTGAGCGAACTATGGTGCAGCGCATCCTGCACCGCCCGCAGCGCCGCCTTGGTGTAGTCGCCGCCATGCAGGTCATTGCCGCTGCCCATCTCCAGGATTATGCGCTTTGCCATGGTTCCGGCCCCCTCAGAACTCCAGCCGCACCACGGCGGCGGCGTTGGCGATCACGGTCGAATTGGTGCCGGCGTCGTTCGGTATCTCCAACCCACCCTGCACCACATTCACCGTGCCGGTGCCGTGCGGCAGCACCGCAAGCACCTGCGCCTTGTCGACCAACTCGGGTTTCGGCACGCCGATGGTGACCTCGACGCGCATCGAATCCACATGCTGGCCGACCGCGTCGGCCACGCTCAAGGAGTTGTGCCACAGCGCGTCGCGCAGCGCGCGCACCGCCGCCTTGGTGTAGTCGGCGCCGCGGATGTCGGTTCCCATGCCGATCTGCAGCACCATGCGTTTCCAGGTCATTCGCTCTCTCCCGCAGTCAAACCGACGTTGGTGCGACACCCGCCCGAGCCGTTAGCGCCTCGCGCGCGGCGTCGATGAAGGCCGCATCGCGCGGCAGCACCACCGCGGCTGAACGCACGCGATGCGTGGCCGGATCGGTGCCGGGCGGTGGCTCGCCCTGCTCCAAGGCTCGAGCCGCCCGCATCAGCCGTTGGCGTGCCATGATGATGCCGTTGTCGGTCGAGAGCAGATGCTCGCGCGAGCGATCCATGATCGGCCCCATGCTCTCCTGCAGCGATGCATCCTGCATCGCGATGCCGGCGACACCGCTATACGTCGTCCCGGCCTTCTGCGCGGCGCGATCCATCAGATAATCGTTGTCGCGATTGGCGAGGGGGATGTAGGTGCCCGGAATGGTGCGCGCGTGGATGCCCTTGCCGTCGCGCATCGCCCGCAGTTCGCCCTCGGTCAGCGCCCGCGCCGGATGATAGTCGAAGCTCCACGCCCAACAGTTCTCGTCGTCGATCGGAATCCAGAAATGCCCGTGCACCGGATGATTGCCGCGCGGCGGGATCATGGTGAAGGATGGCATGCACCACGGCGTGATGCGCCAGTACCAGCCGTCCTCGGCATTGCGCCGGGCGCCGATGAACAGTCCGGCCGGCTGGTCCACCACCTGGAACACGGGTGCCGCATCGCCCATGTTGTACTGGTTGCCGCGCGAGCCCACCATCAGCGGATCGCTGCGGAACGCGTCGCGATGCAGCCAGGAGACATGGCTGGAATCGATGCCGCCCTCCATCGCCTGCAGCCAGTTGCAGTATTGCAGCCGCTTCGACGTGTAGGTCTGCTCCGGCGGCACCGTCGCGAATTCGAATTCCGGTAGTCCCGGCTGGTGCTCCGCCGGACCCATGTAGGTCCACAGCACGCCGCCTCGCTCGACCAGCGGGTAGGCGCGCAGTTTGATCATGGCACGAAAACCGCTGCGCTCCGGCTCGGAGGGGATCTCCACGCACTGGCCCGTCACGTCGTATTTCCAGCCGTGATACGGACAGCGGAGCCCGCATTCCTCGTTGCGGCCGAACCACAGCGACACGCCGCGATGGGCACAGAACTCATCCATCAGCCCGTAGCGGCCTTGCGTATCGTGGAACGCGATCAGCCTCTCGGACAGAAGCTGCACGCGCACCGGCGGACAGTCGGGCTCCGACAGCTCCTCCGACAGCAGCGCCGGAATCCAATAGCGGCGGAACAGCGCGCCCATCGGCGTGCCCGGGCCGGTCAGCGTCAGCAGATCGTTCTGTTCCTTGCGCAGCATCGGCAATTCCTCCGCGCCTGTCCGGCGTAGGCTAGCCCCTGCCGTCGCGACCGCCTAGCGTGTGGTTTCCATGAGACGAGGTCCGACATGCATCATTCCGGCGGCTGTCACTGCGGCAACATCAGGGTGCAACTGAGTTTGTCCTGTGCGCCGGATCAAATACCGCTGCGGTCGTGTTCATGCTCGTTCTGTCGCGCACACGGTACGCGTACGCTGTCGGACCGCGACGGCCTGGCGGAAATCACCGTCGCCGACTGGTCGCTGGCCGAAAAATATCGGTTTGGATCGCGTACCGCCGACTACGTACTGTGCCGCCGCTGCGGGGTCTATGTCGGTGCGGTCTGCGAAACCGGATCGGGTTTGCGCGCGGTGATCAATACCAACTGCCTGGACGACCGCGCGGCATTCACCCAGGCGCCAGCCGCACCCGACTACGACGGCGAGGCAACGGCGGCACGACTTGAACGGCGCGCCACGAACTGGATGCCGGTCAGCGTCCGTTGAGCGCGATCCGCACGATTGTCGCAGTGATGCGCCACCCGGCACGGATGCTGCCGCCCAGCGTCCCGGCCACCTTGGAGCTGCCCCCGGCGCGGCGGCGATAGGGTACCGGCAGCTCGAGAACGCGAAGACCGGCGCGCGCCGCCTTCATCTGCATCTCGATATTCCAGCCATAGGTCATCTCGCGCATATCGAGCCGTGCCAGCGCCTCGCGATCGATTGCGCGAAAGGCGCCCATATCGGTGTAGCGTACACCGTAGAGCAGCGAGATCAGCGAGCCGGCGAGCCAGCCAGCCAATAGCTGGTGCCAGCTCATGGATCCAGGTTCGCGGATGCCGCGCACGCGTGAGCCGATAACAAAGTCATGCGAGCCGGCTCGGATCGGCGCCACCAGCGTCTCCGCCAGATCCGCGCGATCGGCGCCGTCGCCGTCCAGAAACAGGAAGATGCCGCAGCTCTCGCCTGCCGCTGCGACCCCGGCGGCGCAGGCACGGCCGTAGCCGCGTTCGCGCAACACGACGGCGCGTGCACCGGCCGCTTCGGCGATTGCAACAGTACCGTCGCGGCTGGAGCTGTCGGCGACGATGACCTCGTCCACCACCGCACGCGGCAGCATGGCGATCGTGGCGGCGATCGTCTCCGCCTCGTTCAGCGTCGGGATGATCGCCGTGACGGTCAGGAGATCACAGGCTCCATCGCAGCCCGCACCCCGCGCACGGGCGTGGCGGCTTGTCGCTCAACAGGGCTGCGCGAAACTCCCGATACGGCGCACCATTCCAGATCTCCCGCAGCGACTGTTGCGTCGCGTCACCCAGCGTGTAGCTGTCATAGCCGCGCGCGGAGAATGGCGCCATACAGCAGGGCAAGGCCCGCCCGTGGGCGGTGAAATACATCAGCGACCACGGACGGCGGCACGCGGACCACGGCTGGTCCTCATTCTGCCGCTTCAGGCTGAGCCCGGGTTCGGTGGCTCCGGACGCATCCAGTTCGATGCCAAGTTCGTGGGCCAGAGCGGCCGCATCCTCGATCACGCGTGACTCGTCGGCGCGGAATGTCTCGAACAGCGATGACTCCGCGCGCGCCAGCCCATAGCCCGGGTCGTCATAAACCAGGCGCTGGAGGTGAACCTCCCGCACACCCATGGACGACGCCAGGCGTACGAATGCTGGAAGCTGGTCGATAGTCTCTTTCAGACCAGTCAGCCACAGCGACACGCGCGGTGAGCTCGCGCCGACCGCGCGCTGATACCGGGTAAACTCCCGAACATTGCGAACGATGCGATCGAAAAAATTCTTGCCCCGCACCAACAGGAATGACTTTGCGTCTGCCGCGTCCAGGGACACCCGCAGCTCGTCCAGTCCCGTTTCGATCATCGCCTGGTGCTTCCTGGGCGACAGCAGCGTGCCATTGGTGTTGAACAGCACGTGCACGCTGCGGTCCTTCAGATAGCGGATCATGCGTGGCAGCGATCGCACCAGCATCGGCTCGCCCACACCGTGCAGTACGACGCGCGCGATATCCGGCACCTGATCGACGATCGAGGTGAACAGCTCCCAGCTCATGTCCGCCGGCGGTTCCAGTGCCTCGAACGTGCGCGGGCAGGTTTCGCACAGCAGATTGCAACGGTTCGTCACTTCCAGATACAGGCACACCGGCGGCTCGCTGGCCTCGATTTCGCGCGTCTGCACGGCCTCGAAGTAGCGGCGCGGGTCCTTGAGCGCGGTCGCGGTCATCAGGTGCTCCGTACGACGGGTGAGGGAATGGCCAGGCGAGTGGCGCGGGCCCGATAAAGTTCATATGCCGCAAGGATCACCGCGGGTCCATACACCGCGCCGGGGACGGCCAGGTATTCGAACGACCCATGCGCGAGAAGCGGTGCGGCCGCCAGCATCCACAGCACACTCAATTGCGGCGCGAGGCACGCGAGCGGTGCAAGCCAGGCCAGGTACCACGGGTAGTGCGGCGACAGCGCGAACAGCAGTACCGCCGCGAGGATCACTGCCTGGCGCGCCTGCTGCGTCACCCTGATGTTCGGGCCTCCCGGCAATTCGTGTCCGAAAGCGAAGCTTGCCGCCATCGCGCCAAGGACGAGGAGTACCGCGGCCACGTAGGCGTATGGTGCCCACGCCGGCAGCGCTGCCACACTCCTCAGCAGTTCCAGCAGGAAGATGCCGTGTCCGCTGGCGAGGCCTTCCTCGGCCACATAGCCCGGCAGGAAACCGAACACCTGCCCCCCGATCGATACGTACGGCAGATAGGTGACAAGCACGGTCAACGCGAACGCGAGAGGCAGCCGCCAATTCCATGGCCGCCAGAACGCCGGCAGAGTTACCATGGGAAGGAACTTGGTCAGCGTCGCCGCCGCAAGCACGACGCCAGTCCAGATCCAGCGCCCGCGTACCGCCAGCAGCAAGGCCAGCGCCAGCAGGCCTGATGCCGCCGCATCGATATGCGCGCTGCCGGCAAACTCCCACACCGGCAATGGCAACCAGGCATAGGTCAGCAACTCGGCGGGATCGCGTTCCGCGATGCGCAGCAAGGCAATCAGCATGCCGATCGAGGCGACGTCCAACCCAGCCATCACCAGCTTCATGCCGAACACGCCCGGCAGTACCGCGGCAGCCATCGCAAACAGGGCCTGGGCGGCGGGCGGGTACACGGTCCGGGCATACTCAGCGCGGTTGATGTGCGGATACACCGCTTCGTCGCGCAGGAATGCCAGTTCATCGGCGGCCGGGACGTAGCGATACGGGTTGATGCCGGCCAACTGAACCCGGCCGTCCCAGACATAACGATACACGTCGGACGACAGGATCGGCGGAGCGAGCAGGGTCAGCAGGCGCATCGCCGTGGCGACGCCAAGCACCAGCCAGACAGTGCCCCGCGGCAACCGCCGCCGGTACACGATCGATACCGCCACCAGCCATAACGCGCCGGCGGCGCACAGGCTGATCTCGAACCAGGCCAGGTGCATCCCAACGGTGAGGCCCACCGGACGCCAATCCAGCAACGCCAACCCCGTCGCGACCAGCGCCACGAGCAACGCTCCAATCGCCGCGAGCGCCGCAACGCAATGCTGGGGATCGGTCATTGCGCAGCCAGGCTCATACGCCCGATTGGAAAGCTGCGACCGATCCATGCCATCGTGACCGGCGCCGAATAGCGCTGCAGGCCTGCCGGGCGCCCCTCAGCTTCCTCGAGCAACCGAGCGAGCGACGCCGCGTCATCCACGTCATACCAGGTCGGCAGAGTCACCACGTCGAATTCGAGCGAAACTGCGCGCGCATATGTGGTGGCGGCCACGCTCTGCGTGCTCCACGCTATGTCGGCAAACAGATGCGCGTGCGGCTGGTTCATGCCAAGCAGGTAGTACCCACCATCGTCCGCCGGTCCCAGCACAACGTGCTCGCCGGCCGCCAATAGCACATGCGCGGCTTCGATCAGCAGCGAGGTCGGCAGCGTCGGACTGTCGGAATTCACCAGGCATACCGCGCGATAGCCGCTGGCGAACAATGCCTGCGCCGCATGCAGCAGCGAACGGCCGAATCCCTTGACGCCGGACGGCATCGGCGGCGAACCATCGGCGAGCACAAGCTTCGTCCCATCTGCGATGTGGCTGTCGAAGTAATGCTCCTCGCCGGCGGGTGCGTACGCAACGTAGCCGTGGATCGGCGCGGCACGCGCAGCCAGCGCGATGTTCTCTGTAACATCCCGCAGGAAGGCCGCGCTGAGCTCCGCCGCCTGCCTCGGCAGCAGTGGCGGACACAGCCGCGTCTTCGCCCGGCCGGGCCGCGGCGCCTTCGCCATCACGGCCATCGCACAGGTGCTCTGCGGGTCCATGCACCGCCTGGTGGTCAGCCCGGTCATCTATGTCACCCAGGAGAATATTGGCGACGTCTGCCACCGCCGCCGGCCACGCAGCAGGATGTCGGCCCCGAGTATCCGCCCAGGCGGGTCGATCGCGAACCATGCCTGGATCATCACCAGGAACATGTAGGTCCATGGCCATTCGCCCTCGGCGGAATAGAGGCCGAGCCAGAGATTGAGCCCCATCAGCAGGCCCAGCAACGCCCCGGCGCGCGAGAACAGGCCAAGCAGCAGCGAAACGCCGATCAGCAGTTCCACCAGGTAGACGAGAGGCCCGAACAGCACGAGGTTCGGCAGCACGATGTCGCGCACCAGCGCCCCTTGCAGGGGAATGGCCGCGTGCTCGGCCTCCTGCTGCATCCAGTACTGAAGACCGGCGAAATTCGGCGGAATCTTCCACAGCGTCTGCTGCCACCACATGGTGCCCATCAGCACGCGCAGCCCCCAGATGCCGAGACTGCGCGGCGCGCGCAGGCCGGGCTCCCTTCGCCAGACGAGTATCGCGATGAGGATACTGGCCACCAGCAGCAGCCAGAACAACGGGGTGAACCAGCCCGCCTGGGTAAGAAACCGTGCGGCGTCGCGCAGCGGATTGGGCCGCATGACCGATCTCCCATCATAATGCCGCCCGGGTCGCGGCGACCTGAAGGATGGTCTCGCAACATCGCCAGCCGTTACAACCGCCAAAGCATGATGAGGTCAGGTTGACCTCACCCTGCTTCGGCCTTCTTTGGTCGAGCGCGTGATTCAGACCCCCGACGATTCCGCCTGCGGTCATCACGCGCCAGGAGCCAAGGGAGCGGATGAGGCAGAAGGCATACGACGCGCCGTCGGTGTTCCGGCCGGAGAACCTGCTGCGCGAGTCACGCCGTCAGCGCCAGTTGCCGGATGAACCCGTGCCGGCGGTCTGCGCACTGGACCCCGACGGCGACATCGTCCGCGCGCTGCGCGCCACGGGCCAATCGCGACGTGCCCCCGGCTGGGCCTGCTACCATACCGAACTGGATGTGACCGAACACGGCGGCCTTACACTCGGCGTCGTGGGACTCGCGGTCGGCGCGCCGTTCGCGGTCCTGGTTGCCGAACAGCTCTTCGTTTCCGGCTGTCGTCTGCTGATCAGCGTGACCTCGGCCGGGCGGATCACCGAGGCCGGGCCCACGCCATACTTCGTGCTGATCGATCGGGCACTGCGCGACGAGGGCACCAGCGGGCACTATGCGCCACCGTCGCTGTTCGCCGAGGGGAATGCGGTCCTGCTCGCTCGCGTCTGGCCGGCGCTGCAGCGCTTGCCGGTCCCGGTGCATCGCGGCATGGCATGGACCACCGATGCACCCTATCGCGAAACCGAGCACGCCATCGCAACGGCACGTGCGCATGGCGCGCTGGCGGTCGAAATGGAAGCCGCGGCGCTGTACGCCTTTGCCCGTGCGCGTGGCCGCGACCTACTGTGCTTCGCGCACGTCACCAACCAGATGGCGGTGATCGAAGGCGATTTCGAAAAGGGCGAGGCAGCCGGCGCACGCGATTCGCTCGATGTCATTGCCGCCGCGGCGCGGGCGTGCGGATTTGGAAGAGAAGGAGAAGGCAAATGCTGACGCTTTACTTCGCGCCCGGCTCCAGCTCGATGGCACCGCACATTGCGTTGCACGAGATTGGCGTGCCGTTCGAAAGCCGGCCACTCTCTTTCCACGGGAAGGAGAATCGCGGTCCGGCCTTCCTCGCGCTCAATCCGGAAGGCAAGCTGCCGACCCTCCTGATCGATGGCAGACCGCTGACGGAAGTCGCGGCAATTCTGTTCTACCTGGCCCGACGCTTTCCCGAAGCGAACCTGTTGCCGGCCGACGATATAGAGGCCGAGGCGCAGGTGGTATCCTGGATGTCGTTCATCGCCGCGACGGTGCACCCGGCACGCCGCCAGGGCCCAGACCAGGCGCGCGCGATTTACCGCATTGCCGACAATCGCCTGGGTGCGCGGGACTGGGCGGTCGGACACTACTCCATCGCCGACATTCATCTGTTCCGGCTGTTCTGGCGATTTCGTGGCTGGCTCCAGCCGGCGGCCGGCGAGTTCCCGCATCTGTCGGCGCATTACGAACGAATGATGGCGCGGTCCGCGGTGCAGAAGACGATCGAGATAGAGGCGGCGATCGGCTACGAGCTTCCCGCGTAGCAATTCAGAATGCTCCGCAGACGGGATGGACGACGGTTCCCACCACGAGCTGCGCGAACCGCTGCCGGTATTCGTCCTTGATGTGGGCGATCGCCGATGCAGTGGCGGGGTTATCGGGCAAGACCGCGATCAGGACCTTGCTGCGTTCCCGCCCGACCAGGCGCGTGTCCGGATTCAGCCACTGACCGTCTGCATCGAGCTCGGTAAATCCAGCGGGCAGATTGGGTGTGACAACCTGCGCGGCGAATTCGGCCCAGGCCTGATCCGACACATTGGACCGGCCGAAGAACAATTCGTACTCCAGCATCGGCGCGCCGCCAAGGCGCTCGCACGTCAGAGTCGTGCAGCCGGCAAGCGCCAGAATGCACGGCAATGCGGCCAGCCGGATCACACCCGCCGCGCACCCCAGAACAGCGGAAAGCCATCGGGAATGCCGTCGATCGTGTTCTGCCAGGCCATCGGCTGATACCAGATGCCGATCGGCAGATGCGGCACATCGATCCAACACTGAAGCTGGATTTCGGCGGCGATCTGTTTCTGCGCCGCCAGGTCAGGCGCATCGACCCACGCCGCCCGCAGCTCCTCGATCCGCGGGCTGTTGGTCCAGCCGAACCACGCCGTCTCTCCGGTCGTCTTCAGGAAATGCAGCAGCGGTGTCTGCATGTCGAGCCCGTTGGCGGTAGTGAACAGCGCGCTCCAGCCACCCTTGTCCACCGGTGCCTGTTCTCCCGTCGCACGATCGCCGTGCCCCAGTCCACCACCTGAACATCGAGGTTGAACCCTGCATCCTTCAGCATCGCGGCACCGACGTCGGCCATCGCTTTCCGGTAATGTGGGTCGTAAGGCGCCAGCAGCACCGTCCTTTCGTTGCTGTAGCCCGCCCCCTTGATCGCTGCCCGCACCTTTGCCATGTCGCGCGGGCCGGTCAGCACTTCTATCCCGGCGTCGGTCGCCATGTCGGTGCCCGGCGTGAAGATGCCGACGCCGTCGCGCCACATGGAGCGGTCCTCGCCGGCGATCGCGATCAGGTAGTCGGACTGCACCACCGCGCCCAGCAGCGCGCGACGGATCGCCGCATTGTCGAACGGCGGCTGCAGGTTGTTCATCTTCATGAACCCGAGCGTGCCGTTGTGGTCCTTGATCTCCACCCGAATCCGGCCGCTGCGCTTCAGCAGCGGCAGCAGATCGGGCGTGGGCAGTTCCCACCAATCCATTTCGCCCGACTGCATCGCGCCGGCCGAGGTCGCGTCGTCCGGACTGGTGTGCCATTCGACGCGCTCGAAATGCACCACCTTGCCGCCGGCGGTCCAGCCGGTGCTTTTCTCCGCGCGCGGCACATAGCCTTCGAATTTGGTGTAAACGGCAAGCGACCCGGACACCCACTCATCCGCCTTGAACCGAAACGGGCCGCTGCCGACCACATCCTTCACCGGCTTGAACGGATCGCTCGCCGCCAGGCGTTCCGGCATCATCGCGCAGATCGGCGTCGAGATCTTGCCCAGGGCATAAGGCAGGATGCGGAACGGCTGCTTCAGCCGGAACTGGATGCTCCTGTCATCCAGCGCGGCCAGTTCATCGGTGCGCGCCATCAGCAGCCCACCGATGCCGTCGCGCGCCGCCCAGCGCCGGATCGAGGCGACGCAATCCCGCGCCAGCACCCGCTCGCCATCGTGCCACAGCAGCCCGTCGCGCAGCGTCAGCTTCCAGCGCCGGCCGCCGTCTTCAATGGCGACCTGGTCCACCATCTGCGGCTGCATTCTATAGTTGCGGTCCATCCCGAACAGCGTGTCGAACACCATCATTCCATGGTTGCGTGCCGTGTAGACGGTGGTGACGATGGGATCGACGATGGTGAGGTCGGATTGGGGAATGAACTTCAAGGGCGCAGACTCGGCCCCGCGGGAGATGGCGGGCGCCGCCAACGAGCCAACAAGTCCTGCGAACAGCATGCGGCGTCGAATCATCGGACGGGCATTCCTCCGGATTTTGTTGCTCCGGAGTGTCGACGTCGCGTCCGCGCCTGTAAAGCCGCCGCTCGAACCTTCCTCCGTTCAGTCCTCGCCGCCCGACCGCGGCCTTGGTGTTTGCGGCCGGTCACCCTGATCGGTCAGCCGGCTGGGAAATTCTCCGTAGTTCTCCTGCAGCTCGGCTTCCTCGACGGGAGCTTCCGCGTGCGTAGGATGCCTTTCCGGGTTCGGCAGCGTCGCGGCACCGGCATTCTCTTCCATGCCGATGAGTTCCTCCGCCCTCTCCCAGAACTCGGCGTCGCGTCCCTCGGGCCGACCATCCTGTTCCCAAAGCTTGTAGGCCCGTTCGCGAATGCGTGCCTCGCGCGCGGGGGTCATCTCAAGCGGGTTACCGGTCAATATCTGCCTCCGTCGCCGCGCAATCGCGACAACGCTCGGGCCGCCGGTGAGTTGCGCGTCAGGCGACCGGTGGCGGCATGTCGCGTGGCCCTGGCGGTGCGACCGGAGGGATGTCGGGACCAGGTCCCGGCGTCGTCGTATCCGGCCCAACCGGTGGCTCGATGTCGGGGCCGGGAGTCGGTGGAATGATATCCGGGCCAGGTCGGGCCGGCTGCTCGGGGCCGGGTGTGTCTGGCGGTTGCGGCGGCGGCGGCCGTTCAGGGTTTTGGCTCGATGTCATTGGCACGAAAGGCATCGACGCGGCACCCGGTTCCAGGCAATACGGCTGCCGGCAAACACGATGTTCTGAACTGGTTGGATTTGGTTACGTCGAATGAAGTGACGGCCTTTACAGATCCACGCTGCCGCGCAGTACCGGGACGCAGCCACCCTCCACAGTCGCCAGGACCGGGCCTTCGGCCGTCTTGCGCGCCGACGCCACGATCTGGCTTGGACGCCCCATCTCCACGCCTTGCAGGATCTCGTAGGAGAGATCGGCGTTCTCGCCCGGCGCCAGGGAGGTGAGCAGTGCAGCGAGCGCGGCATTGGCACTGCCCGTCGCGGGGTCTTCCAGCACGCCGGTGAGAGGCGCGAACATCCTCGCGGCGAGCCGCGTCGCATCGCCGTCGCGCCGCGCATAAAGCAGCAGGGAAAAGCGGGTCGCCACCTGGGGAAACTGCCCTGCCGCCGTGCGAAAAGCGCCGATATCCGGACTGGTGCGCGACAGCGCCGCGAGGCTGGCGACCTCGGCAATGACAAACGGCGTGCCTACCGATGCGACCAGGGGCCCGTGCGCGCCCGTGGCGATATCCGCTTGGGACAGACCGGCACACGCCGCCACGACCTCCTCCGGAATGCCAACATCGATCGAGAGCGCCCGTGGCGCCGCGATGCGCACCGATCTGATGGCGCCGGCATCGTCTCGCTGCACGTGTGCGCGGACCAGCCCGGCAAGTTCCTCGAACACATAATGCTCGGGTGGATTGTCGTCGCGCGTCGCCAGCACGTAACCGGTCCCCACGTTGGGGTGGCCGGCGAACGGCAGCTCCGAGCGCGGGGTGAAGATGCGCACCTTCGCATGATGCTGCGGGTTGTCCGGCGGCAGCACAAAGGTCGTTTCCGACAGGTTGAACTCCATTGCCAATGCCTGCATCTGCTCGTCGGTCAGCCCGCGCGCATCGGGAAACACCGCCAGCGGATTGCCGCCGAAGCGACGGTCGGTGAACACATCGACGGTGACGAACTCATACGTCGGCATTGGAACCCTCGCTGCTATTCATCCTCGTCATCGTCATCGATCCGGCGTGGATCGAGCATCCGCCAGTCGCGATCCTCGGCGTTGGCGGGTTGATCGACAAAATCGCCGAGTTCCGTCGCGCTGCGCCAGCCGGCATCGCCGGCATCGATGACCTCGGCGTCCTC
>DATBKQ010000065.1:0-5856 GCA_036555825.1 Acetobacteraceae bacterium | reverse complement strand
CCCGGCGACCGGCGAGGCGATCGGCGAGGTTCCGGCCTTGGGCGCGACGGAGACCCGGCGCGCCATCGAGGCGGCGCATCGGGCCCAAGGCACGTGGCGCGCCATGTTGGCAAAGGAGCGATCGGCGATCCTGCGCAGGCTCAATGACCTGATGCTGGCGAACGCCGACGATCTGGCGGTGATCATGACCGCCGAGCAGGGCAAGCCGCTGGCGGAAAGCAAGGGCGAAATCAGCTACGCCGCCAGTTTCATCGAGTGGTTCGCCGAAGAGGGCAAGCGCATCTACGGCGATACCATTCCGCAGAACGCCAAGGGCCGCCGCATCCTGGTGCTGAAGGAGCCGATCGGCGTCTTCGCCGCCATTACTCCGTGGAATTTTCCCAGCGCCATGATCACCCGCAAGGCGGGTCCCGGCTGGGCGGCCGGCTGCACCGGTGTCATCCGCCCCGCCTCGCAGACGCCGTTTTCGGCGCTCGCCCTGGCCGTGCTGTGCGAGCGCGCGGGCATGCCGGCGGGCGTATGCAATGTCATCACCGGTCCGTCCGCCGAAACCGGGGCAGAGCTCACGTCCAATCCGCTGATCCGCAAGCTGACCTTCACCGGATCGACCGAAGTGGGCGCCAAGCTGCTCGCGCAATGCGCGCCGACCATCAAGAAGACCAGCATGGAGCTGGGCGGCAACGCACCGTTCATCGTGTTCGACGATGCCGACCTGGACGCGGCAATCGTAGGCGCGATGGCGAGCAAGTATCGCAACACCGGCCAGACCTGCGTCTGTGCCAACCGGATCCTGGTGCAGGACGGAGTCTACGATGCGTTCGCCGCGAAGCTCAAAGCCGCCGTGGAGGCGATGAAGGTCGGCAACGGCATGGAACCAGGCGTGACACAAGGCCCTCTGATCAATGCCGATGCGGTGAAAAAGGTCGAGGAACATATCGGCGACGCGCTGAAGCGTGGCGCCTCGGTGGTCATCGGCGGCAAGCGGCACCCGTTGGGCGGCAACTTCTTCCAGCCGACCATTCTCGCCAACGTGCCGAAGGACGCCATGATCTTCCACGAGGAGACATTCGGTCCCGTGGCACCGCTGTTCCGCTTCAAGACCGAGCAAGAGGCGATCAGGCTGGCCAACGACACCGAGTTCGGCCTGGCCTCGTACTTCTACTCGCGCGACGTCGGGCGCATCTTCCGTGTGGCCGAGGCGTTGGAGTACGGCATCATCGGTATCAACGAGGGCATCATTTCCACCGAAGTGGCACCGTTCGGCGGGATGAAGGCGTCCGGCCTGGGACGCGAAGGATCCAAGTACGGGATCGAGGATTACCTCGAAATCAAGTATCTGGCCGTGGGCGGTATCGGGACCTGACCACCCGCGCGACGTGGACCTGAAACCGCTTGCGCCAACCTGCGCAAGCGGAGGTTCCGCTTTGCACCCCGACAGAAGCGAAAGGCCAAGGATTTCCTTCCGCCGAAACCGTCCGACTACCTAGCACCCATCACTGGAGCGCGAGTCGGTGGCGGCATGTTGGTGTGTCATTGCGAGCGTAGCGAAGCAATCTCGTTCGGCGGCGCACACGGCCCGAGATTGCTTCGTCACTTCGCTCCACGCAGTGACACAATCAGTGAACCGCGCTTCATTGATTCGTGCTACTGGTATGAAGACGGCTGGACCGGCCTGACGCCCTCGTTAGGCGAATCGGAACAGTGCATGGGGGAGAGACGAGCGTGACTTATCGCGTGGTGGTGGATCCCGTCCCGGATGAACAGCACCAGGGCGCAACCTATTCAGCCAGCGTGAATGATCAACGCCCCTTCATCGTCGGCCAGGGCGTTAGCTACGCGCAGCGTCGCGGCGTGATGAGCCTCGGCGGCGATCTCCTGTTTGAACCCGAGGATTATCCGCAAGCCGGGCAATGGGGCCAGTTGATCGACTGCACCTCGTTCTGCGAGTCCGGACGGGTTCTGACCTGCCTGAACACCTATGACCGCGCGGCATTCACGTTCGGGTGTCTCCAGTTCGCGGCGCATGTGCCGGACGGAGACTTCGTCACCTGGTTCAGGGCGCTGTTGCAGCGCGCCGATGCAGCAAACTTCTTCGCCGACCTGAAGGTGGTTGCAGACAGGATCTGGCGCGTTCGCGATGGTTCAAACGTCCAGCTCGAATCCGGCGCATCGACCGCGGAGCTGATGTCCTATCTGAACCCGAATGGGGCAAGGGTCGACTTTGAAGAGGTGGCGGCCGCAGCCAAGCTGATCTACTGGACCGCGTCGGACGCAGCCGTACGCGGCAGCCAGATCGAACTCGGAACCGCCTTGTTCCGATCCGTGGCCGCGCGGCATGCGGGGACACTCAGGCTGGACGGCCGACCGGATTTCGTGGTCGCCGCCATTCTCGACATCCTGCACCAGGGCCGCGGCAGCACGCAGACGATCCAGCACGCGCTGGAACCAAGCTCGGTGGAGGTCCAGTTGGACAGGCTGCTCGCGATTGGCGCCGAGGACTACGCAAGCCGCTGCAGCGATCTCAGATCCATCATCGAGAAGAAGCGCACCCAGGGAAAGTTCGGCCTGCACACTTACAACACCGCCACAGGGGATTTCATCGCGGCAGGCAGATCGCTGCTCGCCCGCCTCACGGATCCGACGCGAATGCTGGCTGCATCGACCGTTGCGTTCGGCGCCGCAAGGGACCCGTCCGTGGCGGCACCCTCAGGCTCGCTCGTCAGCGCGCTTGCCGTTTTCGATCGCCGCAAGGACTGTGTGCCGTTCGCCGGGATCACCGCCCCAGATGCGAACATCCCTGGGAATATACTCGTGGTAAGCGGCACGAATGAATTTCACTCCTTTCGCGAGGAGGACATACTCGATCGCGAGCCGATCGATGAGCGCAGCTCCAGGCTCTGGGTTCGGGCCGGCGCCCAGGCATGGCGCTCCAGTGCGATCGAGATCGCCGGAATGCCGCAGATGCGCGAAACCCTGGTCGGCATGGAGGGCCTTCCGCCGCCTTCCGTGCCGCCTGTACCAGGCATGCCTGAGGAGGCCTCCGCATCGCACCGGACCCGCCTGCTGTCGCTCGCCTTGGAGCGGAAGACGATCGCCGGAGCCGCGGCCACCTACAACGGCACGTGTGCAGGCGGGGATCAATACGCCAACAACTGCGCGCATTTCCTGTCCGATGCATTCATCCGCGCGGGTTACGAGGAATTGCTGCCCGGCGGGTCCGCCGGTGGCTTTGCCACCGCCCGATGCGGCACGTCGGCGAAGCGCGTTATACGCGCGCGTGACATGTGGCATTGGTTCCAATCGAGGGCAACCGCAACGGCAACGCAGCTTGAGAGGAACTCGGGCCTGTGGGCGGTCTTTCAACTGAAAGAACAGGTCTACTGGGGAGGGCATGTCGTGATCGTCGACACCGACACGTGGACCTACCACGGGACCGGTTGCTATTTTGGCTGGGATCAGCATGCCTACAAGTGGTAGCACGCGGCGCGTCAAAATGACGCCACGCCGCGATATTGCGAAGCCGAGTGTCTTGCGGCCAGCGCGGTGACTGAGCAGACTGCCTTCGGCAACAATCATCGGAGGAGCCAAGGTGCGATTTCTTGCTCTCATTGGCGCCTTGGCGATCATCGTAGTGGTCGGCGCCTGCGTGTTTCTGTTCGGCGGCTTCTACGACGTCGCCGCGAGCACTCAGGACAATGGTTTCGTCGCCTGGGCGTTGCAGCACATACGCAGCGCTTCCATTGACCGGCATGCAAACGACGCGGCGCCACGCGCTCTCGACGATCCCGCCCTCGTCCGTGCCGGCGCACATGCCTTCCTCGAGCGTGGATGCGTCACCTGCCATGGCGCTCCCGGCATGACCTGGGCGAAGTTCTCTGAAGGCATCAACCCCGGTCCACCCGATCTCAAGGATGTCGTCGGCGGTGCCGATCCGGCCGAGCTGTTCTGGGTCGTCAAGAACGGCATCCGGATGACGGCGATGCCCAGCTTCGGCGCAACCGGGGTACCGGATCAGGAAATCTGGTCCATTGTCGGCTTCCTCAAGAAGCTGCCCACTGTGTCCGACTCCGACTTCAAGACCTGGAGCACGTCGGGACCCTAGGCGACCCCCACCAGCGGCCCTAATCTTTATCAGAAAACTGTACTCAGAGGCCTGGTATGGACTTCGACCTGTTCGTTATCGGCGGCGGCTCGGCCGGCGTGCGCTGTGCCCGGATCGCCGCTGGCCACGGCGCGCGAGTTGCGATCGCCGAGGAGCGCTTCTGGGGCGGCACCTGCGTCAATGTCGGCTGCGTGCCGAAGAAGTTGCTGGTGCAGGCCGGCGAATACGGCGCCTGGGCCGAGGACGCCGCCGGCTTCGGCTGGCAGATCAAGAAAGGGCCACACGACTGGCGTAAGCTGATCGCCGCCAAGGACAAGGAGATCGGCCGGCTCAACGGCATCTACAAGCGTCTGCTCGATAATGCGGGCGTGACCATCTTCGAATCACGCGCCACCTTCATCGATCCGCACGCGCTGGATGTCGGTGGCAAGCGCGTGACCGCCCAGTACATCGTCATTGCCACAGGCGGCCATCCCATGCGCCTGCCGATCACCGGGGCGGAGCTTGGGATCGTTTCCGACGATGCGTTCTATCTGCCGCGCATGCCCGAACGGGTGACGATCCTCGGGTCCGGCTATATAGCGGTCGAGTTCGCCGGCATCTTCGCCGCGCTCGGTGCCCATGTGGACCTGGTGTATCGGCAGCCCCTGCCGTTGCGCGGCTTCGACATCGACCTGCGCGAATCGCTGGTGGAGGCACTCGGTGCGCAGGGCATCGCACTGCATCCGAACAGCCACCCCGCGGCGCTCGAAACCACCGGGGTTGAGCGTGTGCTCGCACTCGCGGAAGGAACCGTTTTGCGCTCCGATCTGGTGTTCTTCGCCACCGGGCGGACGCCGGCCACCAGCGGGTTGGGCCTGGAGAACATCGGCGTGGCCACCAACGACAAGGGCGCGGTGCTGGTGGACCAGAACCTCCGCACCAGCCAGCCGCACATCTATGCCATGGGCGACGTCACCGACCGGCTCAATCTGACACCGGTGGCCATCGCCGAGGGACACGCGTTGGCTGACACCCTGTTCGGCAAGAGCCCGCGCGGCATTTCGCTGCGCAACGTGCCGACCGCGGTGTTTTCCACCCCACCGATCGCGACCTGTGGCTTGACCGAAGAGCAGGCGGCCGCACAGGGACCGGTCGATGTCTACGTATCGAAGTTTACGCCGATGCGCCACACGCTGTCAGGCCGTGCGCGCAAGAGCATGTTGAAGCTGGTGGTCGATCAGCGGACGCAGAAGGTTGTGGGCGCGCACATGCTGGGCGAGGACGCGCCGGAGATCATGCAGGGCTTGGCAATCGCCATCGTGATGGGCGCGACCAAGGCCGACTTCGATCGCACGATCGGCATCCATCCCACGGCCGCCGAGGAGTTCGTCACGTTGCGCACCCGCACGCGCGTCTCCGGGGTGGCGAAGGCGGCCGAATGAGGCAAGTCAGAGCGCGATGACCGAAGGCGGAATCGCCGGAGGTCTGAATCGCGCGACCAAACACAGAGATAGAGCAGGATGACTTCGCCTATCGGAAGTCATCCCGCTCTATCCGGCGCACGCCAGCAGGTAGTTCCGCACGTCCTGTTGCGGAATAGGACGCGACAGCAGGAAGCCCTGAATCTGGTCGCAGTGCTCGGAATGCAGCAAGGCCAGCTCCTCTTCCGCCTCCACCCCCTCGGCGGTGACCTCCAGCCGCAGTTGATGGCTCATCGCCACGATCGCCCCGACGATCGTGCGCGCGCTCTCGCTGCTGGTCAGGTTCTGCAC
>DATBKQ010000064.1:0-12201 GCA_036555825.1 Acetobacteraceae bacterium | reverse complement strand
ATACAGCCCGGACGGCGCGTTGCTGCCGCCACCCGAATGCGCGCCGTCGCGCTCTACCGCCTTTCCGGAGCGCGCCTGGGTCGCGAAGTTGGTCCGCATGTAGTGCAGCATCGCGTCCTGCATCGCCACCTGCAGCCGGTGTCCTTCGCCGGTCTGCGCGCGGCGGAACAGCGCGCCGAGGATGGTGATCGCCATCGTCATGCCGGTGCCGGTGTCGCCCAGTGACAGGCCGGGTTTCACCGGCATGCGGCCCTTCTCGCCGGTGACGCTGATGGTGCCGCCCGTCGCCTGCGCGATCATGTCGAACGCCAGGTTCTTCTCATATGGGCTGCCGGTGCCGAAGCCCTTCACCTGGCAGTAGATGATGCCCGGGTTGATCGCCTTCACATCGTCATAGCCCAGGCCAAGACGCTCGATCGTGCCCGGCGCCATGTTCTCCACGCACACATCGGCCTTGCGCAGCAGGTCTTTCACCAGCGCCAGCCCCCGCGGCGATTTCAGATTGACGGTGATCGACTTCTTGTTGGCGTTGAACTGCTGGAAGTAATACGGGTCGGCGTCCGGCTTGCCCGGACGCAGCCTCCGGCCAGGATCGCCGGTCTTCGGGTTCTCGACCTTCACCACCTCGGCGCCGAGCCAGGCCAGCGCCTCCGTCGAGGAAGGCCCCGCCTCGAACTGGGTGAAATCGACGACACGGATACCGGACAGGAATTGCACGTCCGCGCTGGCGTCTTGCATGGCGTTCTCCTCCATTGCGCGTGGTGACCGGGGGCGGAATCGCCGGAGGTCTGAATCACGCGCTCAAACAAAGGCCAGCCACTACACCTTGCGAGCCACCAGGACCGGCTGGCGTTGTTCCCTTCGCCGCCATAGTGATCCCGCCGTGGCAACCGCGGCAAGCCCGGCGAGTTCGATCGCATCCACCGCGCCGAGTGGGCCAAGCAGGCTGGCGAGCGCGCCCACCAGCAGGATGCCGAGAGGGCCCGCGCCGATGCACACGGTCAGCAGCCCCATCAGCCGCGAGCGGATATGCGGTGGTGCATGCGTGATGATCAGCGAGGTCTGCATGTTGGCGAACGCGGCCGAGCCGAAGCCACCGATCACCAGCAGGGCGCAGGCCAGCCAGAAGAACGGTGCGAGTGGCATCAGGGCGGCGCAGACCAGGAACAGCAGCGAGCCGCCCACCATCAGGATGCGTCCCTTGCCCGGCGGATCGCCGCCGGCGAGCCACAGGCCGCCCAGGAACGCGCCGAACGATTCGGCCGCCGCCATCATGCCCACCAGCGCCGGCGACACCATGAAGTGATCCCGGCCGATCGGTGCGATCAACGCCGAGTAGGGAAAGCCGAGCAGGTTCATCGCGATCGTCACCAGCAGCACGCCGGCAATCACCGCGTGGCCGCGTGCAAAGCCGACCGCCTCGGTCAGGTCGCGCGGCACGTGGCCGAGTACGAATTTCCGGCTCTCCTGCTCGTGCCGCAATCCGGCAGCGAGTACGGCCGCAAGCAGGTAAAGCAGCGCCGACAGCGTGAACGCGCCGGCCAGACCGGTGAACTCATACAGCGTGCCGGCTGCGATCGGACCGACCATTCGGGTGATCGAGTTGGTCAGCGTGTCGAGCGCAAGCGCACGTGGTACCAGCGCCATCGGCACGCATTCGCCGACCATGCGCCGGCGGGTGGACATCTCGGTGGACCAGACAATGCCGGCGATCAAGGCTGCCAGGGCCACGTGCCACGGTCGCGCCGCACCCAGTATGGCCAGCAGCGCGACAGTAGCCGAGGCGGCCGAGGTAACGAACTGCCCCGCGACCAGGACGCGCTTGCGGTTCACTGCCTCGGCCATCACCCCGGCGAACGCGCCCAGGAACAGCATCGGCAGGGTACGGGCGGCGGTGACGACGGCGACAGCAAACCCTGAGTCGGTGATATCGAGGGTGAACAGCGCCGCCGCCAGCACTTCGAACCAGCGCATCGCGTTGACGCAGCCGCCAATCGCCCAAAGGCGCAGGAACGTCGGGGAGGTCACAAGCACCCTCACCCCAACCCTCTCCCGCGAGCGGGAGAGGGGGTTCTTGCAGTCAGCCGGCATGCATCACATGCACCGGCGGGACGTTGCCGAACCAATTCGGGCGTGCGCGCTCGACCTGGGCCGCCACCTGCAGCAGCAGGTCCTCCCGGGCGAAGTTGCCGTAGAGCTGCACGCCGATCGGCAGCCCGTCGCTGTCATGGCCGGCCGGCAGGCTGATCGCCGGCAGCCCGGTCTCATTCGCCGGCATGGTGTAGCGGCACGCGTTGGCCAACCGCTCCAGCCATGGATCCAGCGATTCGTCCCGCAGCAGCGAGTAGGGGCCGTTCGCCTCCGGCACACGGATCGCCAGCGTCGGCGTCAGCAGCATGTCGTAGCGGTCCATCAGCGCGCCGAACTGGCGCGTGACGGTATTGTTGCCGTTCATCATGCGCAGGATGTCGAACCGATCGTAGCCGTCGGCCGCCTCGTAGTGGCGGTAGGTCATCGGGTTCAGCAGGTTCCTGAGCTCGCTGGTGGGGATGCCCTTGTCGGCCGCCATCATGGTGAACATCAGGCGGCTGCTGAGCCATCCGGCGATGTAGGTCCGCCACATCGTCGGCCAGTCGCAGATCGTATCATCGTTCAGTTCCTCGACCGTGTGGCCGAGCGATTCCAGCACGCGCGCCATCTCGCGCACGCGAGCCGCGACCTGCGGATCGGTGTCGGTGCCGCGGCCCCAGCGCGCGGTGGACAGGCCGATCTTCAATCTGTTCGGCTCACGCGCGATCGCATCGAGGTAGGAGCCGGCGGGCGGCCCCATCCTGATGAATGACCCGCCGTTCGGGACGCGTGTCAGGTAGTCGTACGTGGCCGCTGTGTCGCGCACGGTGCGCGAGACCACACCCTCGATGGACACGCGGGCGACGTATTCGTTGCGCGCCAGCGGCGGGGGCACCCGGCCGCGCGACGCCTTTAGCCCGACCAGGCCGCAGAATGAGGCTGGAATGCGGGTGGAACCGCCGCCGTCCGAGGACATCGACAGCGGCACGATGCCCGCCGCGACCGCCGCCGCCGAACCGCCGGACGAACCACCCGGGGTATGCCTAAGGTTCCATGGATTGCGCGTCACCTTGACCTCGCCGCGGTAGTCCGTGGTGGTGTCGAACGTCATGCCGAACTCGGGCGTGGTCGAACGCCCCAATGGCACGAGGCCGGCGCGCAGATAATTTTCCACCGTCGGATCGGTGGCGGCGATACGCGTGCCCTTGGTGAAGGCCGAGCCGGAGTCCTGTGTGCGCCCCTTCAGCCCGGAGCCGAGGTCCTTCAGGAAGATCGGCACGCCATACAGCCCGCCCGACTGGTCGGGTCCGTCCGCGTCAGGATTGGCGCGCACGTCGTCGAACAGCTCGATGACCGCTTCCAGTTTCGGGTTCAGCCGCGCGACGGCTTCCGCCGCCTGGTTCGCAACCTGCCGCGCGCTGACCTGGCGCGTGCGCACCAGTTCGGCGAGTGCCACGCCGTCATGTTTCGCCCACTCCGCCCAGCCCATCGCCAGGTCCGTCATCGCTGTTCCCTCCCATGGACCGTCACCGCCTACCGGCGGTATCATGACGCCAAATTCCGGCAGAGGGGACCCCTGGAAATGAACGACACGGTCATGACCAAGCCGCAGTTCGACCGGACGGTCGAGGACCTCGGCAACATCGTCGAACTGGGGCACGTCAACGTCACCGTGCCCGACCAGTCGAAGGCGGTCGCCTTCTACCTGATGGGGCTTGGCCTGACGCGCGATCCGTATCTGATGGCGGGCCTGGAGAACATGTGGGTCAATGTCGGCCGCGGTCAGTTTCACCTGCCGACGCGCAACCCGCCGCAGGTGGTGCGCGGCACGACCGGGCTGGTGGTGCCGGATCTCGAGGCGCTGCTGCAGCGGCTGGAATACGCCAGGAAGTTCCTGGAGGGCACACAGTTCAGCTACCGGCAGGTCGGCAACGTCGTGGAGACGACCTGCCCGTGGGGCAATCGCATCCGCATGCACGGGCCGGAGCCGGAGAACTTCGGACCGCTGCGTCTCGGCATGCCGTATGTCGAGTTCGACGTGCCGGCCGGCACAAAGCTGGACAAGATCGCACAGTTCTACACCGAGATCCTCGGCGGCATCGCCGGCGTGGCGAACGATGAGCGCGGGCCGTATGCGTGGGCCAGCACCTCGGCCGACAGCAAGGCGATCTATCGCGAGACCGCCCGCCCGCTGCCGCCGTACGACGGCCACCACATCCAGATCACGCTCACCGACTTCTCCGGCCCGCACAAGAAGCTGGTGGAGCGCGGACTGATCACCGAGGAGAGCGATCAGCACCAGTATCGCTTCGTCGATATCGTCGATGTCGACACCAACAAGTCGCTGTTCCAGATCGAGCATGAGACGCGCAGCATGCGTCATCCGATGTTCAACCGGACCTTCGTCAACCGGAACCCGGAAATGAACAATCGGAACTTTGTGCCGGGTTACGAAGTGGGCGTCTGGGCACTCGCGTGATGGCGCTCCAGCCCTACCGCGTCTCCGCCTACAACACGGCGAAGGGGTCGGAGAACAAGATCCACGACGATGAGACCGCCCGCCGCTTCGGCTTCCGCGGCGGGCTGGTGGGCGGCGTGCATGTCTATGCCTATATGACGCACCAGCCGGTCGCGCGCTGGGGCCGCGCCTGGCTGGAGCGCGGCACCGGCGACTGCCGGTTCAGCAAACCGGTGTACGAGGGCGACATCGCCGAGATCGTTGCCGACGAGGCCGAAGGCGGCCTGTCGCTGCGGGTGATGAGCCACGGCGAACTGTGCGCCACCGGTTCCGCCGCATTGCCGGCCTCAGTCGTGGCACCGGTGATGACGGAGTTCCAGGCGGCCACGCCACCCCCGCATGAGTCGCGACCGGCGGCGGACGAACAGTCGCTGACGGTGGGAAGGTGGCTGGGGATGGCTCCGCTGGCGGTGACCGCGGAATTCCACGCCCAGGACCTGATCGACACGCGCGAAACCGATCCGTTGTATGCGCGGGAAGGCATCGTGCATCCCGGCACGGTTCTGCGCTGCTGCAACTGGGTGTTGTCGCAAAACGTGGTGCTGCCGGCGTGGATGCATGTCGGCAGCAAGGTGCAGAACCTCGGCATCGCACGGATAGGCGACACGTTGAGCGCACGGGCGCAAGTCACCCGGAACTACGTCCACAAGGGACACAAGTTCGTCGAGGTCGACGCGCTGGTGCTGGCGGACGATCGAACACCGCTGGCGCGAGTGACACACACGGCGATCTATCTGCCGAGGCAGCTCGCAGAGGCGGCGTAGGCTGCGATCAGGTGGGAATTGCTCTTCGATCAGGAGCACACGAGCGAACTTGATCACATTTATCTGCGTTCATCCGTGTTCATCTGTGGTTTTGCGCTTCGCAGGTCTCATCGGCGGCAGCACATCGGTTTCATCGAGGCTGAGTTCATATTGACCAATGCTCCACAGGCAGAAATCGGCTGGTGGCGGCTGAATCGGCGCGATCGCGCCATCGCGGAACAACTGCTCGAGCCGCGAACCCTTGAAGATCCCGTGCGCGCCCCCGAGGGTGAGCGCGACGCGGGTGATCCGACTCACGGCCTCGCCGACCATGTACTTCGCGCGATACAGCGCGGCGGTGGTTTCCGCCGTCGGTCCCTGCGTGTCGCTGAGCCAGGCCGAGCGATGGGTGATCAGCCGTGCCGCTTCCAGATCCACGCTCAGTTCCGCGACGTGGCGGCGGACGTCTGGATGGTAGGCGAAGGGCTGCGCGTAGCCGTGCGCCTGGCGCGTGTGCATCACCCGGCGCAGCTCGTCATACGCGGCAACCGCAATGCCGAGATACACGGCGGTATAGGAGCCCCAGAACCAGTTCAGGTAGTCGTGGCGAAACCGCCGCGTATCGTCGGCGCGGAACAGCATCGCCTTCTCCGGCACGCGGCAGTCCTTCAGCACCAGCGAGTCGCTGCGGGTCGCGCGCATGCCCAGCGTGTCCCAGTTGGCATTTACGCAGCGTCCGGAAGCCTTGGGTGGCACCAGCAGCAGCATGCCGGAGAATGGCTCCGTCGCATCGTCGGGATACGCCATCACCATGACGTAGTCCGCCGCCTCCAGCATCGAGGCGAACATCTTGCGCCCGCTGATGCTGTAGCCCTCGTCCACGCGCCGCGCCCGCGCGCTGAGCGGACGTTCGCCGATCAGCGACGTGGTGCCAGGCTCGGAGAAGTTGCCGCCGATCAGCTTCCGCTGTCGCACCACCAGATCGGCGATCATCGCCTTGGTCTCAGCGCCGACCTCCGGGCTTTGCAGGATCGGCATTACCACTGAGGCGTGCATGTTGAAGGCGAGCGCGGTCGAGGGGCAGCCCTGGCCCAGCGCCTCATATGCGATGGTGTGGTCGAGGAAACTCGCCCCGCCGCCGCCCCATTCCTTCCCAACCGTCAGTTCAAGGAAGCCTTCGCGTCGCAGCCGGTCGTAGTTCTCGATCGGATGCGACGCGTCGCGGTCATGCTCCGCAGAACGCGTGGCAAAGTCGGCTGCCAATTCCAGGCAGCGCCGTTGCAGGCATCGCTGATATCCGGTCAGCGCAAAGTCCATTACCCGCGCGCCAGCGCATAGATCTGGGTGCCGCCGGAGGGGGGCGGTAGCGCGGACCAGGTCTCGCCGCCATCGCGGCTGTTGTACACCTCACCGCCATTGGTCGCCGCCGACATCAGCGTGGGTTGCCGCTCATCGAACGCGAGCTTGAACAGTGTGTGCGGCGGTTGCACGTCCATCCCGACGCGTGACCACGTGTCGCCGGCATCGCCGCTATACAGCAGGACCCCGGTGTCGCTCTGGAAGTTCGCACCGCCGGTGACGAACACCTTGCGCGGATTGCCCGGCACCTCGCGAATGTCGCGGCAATAGATCTGTCCCTTGGCGTTCAGCGGCTCCAGCTTCACGTGCCGCCAGTGATCGCCTCCGTCCGCGCTGTGGAACATGCCGGCGCGGCCGATGCCGATCACCGTGCCGGGACGCCAGCGGCTGACCAGCACGCCGTGCATGTCCACCGCATCGTCGTTCAGGTACTGCCCGTGGCTGAGTTGCTCCCAGTGCTCGCCACCGTCGGTGGAACGAATCGTGCCGCCGACCTCGATCGCCGCGTACAGATGGTCGGGCTTCTCCACGCTCGCATCCAGCATCAGCACCCGCTTGGCCGGATTGGCGCCAGGCGCGGTGGTGATCTCGGGGAAGCGCACGCTGACCGGCAGACGCGTCCAGTGCTCGCCGCCATCGTCGCTGCGCTGGATTTCGCAGTTCTCGTATCCAATGAACATCACCTGCGGATCATGCGGATGGAAGGTGATCGACCACACCGGTTGCCCATGGTCGGCGACGTTCACGCGTTCCCAGTGCTCGCCCCGATCGTTGCTGCGATACGGGCCGGATTGCGTGCCGGCGTAGATGATCTCCGGGTGCAGCGGATGCACCGCGAGCGCCCGGATCGCCGGGCGTTCGGGAAGACCGGCGTGCAGTGGCCGCCATTCGTTGTCGCCGTCGGTCAGCCGGTGCAGGCCGGAATGGACCTCGCGGCCGCGTCCGGTCTCGCCGGCATAACCCACGTAGATGTAGGACGATTGGTTGTTCGGCATTGCCTCTACTCCTTGATCTCCATGTCCTCATACGACGGGAAGGGACTCATCCAGACCTCGGTGATCGTGTGTCGTGTCACGCGCGGGCCGACCCCATTGAGCGCGCGCAGGTCCATGATCGGCGCGAACATTGCGCGGTCGATCGTGAGTTGCTGGATCTGGTCGAGCATGGCTTCGCGCTGTGCCGGATCGCGCTCGCCGGCCTGACGCAGGAACAGCGCGTCGATATCGGAATAGCCGCCGTTCGCGTAGCTGCCTTTGGACCAGATGAACGACTCCACCCGGCTTGCCGCATTGCCCGAGTTGCCGGACGCGGTCATATATAGCGCAGGCAGCTTCTTCTCCAGCCAGTTGGCATAGAACGTCGCCCGCTCCATCTGGCGCAGCCTGACGCGGATCCCGGCGGCGTTCAGATCATTGACTACCGCTTCTGCCACGGTGGGAAACCCCGGGATCGCCGCGAAGTCGCCGACGTCGATCCCGTTGGGATACCCGGCTTCGGCCAGCAACTGCTTCGCCTTCGCCGGATCGTAGGGATGCGGCGGAACCTGCAAGGCGAATTCCATCACCCGCGGCACAATGACGCCGGCTGGCGGGCAGAAGTCCAGGCAGGCGGCATGATTGATCCCAGCGCGGTCGATCGCGTAGTTCACTGCCTCGCGCAGCCGCTTGTCGTGCCACGGCGAGTTCGGATCCCACTGCCTGGGGAACTCGATCCAGAAGATCGAGGCGTGCTTCGACGCGACGATCTGGATACCGGCCTTTTGCAGGCCTTCCGCATCGGGACCGTCGAGGGCGATGCCGATATCGGCCTCGCCGGTGCGAACCATCAACGCCCGCGTCGTGGCCTCGGGCACGCTGCGCATCACCAGCGTCTTCACGTTCGGCACCCGACGCCAGTAGTCGGGGAATGCCTCCAGCACGACCTCTATCCCCGGCTTGCTGCTGACGAACCGATACGGGCCGGCGCCGATCGGGTGCTTCTTGAAGCCCTCGTCGCCGACCTCGCCAAGATACTTCTTGGGCAGCACCAGGCCAGCGGCGCTCGCGGTGGTGCCGAAGAAGGTCATGAAGTCGGGCCACGGCACATCGAGGTGGAACCGCACCACGCGCGGATCGACGATTTCCACCTGCTTGACATGCTCATGCAGCGTCTTCGCGGCGGCTCCGGCGTAGCGATCGAAGCTGAACTTCACGTCCTCCGTGGTCAGCGGATCACCATTATGGAACTTCAGGTTGGGGCGCAGCCTGAACTCGTAGATCAGGCCATCCTCGCTTTCGCTCCAGGACTCGGCGAGGCTCGGGCCCATCTTCTCGCCCGGATACGGACGCACCAACGCATCGTGGATCGCATATAGCATGCCGAACGGCGTGATCTGCGGTGGTGCGCTGGAAGGATCGAACCAGCTCGGGGCAAGGGTTACATGCCAAGCGACCACCGCATGCCCCGACGGTACCCTCTGCTCGGCGGATGCTGAGCCGCCGAGAAGCAGCATCGTCAGGCACAGCATCGTGCGCAGCCACATGACCGGTCCTCCCTGGTTTTGCTTGTTGTCCGCGGCGGTGACATCTTCGGTGCCGAAGGAGGCCCCCATCATGCCTGTCGTCGAGACCGAACGCCATGGTCAGATTCTGGTCGTGCGGATGAACCGGCCGGAACGGCTCAACGCGCTCAACCATGATATGCGTACCAAGCTCGCCGAGGCCTGGACCGAGTTCCGCCACCACGAGGGGCTCGAAGTGGCGATCTTCACCGGCGCCGGCCGCGCCTTCTGTGCCGGCGAGGACATGAAGGAGTCACTGGCCGACGGCGCGCCGGGTGGACGGCGGCCGGTCATCGAGGACCCGTTCATGTCCGGCGCGCTGGAGAAGCCGGTGATCGCCGCGGTCAACGGCTTTGCCATGGGTGGCGGCTTCATGCTGGTAGAACGCACCGACCTGCGGGTCGCGGTACGTGGCGCGGTGTTCGAGGTCTCCGAGGCGAAGCGCTGGCTACTCGGCGGCTACAATCACGGCCATATCGCCAACCTGCCGTATCCCATCGCAATGGAGATGGCACTGGGCTTTCGCTTCACTGCCGAACGCTTCTACGACGTGGGGTTCCTGAACCGGCTGACCGATGCCGACGACCTGATGCCGACCGCGATGGCCATGGCCGAGCACCTGCTGACACTTCCGCCGGCCTCGCGCGTCAACACCGTGCACATGATGCGCCAGATGCGGCCGGAGCCCTCAGAACAGCAGCAGCGTCTGGCCGCCGCCCTGCACGAGCACGGCGCCAAGGGCGACCTGATGGAATCGCGCGCCGCCTTCGCCGAGAAGCGGAAGCCGCGCTTCAAGGGCTGGGACGATCCCCAGGACCGCTATCGGCTGCCGAAACTGTAGCGCACGATCGCCGATCGTGCTTCGGCTCAGCGGACCTCGACGTCCTCCCAGAAGCCGAAGCGGTCCTTTATCTGCGCGAGCTTCGGCTGCGGCGACTCATAGGCCCAGGCATTGCGCTCATGGCGTACGCCCCCGATCACCACATCGTAGAACTGCACGCCATGCGGACACTCAAGGTCGTGCGCGGTCCGCGGCGACTTCTCCAGCCATTCGGTGCGCACCGCCGATGGCGGGAAGTAGTGATAGCCGCCGGCTTCGACGATATCGTCGCTGGCGGCGATCTGGCGGCCATTGAGCATTGCCTTCATCTTCGCTCCTCCTGTCATGCGTAAACGAAAGCCTCGTCGTCGAGGTTGATCGCCGGGAAAGCGTCTTTCTCGGCCCAGTAATCCTGTGTATGCTGCCATTCCGGCTTGTCGCCTCGCCGCGGCAGCAGGTGCAACCCGCGCAGCATGTAACCCGGATTGAAGTTCTCGGTGTCGATCCACGGCAGCAGCGGCATGTCCCTGTCCTCAGCTCGCAGCGCCACTTCGACCCTTTGCGCGCCCTTTTGCTGCATGTGTTTGAGCAGCCGGCAGACGCAGTCGGCCACCAGGTCGGCGCGCAGCGTCCAGCTTGCGCGGAAATAGCCGAACACCCAGGCCATATTGGGAATGCCGGTGAACATCATGCCGCGATAGGTGACCGTATCGGAAAAATCCAGCTTCTTGCCGTCGATGGTGAAGTCTATGTCGCCCAGGACGCACAGGTGGAACCCGGTCGCGGTGATGATGATGTCGGCGTGCAGCGTTCTGCCGGATCTGAGCAGGATGCCGGTCTCGGTGAAACGCTCGATCTCGTCGGTGACGACCGAGGCCTTGCCGGAACGAATGCCGGCGAACAGGTCGCCATCGGGCACGAAGGCGAGGCGCTGCCGCCATGGCCGGTATGTCGGGGTGAAATGCGTCTCCACGTCGTAGTCGGGACCGAGATGCGCGCGCACGCCCTCGATCAGCTCCCGCTTCACCGCCTCCGGCTCCTCGAAGGTGCGGCGGGTGAAGGCGTCCTGGTCGTGCAGGATCTTGCGTCGGACGATCTCGTGAATCCAGGTCTCGTCGATCTTCAGCTCGCGCAGCATGTCGGCGAGCTCGTTGGCATTGCGCGCGGCGCGGAAATAGGTGGGCGAGCGCTGCAGCATGGTCACATGGCCGACATCGCCGGCGATCGCCGGGATCAGCGTGGCCGCGGTGGCGCCGGAACCGATCACCACCACACGCTTGCCGCGATAGTCCAGATCGTCCGGCCAAGTCTGCGGATGGACGATGCGGCCCTTGAAGCTCCCTATGCCGTCCCAGTGCGGCGTATAGCCCTCCGCGTGGCGGTAGTAGCCCTGGCACATCCACAGGAAGTTGGCGGTGAAGCGGACCGCCTGGCCGGTATCGGTGCGGGTAGCCTCGACGGTCCAGCGGTTGGTTTCGCTGGACCAGCTCGCGGCGGAAATCAAGTGCCGGTAGCGGATGTGGCGGGCCAGGTCGTTCTCCTCGATCACCTCGCCCATGTAGCCAAGAATCTGCTCGGCCGTGGCAATCGGCGGGCCGCGCCACGGCTTGAAGCGATAGCCGAAGGTGTGCAGGTCGCTGTCCGAGCGGATGCCCGGATAACGATGGGTGATCCAGGTCCCGCCGAAGCGCTCCTGCGACTCAAGCACCACGAAGCTCAAGCCGGGACACTGCTTCGTCAGGTGGTACGCGCCCCCGACACCGGAAATTCCAGCCCCGACGATAAGGACGTCAAAATGTTCGGTCCGCGCCGGCGCGGCTCGGATGGTAGACGCTGTGTCGTTCATGGCGCCCAGTGATGTGGCCGGACAGCTCGTCTATCACGGCCAGCCCCAGGCCGGCCATACGTCGGATCGGCGATCAGCCTGCCTGGTCATCCACGCGCAGGATCGCCACTTCAGGCGGCGCAATCAGGATTTCGCTGAACGCGTGCATCCATTGGCCGGCATCTTCGCGGCGGAACTGATCGAGCTGGTCGAGGTCCTTCATCTCGATTTCGAACTGCAGCGCCGCCCCGCCGTGGCCGCGGGTCAGCGGTATCAGCAGGCGCGCCTTGAGGTTCCTGGCGCGCGCCGCCTGCACCTCCCGCTTGA
>DATBKQ010000063.1:0-17795 GCA_036555825.1 Acetobacteraceae bacterium | reverse complement strand
CACATAGAAGCCGGTAAGGATACCGACCGAGAGCCGTGGCGCGCCGGCAAGCGCCGAAGCGGCGCCCCACAGTCCGCCTTTCGCCGCTGCGAACAGCCCGCCGATATTGCGCCCGACCTCCTGGTGGATCAGCGCCTCGATCCGATCCACGGCCTCGCGCGGCGATGCGATCAAAGTGCCGCCAGCTTCGTGTTGCGGAGATCGGTGATCAGCATCGCCCCGGGAGCGTGCGTGATGCAGAACTCCGGCTTCACCGCGGCCACCGCCGCCTGCGGCGTCACACCGCACGCCCAGAACACCGGCAGCTCATCCGGTCCCACCGGTACCGCGTCGCCGTAGTCGGGTTGGGCAAGATCCCTGATCCCGATCATCTCCGGCTTGCCGAGATGCACCGGGGCGCCGTGCACCGAAGGGAACCGCGAGGTGATCTGCACCGCGCGAATCGTGTCCGCCGGTTTCAGCGGCCGCATCGAGACGACCAACGGGCCATGGAACACGCCGGCCGGCACGCATGGGATGGACGTGCGATACATCGGCACGTTGCAACCGCAGGCAATGTGGCGCACCTCGATGCCGTCCTCGATCAGCGCTTCCTCGAACGAGAACGAGCAGCCGATCGCGAAGCTCACCAGGTCGTCGCGCCACAGGTGGGTCACGTCGGTGGGTTCCTCGACGAGTTCGCCATGCCGCCAGACGCGGTAGCGCGGCAGGTCGGTGCGGATATCGAGATCGCGCCCGAGGGTCGGGAAGCCGGGATCGCCTGGCTCGGATACCGCCAGCACCGGACACGGCTTCGGGTTCGCCTGGGCGAAGCGCAGGAAATCGTTGGCGAGTGCGCGGGGCAGGATCACCAGGTTAGCCTGCACGTTGCCGGGAGCCAGCCCCGAGGTCGGGCCGGTGAACGCCCCCGAGCGGATCCGCTGCCGCTCCGCCCGGCCCAGCGACAATCCCCGTTCCGGCAAGGCGTCCATCCCAACCTCCGTCCGATCACCGAAAGGATACTATCAGATCGGCGCGCTTCACGGCAGTCTGCAACACCCGCGCAACCGTTCTCGGCGATTGTGCCAGCATGTCGCCTTGGGTCGCCAATCTGCTTGGGCTCGCACTCGGCTTCGTCATCAGCGGCGAAGTGATTTTCATCGTCTCCGCGGCCCGTGACGAGGCTATCGCGCCGCCTGCCGCGGCCATGCCGGCCCCGGCGCTTGCCCGGTCCGGCTCGCCTGCCGCGGCACATGTCCCCGCGATCCCCATGGTGCAACCCGTGGTGATGCCACGTGTCGCCCCACCGCAGGCGGTGCCGCCGGATGGTTTGCCCAAGGTCATCTACCCCGATCCGCCCTCGGTCCAGCGGCACAAGCCCGGCAGCGGTATCGCCGGCACCGGCTTCTTCGTCGCTTCCGACGGCAGCCTGCTGACCGCGGCCCATGTGGTGGCGGATTGCTCGCGAATCCGCATCGCCTCGCGCTGGGTCCAGCCCACCACGGCGCAGACAGTGGCGGCCGACAGCACCCAGGACATCGCGCTGTTGCGCGCGCCGCATACAACGCCGCCGGCTGTCCTTCCGGTCGGCCGCCCGGCCGGTCCTGGCGGACGGCTGTTCGTGCTGGGCTACCCGGCGTCCGGCGGCCCATTGGTGCCAACGGAAACCTGGGCTGTGATGGCGAACCTGGAGTTCCAGCCGGGCCCGGCGGAACTGACCGATCCGCGCCGGGTCATCTGGGCCAACGCGCCCGCGATCGGGCATGGCTTCAGCGGCGGCCCGATGCTCGATCCGCGCAACGGCGAAGTGGTGGGAATAGTCCGCGGCATGGTGGACAGCACGCGGCTGCACGCCGTGCGCGCGGCCATCCCCGCTTCCGGCATGGTCATCGGGCCAGGTTCCTCCGCCCTGAACGCCATGTTGCGCCACGAGGGTGCGAACGGTGATGCCCTGGCGGTGTCTGGCGACGAGGCGATCGACACAGCGCGGCGGGCGACCGTGCATGTGCTGTGTCTGTATTGAAGACCGGCCAACCCGCCTCGCCTGCCTTGCTCGGATAGTCAACGCGCCATTCGCTCCTGGGTGGGTCCGCGAGATGCGGAGGCGCGTACCCTCGCAAGGCTGACCCCGGTACTGGCGGTCGATCACCTGCGCGGCGGATCTCGGGCGATCAGCTTTGACAGTGGCTGGCTTGCCATCACCCATGACGTGGCGCTGATCGATGACAGGCGCATTACGCACACCGCTTCGTCTGGCTCGATGCAGACCACAGGTCGCGCGCGATCAGCCCAGGCTTCCGCTTTTTCGGCATCGAGACTGTGGAATATGCTGCCGGCTTGGCCTGGCACCCCGATGGCGAGCGCCTGGTCGTCAGCTTCGGGGTGGCTGATCGGGAGTCATGGCTGTGCAGTTTTCGGGCTGATGAACTGCGGGCGGTCTTGCGGCGCTAAGGAAAGAAGGACGCTGGAGCGGCGGTCAGGGCGGTATCATGCTTCGCGGCTCACCGATGCCGAGCACGACAGCTACGCGACCGGTGATCGCTTCCAGCGTCACCGGATCGAGGTGGCCGATGATTTCGCCCATATGTTCGGCGCGAATGGTTTGTGGCCAATCGACCATTACGAACGACAACTGCTGCAAGCCGTTTTCAGGCGTAGGCGCCACCGGCAGACGGAGGTCCGGCTCGGCACGGGCAGCCGTGGTAAAGCCGACCACGGTGGCATATGGCAGGCGCGCCAGCGCATCGGAATGCAGCACCACGGCCGGGCGCGCCTTGTCGCCGGGAAGCCGCACCAGCACCATTGCGCCGCGTCGCAGCCGCCTCGGCTCTAGTGCCATCCCGGCATGTACTTGAACGCATCGGCGAGCCCCGCTGCTGCATCCGCTTCAGCTTCAGCGGATGCAAGAGCGGCCAGCTCACGACATGCCGCGTCCAGGCGCGCGCGATACGCCGGGTCACGGATATCTGGGATCCAGATGGTCGCAGGACGCAGGCCCTTTGCGCGTTGGCTGTCACGAAACTTCGCGGCACGGGTTCTTGCTGTCCTGGTGTTGGCCATGGCGTTATAGGTAACGCCTCGATGGCTAGGGTCAAGCACAGGCTCGCAGGGGCGCTGACCAGACCAGCGCGACAGGCACCCTCACCCCCCCACCCGCTCCTCGGAATTCACCCCGAGTTGCTTCAGCTTCCGGTGCAGCGCGCTGCGCTCCATGCCGACGAACTGCGCCGTGCGGCTGATGTTGCCGCCGAACCGCAGCAACTGCGCCTGCAGGTACTGGGTCTCGAACAGGTCGCGCGCCTCGCGCAACGGCAGGCCCATGATGTCGGCGGTCGGGTCGATGTTCAGCAACGCCGGTGCATTGGCGCCGATCTCCGGCGGCAGCATGTCGGCGCGGATGGGGTCAGCGGTGCTGCCCGGCGCCATGATCAGCAGCCAGTCCACCAGGTTGCGCAACTGCCGCACATTGCCGGGCCAGTCGTACGCCTGCAGCGCCGACAGGGTATCGACCGACAGCTCGCGCGGCTGCATCCCGGCGGTCTCGGCCGAACGCAGCATGAAGTGCTGCGCCAGAGGCGGCACGTCCTCGCGCCGTTCCCTGAGCGCCGGAACTCGCAGCGGCACCACGGCCAGGCGGTAATACAGGTCCTCGCGAAACCGCCCGGCGGCGATCTCGCTGTGCAGGTCCTTGTTGGTGGTGGACAGGACGCGCACGTCCACCTTCACACGCGAGGAGCCACCAAGCCGTTCGAAGGTCGAATCCTGCAGGGCGCGCACGATCTTGCCCTGCGTCTCCAGCGGCATGTCGGAGACTTCGTCGAGCAGCAGCGTGCCGCCATGCGCACGCTCCAGTACGCCGGCACGGCGAGGTTGCGCGGCCGGGTCCGGCCCGGCCTCGAGACCGAACAGTTCTTCCTCGAACCGGCCTGGCGCCAGGGTCGCGCAGTTCAACACCACGAACGGCCCCTCGGCCCGGCGTGAGCGCGCGTGCACCATGCGCGCCACGACCTCCTTGCCGCTGCCCGCGGGTCCCTGGATCAGCACGCGCGAGCCGGTCGGCGCGACCCGCTCCATGGCGGCACGCAGACCGCCGATCGCGGCGCTGTCGCCGGTGAGCATGGCTTCCGGGCCGGCGCGCAGCCGCAGTTCGGCGTTCTCGCGCGCCAGCATCGCCGCCTCCAGCGCGCGGCGCACCACCAACAGCAGGCGGTCCGACTTGAACGGCTTCTCGATGAAATCGTAGGCGCCCTGCTGGATCGCCTGCACCGCCATCTCGATGGTGCCGTGACCCGAGATCATCGCCACCGGCACCTGCGGTTCCTCGCTTTGGAACAGTTGGAGCAATCCGAGCCCGTCCATGCGCGAGCCTTGCAGCCAGACATCGAGAATGACCAGCGACGGACGCCGCACCCGGAACGCGGCGATCGCCGCATCGGCATCGCCGGCACCACGGGTCTCGTAGCCTTCGTCGCGCAAGATGCCGTCGATCAGCATCCTGATGTCCGGTTCGTCATCGACGATCAGGATGTCATACGCCATCGGACACCCTCGCCGGCAGGATCAGCGTGGCTACCGCGCCCGGGCCGTCGTGCCGGTCGTCCAGCGTCAAACGGCCGCCATGGTCTTCCATGATCTTCTTTACAATCGCGAGGCCCAATCCCGTGCCTTTTGGCTTGTGTGTTACATAGGGTTCGGTCAGCCGCGCACGATCTTCCTGTGGCAGGCCGATGCCATCGTCGGTCACGATGATGCGAACATCCTCTTCGTCCTGCGCGACCCGCAGGCCGATGCTGCCGGCCTGGTCCCGCATCGCCACCGCATCGGCGGCATTCTGCAACAGATTGGTCAGCGCCTGACTGACCAGCCGCCGATCGCACGGCACCGTCGGCCCGCGTTCGGGTATCTCGCTGTGCCAGGCGATCTGCGGCCGTGCGGTCCTTTGCAGCACCAGCACCTCGCGGGCGATGCGGCCGATGTCCTCCTGCCTGATCACCGGGTGCGGCATGCGCGCGAAGCTGGAGAACTCGTCGACCATGCGGCCGATGTCGCCGACATGCCGGATGATCGTATCGGCGCACTGGCTGAATGTGTCCGGATCCGAGGTGATCTCGCGCGCGAACCGCCGCTTCAACCGTTCGGCGGCAAGCTGGATCGGTGTGAGCGGGTTCTTGATCTCGTGCGCGATGCGGCGAGCGACGTCGGCCCACGCCGCCTTGCGCTGTGCCGACTGCAATTCGGTGATGTCGTCGAAGGTCACGACGAAACCATCGGTACGCCCGCCGGACAGATCGGCACCGATGCGCACCAGCAGCGTGCGGCGGCGGGTCGGCGGACCGATCTGGATTTCCGCCGTACGCGCGCGCTCGGGCGATGCCGCGGCCTCGTGCAGCAGATCGGCGAACTCCGGCGCCACGTCGGCCAGCTCGCGTCCGATCGCCGACAGCAGGTCCAGCCCAAGCAGATCGTCGGCCGCGCGATTCGGCAGCTCGATCCGGCCCGACGCATCAAGGCCGATCACGCCGGCCGAGACACCGGACAGCACCGTCTCGGTAAACCGCCGCCGCTCATCGATCTGACTGTACGCCTCCATCAGCTCGCCGCGCTGCGCGGCCAACTGGCCGGTCATGCGGTTGAACGCCCGCGACAGACCAGCCAGCTCGTCGCCGGTCGGCGCTTCCGCCACCCGAACGCCGAGATCGCCGCTGCGCACCCTCTCGGCAGCCTGGATCAACCCGCCGATCGGCCGGGCGATCTGGTTCGCCAGCACGAGCCCGATCGCCACCGCGGCCAGCAGCACGAGCAACGCCACGATCGCGAAGATCCAGGCGAACGCCACCTGGAGCCACGACCGGCTGGCATCCAGCCGCTGGTATTCCGCCACCGCCTGCTCGGTCCGCTTCATGTGCTCGAGGATCGCCGGATCCACCGGCCGGCCGATCATCAGCAGCAGCGGCGGAGTCGAGTCGAGTCGGGTGACCGCCTGCACGCGCGTGCCGTCGCCCGCCGCCAGCACCACGACATCGCCGCCTTGCGCCTGCGATGTCACCGCCTGCGACGGCAGCTCGAGGCCCATGCCGGCAAACAGCCCGGCCGCCGCCAGCACCTGCCGGGTCAGCGGGTCGTAAATCACCGCCTCGGTCAGGCCGCGCAGCGTCGTCTGGGTGGCCAGCACCTCGGCGAACACCGAGGGGTCGGCGGTCAGGAACTGCCCGGCACGCGTCAGGTCGTTCGCCATCTCCAGCGCGACCGCGCGGATGTTGTCGCGATGCTCCTCCAGGTAGCCGCGCGAGACCTGCAGCGACTCGGTCACCGCGTCGCGCACTGGATCGTTGAACCAGCCCTGGATGCCGAAATGGAAGAAGGCGACGGCGAAGCACGCCACGAGGATCGCGGGGGCCACCGCGACGCCACCGAACAGCAGTACCAGCCGGACGTGCAGGCGCGAGGCAGCCGAGCCGCGCCGGCGTTCCACCCAGACGCGGGTGAGCCGCCCGGCCAGCACCGCGACGAGCAGCAGCACCGCCGACAGATTGGCCAGCACGAGCCCCACGCCGATGCCCGGCTTCAGGCCCAATGGCGAGCCGTTGGCCAGGATGACGAAGGTGGCCAGGCCGACCGCGAAGGCCAGCGAGGCCAGCAGCAGCGTCGCGACTTTTCCCAGCAGAATATCGGCGACACGGCCGAGCAGCGTACGCGCCCGCGACACCTCTGCCACAGGGGGCGGATCGTTCGGCGGTTCGGGCCTCAGCGAGGCCGGTGGCGGTGCCACGTTCACATCAACCCCCGCACCACGGGGATTTCGAGGTCGCGGATCTTCTTGCGCAGCGTGTTGCGGTTGAGGCCCAGCATGGCCGCCGCCTTGATCTGGTTGCCCCGCGTGGCCGCCAGCGTGAGCCGGATCAACGGCCGCTCCACCTCGGCGATCACCCGGTCGTAGATGTCGGAAGGGGCAACGCCGCCGTCGTGAGCGGCGAGAAACTCGCGGATATGCCGCTCCACCGCGCGGACCAGCGGCTCCGGCCCGGCGGCCACGGGTGCCTCCGGCGCCGCCGGCTCGGTCTCCACCAGCTCGCTGGCCACCTGTTCCGCCCCGACCATATCCTGCGGACACAGCGCGGCCAGCCGGCGCATCAAGTTCTCCAGTTCGCGCACATTGCCCGGCCAGGTGTGGCGCTTGAGCTGCTCCACGGCTGCCTGGTCGAGCGTCTTGAGCGGCAGCCCCTCGTCCTGCGCGCGCTCCAGAAAGTGGCGCGCCAGCAACGGGATGTCCTCGACCCGCTCGCGCAGCGGCGGCAACCGGATCGGCACCACGTTGAGCCGGTAGAACAGGTCCTCGCGAAACAGCCCCTGGCGGATCGCACTGCGCAGGTCGCGATGCGTCGCCGCGATGATGCGCACATTGGCCTTGATCGGCTGACGCCCGCCGACCGAGGTGAACTCGCCCTCCTGGAGCACGCGCAACAGACGGGTCTGCGCCTCCGGCGGCATGTCACCGATCTCGTCGAGGAACAGCGTCCCGCCATTGGCCTGTTCGAAACGGCCCTGGTTTCGCGCGGTGGCGCCGGTGAACGCGCCGCGCTCGTGGCCGAACAGCTCGCTTTCGATCAGCTCGCGCGGGATCGCCGCCATGTTGATGGCAACGAACGGGCCAGTGCGGCGTTTTCCGTAGTCGTGCAGCGCACGCGCGACCAGTTCCTTTCCGGTGCCCGATTCGCCGTTGATCATCACCGTGAGATCGGCGGTCGTGAGCCGGGCTATGGTGCGGTAGATCTCCTGCATCGCCGGGCTGCGACCGATCAACGGCAGCCGCTCATCCGCATCGCGGGCTTCCGAAGCCACTGAGGCGGGCTGCACCGGAGCCGCCAGCGCACGACCGATGACGGAGAGAAGCTCCTGTAAATCGAATGGCTTCGGCAGATATTCGAAAGCGCCACGCTGGGTCGCCTTGACCGCTGTCATCAAGGTCGATTGCGCGCTCATGACCACGATGCGCAGATCCGGACGCAGCTTGCGAATGCGCGGAATGAGGTCGAGCCCGTTCTCGTCCGGCATCACCACATCGGTGATCACCAGGTCGCCCTCACCATCCTCCACCCAACGCCACAACGTAGACGCGTTGCCGGTGGTGCGCACCTGATAGCCGGACCGGCCGAGCGCCTGGGTCAGTACCGTGCGGATCGAGCGGTCATCGTCGGCGATGAGGATGGTGGGCGGGGTCATCGGTCTCAGGATCCTGGGTCGGCCTCCTCGTCGTTCAGGACGGGCAGATGCAGCCGGAATTCCGTGCGTCCGGGGCGGCTGTCCACTTCGATCAGGCCGCCATGGTCGCCGACAATCTTGGCGACGAGCGCCAGCCCCAATCCGCTGCCCGAGGCCTTGCTGCTGACGAACGGCTCGAACAGATGCGGCCGGATGTCTTCGGGGATGCCGGGGCCGTTGTCGCGCACCGTGACCAGCAGCGGAACATCGAGCCGAGCCGTTGTCCCAGGGACAGCCAACCGCATGCCGTGCTGAAAGCCGGTGATCAGCGTGATCTCGGGATTCGGCTGCTCCGCCGCCGCCACCGCTTCCGCCGCGTTCTTCACCAGATTGAGCACCACCTGCACGAGCTGGTCGCGATTGCCCCAGACCGGCGGCAACGACGGATCGTAAACCTCATGGAAGCGAACGTGCGCGGCAAACCCCGACTGCGCCAGCTTGCGCACGTGTTCCAGCACGCGATGGATGTTGACCGCGGTGCGCGCGATCGGCTTCTCGCCGAAGATTTCCATCCGGTCCACCAGCGCGCGGATCCGGTCAGCCTCGTCGCGGATCAGTACCGCCAGTTCGCGGTCCTGCGCATCGACACTGGTCTCCAGCAATTGTGCCGCTCCGCGAATGCCGGAGAGCGGGTTCTTCACCTCGTGGGCGAGGATCGCCGCCATGCCCGTGACACTGCGGGCGGCGCCGCGGAAGGCGAGCTGGCGACCGAGTGCCCGGGCGGCGGAGGAATCCTGCAGCACCAGCAAGACGGCGCCTGGCCTCTCGGGCAATGGCGACCCCTGTACGGTCATCCCCTGCTTACTCAAGCGCGGGCTCTCTACCGACAGGTCGTGGTCCGAGATCGTCGCGTCAGTCTTGCGCACCTGCTCGACCAACTGGAACAGCGGACTATCTTCCGGGACCAGATCGCGCAGGCGAAGCTGCGCCAAACCGGTGACCGATATGCCTAAAAACTCCTCGGCGGCGTGGTTGGCATAAGCGAAGTGGTTGCCAGCATCGAGCAACACGAGAGGCACCGGCAGGGCACTGAGGATCTGCCCGGTGTCGAGGCCGCGGCGATGTACCTCCACCTGGACAACGGCGCGTCTCAACGGATTGATCATGCGGCTTCCGCCAGCATCTCGCCGCGCATTGGCTCGGCACGGCTGACCCCGAGCGCGATCAGGCGGTCGTAGAATGCGGCGATCAGCGCCAGCATGGCATCGGCGTCCGCGAGCCGGTTCACAGCAGCGCGGAACTCGGCCGAGCCCGGCAGGCCACGCGAATACCAGGAGACATGCTTGCGCGCGAGCCGGACTCCGGCATAGCTGCCGAAGTGGTCGAGAATAGACGCGTAATGCCTTGTTATCACATCCTTCTGCTGGACTAAAGGCGGGTCGGCCAAGCGCTGCCCGGTGCGCAGGAAATGCACCACCTGGGCAATGAACCAGGGCCGCCCGTAGCAGCCGCGGCCGATCATCAACCCATCGGCGCCGGAGCGGCGCAGCGCATCGGCGGCATCGTCCTCGGTCAGGATGTCGCCGTTGGCGATCACGGGGATATCGACCGCCTGCTTCACCTGGCGGATGAAGTCCCAGTCGGCGGTGCCATTATAGAATTGCTGGCGGGTGCGGCCGTGGATGGTGACCATGCGGATGCCGCAGTCCTGCGCGATTCGTGCGAGGCGGGGCGCATTCAGGTTCGCGTGGTCCCAGCCCATGCGCATCTTCAGCGTGACCGGCACCGGGACGGCGCGCACCGTGGCGGCCAGGATAGCCGCCGCCGCGGTCTCGTCGCGCATCAGCGCCGAGCCGGCCTGCTGGCCCAGAGCCACCTTCTTCACCGGGCAGCCGAAGTTGATGTCGATCAGGTCGGCGCCGAGCGCCACCCCGAGGCGGGCCGCCTCCGCCATCGCCGCTGGCTCGCAGCCGGCAAGCTGCAGCGCGCTGATGCCGCCGGCGCCGTCCACTTCCGCCATTGCCAACGTCTTCTGGTTTTCCCGGATCATCGCCCAGGAGGCGATCATCTCGGACACCACCATGCCAGCACCAAGCTGTTTGGCGAGACGCCGGAATGGCAGGTCGGTGACGCCCGACATCGGCGCCAGGATCACCGGCGTGTCGATTTGCACGCCGCCCCCAAGCAGGATCGGCGGCAGACGGGACGTCGCAACTGTGGTGCCGCTAAGACACTTGCCCATCAATTGGGCAAGTTACCGACACGCCTGTCGTATTGCAATGCGAAACGCAGCCGTTATCCACCCGGCCATGGCGGCGGCGCGGGCTGCGGGGTGCCCGGGTAAGCGCTTGGCTGACCGGCTGGCGGAGCCATGTAGTATGGCGAGGTCTGCGGCCCGTAATAGTACGGCGGCGGGTAGCGATAGTTTGGGTAACCATATTGCGGATAGCCGTAATAGCCGCAGCACGGCACATAGGTGCCGGTGTAGGGATCATACGTGCAGCCGGCCAGCATGCCTGTGGCAAGCACCAAGGCGACCGGCAACACACGCCCGACCGCGGTCATCCGTCGCCTCCATCTCGCTGCCGGCGGGCAATACCATGAACCGCCGCGACAATCCGCAACGAAGCGTGACGCTCCCTGCTTTGAGCCTGTGATCCACGCCCTCTGACGTGTTCGCCTCGGACGCTTGGGGGCTACCGATCCGGTTCCGCCGAGATGATGACCTGGGCGAAGGCATACGGGTACTCGTCGGTCATCGTCAGTGCGACCGAGGCGATCATCCCGGCCGGTGTGATCGCCGCAAGCCGCGTTGCCGCGCCGCCGGTCATGCGCAGTGTCGGCTGGCCGGAGGGCAGGTTCACCACGCCAAGGTCCGAGAAGAACACGCCGCGCCGGAAGCCGGTGCCGAGAGCCTTGGCCGCCGCCTCCTTGGCGGCGAACCGCTTGGCGTAAGTGCCCGCCTGGATCCGCTCGGCACGGCGGGCCGCCTTGGCGCGCTCGGTCGCGGTGAACACCCGTAGCAGGAACCGTTCGCCATGGCGGGCGATCGCCGCCTCGATTCGGCGGATGTCGCAGATGTCGGAGCCAAGTCCGAGGATCACCCTCGCTCCACGCCCCGGATGCCGACCGCGCCGCGCAGACCCGCGATCACCTTCGACAGGTGCGCCACGTCGCGGACATCGACGTCCACCAGCGCCTCGATGAAGTCGGATTGCCGGTTCACGATCTTGAGGCTGGTGATTGCCCCCTCCTGCTTGGCGACGGCGTTGGTCAGATTGGCCAGCGCGGCTGGCTCGTTGGCGCCGATCACGCTGAGCCGCGCGGTGTGATGCGGGGCCTTGCCGGGGGCACGGGCGCCGCCCAGCGCGGCGTAGTTCCAGTCCACCTCGATGAAGCGCTCCGGCGTGGCGGCGAAGCCGGTCAGGGTCGGGCAGTCGCGGCCGTGGACGGTGACGCCCTTGCCGGTGGTGACAATGCCGACGATGTCGTCGCCCGGCACCGGATGGCAGCAGCCGGCGAAGTGGTACGCCATGCCCGGTACCAGCCCGGTGATCTCCATATCGAAGTCGGTGCGATGGCCATGCCGGCCGGCCCGCGGCGGGGGCGCAGGCACCATGCGCGGCGCCCGCGGCGACTGGCGCAGCTCGGGATAAGCCGCGTGCACCACGTCCCTGGGCCCGATATTGCCGTTCCCGACCGCGATGTAGAGATCCTGCACGGAGGCCTGCTTCAGCGCCTTGAGCGCCGGCTCCAGCACCTTCTCGGAGCCGTCGACGCCGGCCTGGCGGAACGCCTTCGCCAGCTCCGCCTTGCCTGCGTCCAGATGCTGCTGGCGCTGCTGTTGGTGGAGGAAGCGGCGGATGCGGGCGCGCGCCTTGCCGGTGACGACGAAGCGCTCCCACTGCGGCGATGGCGTGCCGCCGCGGGCGGTCATGATCTCGACCTGGTCGCCGTTCTGCAGTTGGTGCCGCAGCGGCAGCAGCCGTCCGTTCACCTTGGCGCCGACGCAGGCGTCGCCGACCTGGCTGTGCACCGCATAAGCGAAATCGACCGGCGTCGCGCCGCGCGGCAACTGGATCAACTGCCCCTTGGGGGTGAAGCAGAACACCTGGTCCTGGTAGAGCTCCAGCTTGGTGTTCTCCAGGAAGTCGTCCGGCGCGGCGGAATTCTCCAGGATTTCCAGCAGGTCCTGCACCCAGCGGAACCGCTGCACATCGCCGCGGTCGGCCTGCCTGTCCGGTGCCTTGTACACCCAGTGCGCGGCGACGCCATTCTCGGCCACGTCGTTCATATCCGCGGTGCGGATCTGGATCTCGATCTTCTGGTTGCGCGGTTCGCGCAGCGTCACACCCGAATGCAGGCTCTGATAGCCGTTGGATTTCGGCGTCGAGATGTAGTCCTTGAAGCGCCCGGCGATCACCGGATAAGCCGAGTGCACCGCCCCCAGCGCGGCGTAGCAGGCCTCCTTGGTCGGCACCACGATGCGGAACGCCATGATGTCGGAGAGCTGCTCGAACGCGACGTTGCGCCGGTGCATCTTCTCCCAGATCGAGTACGGGGATTTCTCGCGTCCGGCCACTTCGATCACCTGCACGCCGGCGTCTTCGCAGACCTGCTTGAGCTCGGTGCGTACTTCCTCGATGACATCGGCGCCCTGCCCGCGCAGGAAATTCAGCCGTGCCTGAATGGTGTTGAAGGCCTCCGGCTCGAGCTGTTCGAACGACAGCGTCTGGAGCTCGGTCTTCACCGCGTCCATGCCAATACGCTCGGCGAGCGGCGCGTAAATCTCCATCGTCTCGCGCGCGATGCGGCGGCGGCGCTCGGGGTCCTGCACGAAGTGCAAGGTGCGCATGTTGTGCAGCCGGTCGGCGAGCTTCACCAGCAGAACGCGGATATCGCGGCTGATCGCCAGCACCAGCTTGCGGAAGTTCTCCGCCTGCTTGGTGCGATCGGACTGCAGCTCCAGCCGGGTGAGCTTGGTGACGCCATCCACCAACCCGGCGATCTCGCCGCCGAAGCGGGACTGGATGTCCGGCAGCTTGACCGGCGTGTCCTCGATCACGTCGTGCAGCAGGCCGGTGGCGATCGAGGCGGTATCCAGCCGGTAGCCCGCCAGGATATCGGCGACGGCGACCGGATGGGTGATATAGGGGTCGCCATTGTCGCGCCGCTGGGTCGCGTGCGCCTCCGACGCCAGCGCATAGGCCGCGTCGATCACGCCGGTATCGGCCTTGGGGTCGTAGGCACGCAGTTTCTCGGCCAGCGCGAGGGTCGGCGGTTCGGCGAGTGTCAGGCCGTCGGGCGCGAACACCGGGGCGAGGGTTGGCCTCGTGATCGCGCTCCCTTCGCCCCCCGCTGTCATGCAGCCTTACCGGGGAGGACGGCCGCCCAGCTCCGCCTCGATGGCCGCTTCGAGATCCTCGGGCGACATCTCTTCGCCTTCGACGGGCAGGCTGGCCGCCTCTTCCTCGGCCGTAACGTCCTGCAGGCCGAAGATGTTCTGGTCGGTCGGGATCAGGTCCAGCACCTCTTCGTCCGCCGGCTCCGGTTCCGGGGCGCGCGACAGCGACTTCACCAGGTCCTGCTCGATACGGGTCAGGTCGATGGTTTCGTCGGCGATCTCGCGCAGCGCGACGACGGGATTCTTGTCGTTGTCGCGGTCGATGGTCAGCTCCTCGCCACGGCTCAGGTTGCGGGCGCGCTGGGCGGCGAGCAGGACGAGTTCGAAGCGGTTGGGAACCTTCTGGACGCAATCTTCGACGGTGACGCGCGCCATGCGCTCTGCCTCCAGGTGCTGGACTTGGGCGAACTGTTGATCTAGGCGAGCCACCTCCGCAAAGCAAGCCTCAGGTCCGCCTTGATGCCCAGGCGTGCGGCGCCATGTGGGTCGCATGCCTGGGTTGCGCCTGCTCGCCGGATGCGCGGTGCTGGTTGGCTGCGCCGGGACGCCCGCCTCGCCGCCTGCCGGCACGCGGTACGACGGCACGTATGTCGGCCAGGACACGCTGGTCAGCGGCGCGGTGTTCCAGTGCGGGGCGCCCGAGCTGGCCGAGACGATCGAGGTCCGGGGCGGCCGGTTCGACTACCCGTTCCAGGTCAGCCCGCCGCGGGTTGCCGCGTTGCCGGTAGAGATCGCCGCCGACGGCACGATGGCCGGGCAGATGCGGTATGGCACGGGCGAGGAGATCCCTGGGTTTTCCCGCGACCGCATCGACTGGGTGTTCCTGCGCGGCGGCATGTCCGGAAGGACGATGGAGGCGACGATCACCGACGTGCGGTGCGTGCGTCGACTCACCGCTCAGCGCAAGGGGGGCTGAGTCGGTGCCGGTCCGATCGGCGCGATGCCTTGCGGCGGCAGGGCAGCCAGCAATTCCCTTGCGGATCGGCGAAACACCGGATGCATCCATTCCGGTGCGACGTCCAGCAACGGCATCAGGACGAAGGCTCGCAGATGTGCCCGGGGGTGCGGCAGAACCGGGTCGGGCGATGCGCGCTTCGTCTGCCCGTGCACACCCATCGCGATGATATCAAGATCGAGTGTGCGCGCGGCATTCCGCTCGCCCCTTATGCGTCCGGCGCGTGCCTCGATCGCCTGCAGCCGGACCAGCAGTTCCGCCGCCTCTGGCTCGGAAATTCCGGCGGCAACGCCGAGATGGGCCACGGCGTTGATGTAAAGCGGCTGTCCGGAGGGCGGAACGGGTTCACTTTTGTACCACCGTGAGAGGCCACGCAGATTAACCCCTGGCCATCCGTTCAATTGTATTACCGCGGAGCGTGCCGCATCGAGCGGTGTTCGCCCGAAAGGACCAGGGAGATTCGACCCTATGCTGATCAGGATCATAGGCAACGAACTTTGACAGGCAGTTCACATTTCGGCAGGAAACTGCGATGATTTACTACGCGATCGCCCCGGCATCCACCCATTCGCCGGCCAGCGCGCTTTCCGACTGGTTTCTGCCGCTGCTTCGAGAGGTTGACTTCCATGCATTTTCTTCCGACGGAACGGATCGCTCTGTTCATTGACGGTGCCAATCTATACTCCGCATCGCGCAATCTTGGGTTCGATGTCGATTACCGCAACCTATTGGAGTTCTTTCGCAGGAAGGCACACGTTGTCCGTGCCTATTACTACTCCGCTGTACTGGAGACGGATGAGTATTCACCCTTAAAGCCATTGACCGATTGGCTCGCCTATAACGGTTACACGTTGGTGACCAAGCCGGCGAAGGAGTTCACCGATTCTGCCGGCCGGCGGCGGGTCAAGGGCAACATGGACATCGAGGTCGCGGTGGACATGCTGGAGCTGGCGCCGCGAATCGACCACGCCGTGCTGTTCAGTGGCGACTCCGACTTCCGGCGCCTGGTGGAAGCGATGCAGCGCAAGGGGGTGCGGGTGTCGGTGGTCTCCTCGATTCGCACCAGTCCGCCGATGGTGGCCGACGAGCTACGGCGCCAAGCCGACCAGTTCCTGGAACTCGCCGATATCGCGCCGGAATTCACCAGGCGACAGACCGAACCGAGAGTGCGTTCGATGCCGCTCCGGCAAACGCCGGCCGAGCCCTTTCCCGATCCGCACGACGCGGCGTGACCGCCTGCCCCGGTGCGACACCGCCGGCTGACTGTCCGATCTGTCAGCGGCTCGCCGACTACCGGCGCGTCAACCGTGCGGCGCATCCCGATTGGTTCAATGCACCGGTTCCCAGTTTCGGCAGCCTCGATGCGCAAATCTTGATAGTAGGCCTGGCGCCTGGATTGCGCGGCGCCAATCGCACCGGACGCCCGTTTACCGGCGACTATGCCGGGGAACTGCTCTACCGCACGTTAGCGCATTTCGGCCTGGCGCACGGCCGCTACGCCGCGGACCCGCGGGACGAGCTGGCGCTGGCGAATTGCCGCGTCACCAATGCGGTGCGCTGCGTTCCGCCGGGCAATCTGCCGACGCCGGCCGAGGCGGCTGCCTGCAACGCGTTCCTCGCCAAAGAGATTGCCGCGATGCCGCGGCTGCGCGGCCTGCTGGCGCTGGGGGGAACCGCGCACAACGCGGTGCTGCGCGCGCATGGTCTGCGCCCGGCACGCGTGCCGTTTCGCCACGGCGAAATGCATGCGCTGCCCGCCGGCCGTCTGCTTGCGGACAGCTATCATGTGTCGCGGCTCAATACGAATACCGGACGGCTAACCGAGGCCATGTTCCGTTTGGTGGTGCGGGAACTGCTGGAGCGAGTGACAACGCCGGCTGATCAGCCATAGCGCTCCTCCCGCCACGGATCGCCGTTGTTATGGTAGCCGCGCTGTTCCCAGAAGCCGGGATGGTCGCTGATGGTGAACTGGATGCGCCGCAGCCATTTCGCTGACTTCCAGAAGTACAGCCGCGGGATCAGCACACGTACAGGTCCGCCGTGTGCGCGGCTCAGCGGCTTGCCTTCCCACGCGTGCACCAGGAATACGTCCGGCCGATCGAACTGCTCCAGCCGTACGTTCGAGGTATAGCCATCGAAAGCGTGAAACACGACATGCCGCGCCTCCGGCTTTGGACCCACGAGGTCCAGCAGCACGCGCGCCGGCACGCCGGTCCAGCGATTGTCATAGCGCGACCACTGCGTGACACAGTGGATGTCGGAAACGCTGTCGCTCTGCGGCAGCGCCGTGAACTCGTCCAGCGACAGACTGAGCCTGTGCTCCACCGCGCCGTCGACATCGAGGCGGAATTTCTGCGGTGTCACGTTCGGCTCCGCACCGAGATCGAGCACCGGCCAGTCACGCACCAGCCGTTGACCTGGGGGCAGCCGATCCCGCGCGGGATCGCCGAAAGTTCCTGTCAGCCGCCGACCTTCGCGCGCCCAGCGCTGCTTCGCCGCGATCAGCCTGTCGTGCATTCAGCCGCGTGCCCGCATCAGCCGCGCCTTGTCGCGCTGCCAGTCGCGCTCGGCGATGGCCGCGCGCTTGTCCTGCTTCTTGCGCCCTTCGCCCAGGCCCAGCAGCACCTTGGCGCGCCCCCGGTCGTTGAAATGGATCTGCAGCGGCACGAGCGTGATACCCTCGCGCGACACCGCGCCGGCCAGCGAGCGGATCTGCTTGCGCGACAGCAGCAGCTTGCGCGGCGCACGTGGCTCGAAGCGCGACAGCACGCCGCCCTGGTATTCCGGGATATAGGCATTGAACAGCCACATCTCGCCGTCGCGTTCGCCGGCCCACGCATCGGACAGCGTGGCACGGCCGTTGCGCAGCGATTTCACTTCGGGCCCCTTCAGCACCAGCCCGGCTTCCACCGTGTCCTTGATCGCATAATTGAAGCGCGCCTTGCGGTTCTGCGCCGCGACGCCGTGCGAGATCAGGCCCTTCTTGGTCTTCGTGTCTGGCATCGGCAAAGTTCACCACAAAGCACGCGAAGGGCACAAAGAACGATCTTCGTGCCCTTCGTCCCTTTGTGGTGGTATTCTTGCGTCAGTTCAACAGGCCAACACCGGTCATCGCCGCGCGCACCTTGGTCCGCGTGCTGTCCATCAGTGGCGCGAGCGGCAGGCGGCAGTGCTCGGACGTCTTCCCGAGCAGCGACGCCGCGAATTTCACCGGTGCGGGGCTCGTTTCGGTGAACAGCGCGTCGTGCAGCGGCACCA
>DATBKQ010000062.1:0-5247 GCA_036555825.1 Acetobacteraceae bacterium | reverse complement strand
ATGCAGTTCTGGGCTCTTTGCTCCGTCGGTTGCCGTGAGCGCCTCCATCGGGGCGAAGAATTCGTGCGCATGCGGCAACTGGTAGCGCGCGAACATCGCGTAGTGTTCGCGCTTGAGACCGTAGAGCACGTGCATGTTGCGCACCGGAACCACCAGGTTGGCCGTGGGTTCGCTGCGGATGACGCCGGTAACCTTCCACCGCGGCGTGGGATCGCCTTGGGTGACCGACGCGAGCAGCCACACCACGGGACAGACCGCGAGGAGCGAGTGCGTACTGGGGGCGAAGCGCGAGCGCTTGTCCAGCAGGTTCTGCAGGGTGGTACACGCTTCGACGGCGAAGATGTCCACATAAGGATCGTCCGGCGTGCCGCCGAAATTGAACCATAGCCCGTCCGGCAGCGTGCGGTAGCGCGAGCTGCCCGGCAACTTGAGAAACGGATGGGTGTGCAACTCGTGGCCCGGCCGGCCCCGCAGCCAGGCGTCCGGCCCCAGCGGCGCCCGCGTCACGCCGGGCGGACGTTGCGGCCATTCCTTCAAGCGTTCCCTGACCAGGCGATCCAAAGTTTGAGACGAGCGCATGGACTTCCCCGTAAAGTTTTAGCGGTAACTCATTATACAACCTATGGATGTAGATCAACTACATACCGCCGCAGGTTGGCGGGGAACGTTCATCCAAATGGTTAAGATCGTCCCGGAAGGTCCCCAAAGCACTGACGGTGCCTCGGCAAAACCGTTCCGTGGCCGGTACTTAGGCTTCGTTGCTGCGGTGATCTGTCAACAGCTTGTGGATAAACTTACCCACAAGAGGATCGCCGACGAATTTTAACTGGTAAAACGCCGGCCGTTCAGCCTCGACGCTCGACAGGCACATAGTCGCGCCGCGGCGAGCCGGTGTAGATCTGCCGTGGCCGGCCGATCCGCTGCTGCGGGTCCTCCAACATCTCCTGCCATTGGCTGATCCAGCCGACGGTGCGCGATACCGCGAACAGCGCGGTGAACATGCTGGTGGGGAAGCCCATCGCCTTCAGGATGATGCCGGAATAGAAGTCCACGTTCGGGTACAGCTTGCGATCGACAAAGTAGCGGTCGTTCAACGCGATCTTCTCCAGTTCTATCGCGAGGTCGAGCAGCGGGTCGCCGTTGATGCCCAGCTCGGTCAGCACATCGTGGCAGGCCTTCTGGATGATGCGCGCGCGCGGGTCGTAGTTCTTGTACACGCGGTGTCCGAACCCCATCAGCCGGGCGTGATTGTTGCGGTCCTTCACGTCCTCGAGGAAGTCGGGGATGTTCTTCACGTGGCCGATCTCGTTCAGCATCTTCAGCACGGCCTCGTTGGCGCCGCCGTGCGCGGGGCCCCACAGGCTGGCGATGCCGGCGGCAATGCATGCGAACGGATTGGCGCCGGTGGACCCCGCCAGGCGCACCGTACTGGTCGAGGCGTTCTGCTCATGGTCCGCATGCAGGATCATGATCAGGTCCATGGCGCGCGACAGCACCGGGTTGTTCTGCCACGGCTCGGCCGGGACGGCGTGGAACATGTAAAGGAAGTTCTCGGCATAGGTCAGGTCGTTGCGCGGGTACATGAACGGCTGACCGATCGAGTATTTGTGCGCCCAGGCGGCGATGGTCGGCACTTTGGCGATCAGCCGGAAGGCGCTGATGCGGCGGCTCTCGGCGTCGTGGATGTCGAGGCTGTCGTGGTAGAAGGCCGACAGCGCGCCGACCACGCCGCACATCACGGCCATCGGATGCGCGTCGCGGCGGAAACCGTTGTAGAATTGCCTGATCTGCTCGTGCAGCATCGTGTGCCGCATGACGCCGAGTTCGAATTCATGGCGCTGTTTGGCGTTCGGCAGCTCGCCGTTCAGCAGCAGATAGCAGATCTCGAGGAAGTTGGACTTCTCGGCGAGCTGCTCGATCGGATAGCCGCGGTACAGCAGCACGCCCTCATCGCCATCGATATAGGTGATCTTGCTTTCGCAGGACGCCGTGGCGCCGTAGCCGGGATCGTAGGTGAAGATGCCGAGATCGGCGTACAGCTTGCGGATATCCGCCACCGGCGGTCCGAGCGTGGCCTCCAGCAGCGGCAGGCTGCTCGACTTGTTGGACCCGTCCATTGCCACCGTGATGGACCGCTTCGCCGAGCCGCTCATGCGCGTGTTCCTGTTGCTGCGTGGAGTTTGTTGCCCCGTGGTCGAGCGCCCGCCGGGCCGGCGGTGCTCAGCTTGAACCTATGGCGGACCGCCATCCAGCGCAACCTTCGCGCCCGCAGCAAAATCCGGTGTGCGGTTCCGGTTCAGGACGGTTTCGCCTCCGGCACCTGGTAGTAGTCGCGGTAACGCTCCCGCAGGCTGGTCTTGAGCAGCTTCCCCGTGGCGGTGTGCGGCAACTCATCCAGCACGACAACCGCATCGGGCAGCCACCACTTGGCGACCTGGTCCCGGTAGCGATCCAGCACAGACCGCGGATCGACCGTGTGGCCCGGCCGCGGGACCACCAGCAGCAACGGCCGTTCGTCCCATTTCGGGTGTCGCGCGGCGACCACGGCGGCTTCCGCCACGTCGGGATGGGAGACGGCGATGTTCTCCAATGTGATCGAACTGATCCACTCGCCGCCCGACTTGATCACGTCCTTCGAGCGGTCGGTGATCTCCATGTACCCGTCGGGATCGATGGTCGCGACATCGCCGGTGGCGAACCAGCCCTCTGGGTCGCAGGCGCTGCCCGGCGGGTCGCCGAAATAGCTGCTGCATACCCAGGGCCCGCGCACCAGCAGATCGCCGAACTGCCTGCCGTCCCACGGCAGTTCGCGGCCGTCGCCATCGACGATCTTCATGTCGATCCCTGGCAGCACGCGACCCTGCTTCAGCATGTGCCGTACCGCGGCATCCCCGGTCAGGCCGGCCTGCGGCGGCCTCGGCGCGTTATAGGTGCCGACCGGGCTGAGCTCGGTCATCCCCCAGCCGTGCTCGACCGCGACGCCGAATTCGTCGCGGAAGGCCTCGATCAGCAATGGGGGCGCGGCGGAGCCACCGGTCATGATGCGCTTCACGGTGGTGAGTTTGTCACCGCTGGAGCGCAGGTGCTGCAACAGCCCGAGCCACACCGTCGGAACGCCACATGTCAGGCTCACCCTCTCCTGGTTGAGCAGTCGCGCCAAGCTGGCGCCGTCGAGATGACGCCCCGGGAGCACCAGTGCCGCCCCGGTGAGTGCAGTGGCGTAGGGGATGCCCCAGGCGTTGACGTGGAACATCGGCACCACAGGCAGGATGCGGCTGGTGGCGCGCAGGTCCAGCACGTCCGGCAGCGCGATCGCGTAGGCGTGGATCACCGTCGAGCGGTGGCTGTACAGCACGCCCTTGGGCCGGCCGGTGGTGCCGGAGGTATAGCAAAGCGCGCTCGCGGTGTTCTCGTCGAAGCTGGGCCATGTGTAATCGTCATCCGCCGCCGCCATCAGCTCGTCGTAGCAAAAGAGGCGCATGCCACCTGGCAGATCGAGGGCGGGCATTCCGGCTGCATCGGTCATGACCACGACGCCGCGCACCGCCCGCGCGATCTGTCCGGCTATCCCGCCGATCAATGGCGCGAACCCGGGGTCGATGAACAGCAGGCTGTCACCGGCATGGTCGATGATGTAGGCGATGTCGCCTGCAGCCAGGCGTGGATTGATGGTGTGGCAGATCGCCTGCATGCCGGAGGTGGCGTAGTACACCTCGAGATGGCGATGATCGTTCCAGGCCAGCGTGCCGACCCGGTCCGCCGCGCGAACACCAAGCCCCTGCAGGGCGCGGACAAGCTGGCGGGCGCGGCGCTCGGTCTCCGCCCAGGTGGAACGATGCATGTCCCCCGACCCCGTCGCCGACACCACCTCGCCCGTGCCGTGATGTCGCGCCGCATGCCTGAGCAGCGTCGAGATCAATAGCGGTTGCTGTTGCATCAGTCCCAGCATGACGTGCCTCCGCTCTCCGGCGAGACTTTCCTCGCGGCGATTTCCGGCGATGATAGCAGGCCGGATCAGCGGCGACACAGAGCGGAGGCGGGCCATGGAACTGAAATCGGCGCTTATCGTCGGGGCAGGCAGCGGCCTGAGCGCATCGCTCGCGCGGCTGTTCGCGCGCAATGGCCTGCAGGTCGCGCTGGCGTCGCGCACTCCGGACCGGCTGGCCGGGCTCGCGCACGAGACGGCGGCCACCACGTTCGCCTGCGAGGCGGCCGAGGCCGAGGAAGTGGGCGGTCTGTTCGATGCGGTGATCGCGACGCAAGGCGTGCCGGATGTGGTGGTGTATAACGCCAGTGCCCGCGCACGCGGTCCGGTCGCCGAACTCGACCCGGAAGCGGTGGCGCGGGCGATCGCGGTGAGCGCCTATGGCGGCTTCCTGGTCGGCCAGCAGGCGGCGCGGCACATGCTGCCGCGCGCGGCGGGCGCGATTCTGTTCACCGGTGCGTCCGCCAGCGTCAAGGGCTATGCCAACTCGTCCTCGTTCGCGATGGGCAAGTTCGCGTTGCGCGGGCTGGCGCAGAGCATGGCGCGCGAACTGGCACCGCAGGGCATCCACGTCGCGCATTTCGTGATCGATGGCGCGATTCGCAATCCTGGGCGGACCGAGCCGGCGGACCAGCCGGACAGCATGCTGGACCCGGATGCGATCGCCGCAACCTACTGGCACGTGGCGCAGCAACCGCGCAGTGCCTGGACCTGGGAGGTGGAGTTGCGTCCCTGGGTCGAGCGGTTCTGAGGCGCTGCTTGGACCGCAGGATCGTCGGGCTGGTGTGGGTCGGCGGCGTGGTGCTGATGGCTGCAGTGTACGCGATCGGGCCGCAGAACTTCCTGACCGCGTGCGAGGCGTTGCTGCGTGCCGCAGCGCGGTTCGTGGACGAGCTGCTGACCACGCTGATGTGGCGCGCCTTCGAGGTGATGCGGGCGGCGGCGATCGCGCTCTACGCGGTGTTCGTGGTGCTGTCAGGCTTAGGGATGCGGCGCGGGCTGCGCATGGGCGGCCTGTTGGTGGGCGTGTCGATCGTGTTCCTGCTGCTGGTGCGGACCGATTGGTACGATCCGGGCACGAAGTGGCTGGCTGCAGCGCTGGTCGCCGCGGTTGGCGCGGCGGTCGCGACGCGGCGGTCACTGCATGTGCCGCCGCGCGGTCCTGCCAATCCCTGGGGGTTCGGCAGGGGTTGACGGCCGGCGCGGGCCGGTCGGCTCATCCGTCATGGTGCTGGCAGCACCCTCTCCGGCGCTTGCCCTCG
>DATBKQ010000061.1:0-4625 GCA_036555825.1 Acetobacteraceae bacterium | reverse complement strand
CGATGCAACGCGTATCTGGGTCTATGAAATGGCCGATGGCATCGAACAGACCGTTCGTAATTCTAGTCTAACGGCCAGATTGTCGATCGAGCCGTTAAAAACAAGGAACTACGGATGACTCGTCTTGCACTCGAGAAACTCTTACTGGAGCTAATAAAAAAGCAGGAAAGTCGATGCGCTTTGACCGGCATTCCATTTCACTTTCCGCGCGACCCAAACTGCGACAAGGAGCTTCTGCCTTCGCCGGATCGCATTGACAGCAGCGGCCACTACGAACCCGGAAATATTCAGATCGTCTGTCGCTTTGTAAATTTTTGGAAAGGTGACAGCGATGACGCGGAATTCCGACGTCTTCTCGCCCTAGTCCGTGGGCCCGGCGATGATGATGCCGAGTGACTATCCGGCCGCTGCACGGTCGCCGAATTGCCATAACGCGTTATCGGGCCGATCGTGTGCGCTGCCCTCGCCCTCCGATCAAAGCGGATGAATTCAAAACCCCTGGCCTTGGCGATGTTCCAGATCATGCCGTAACTCACGTCAAGCCGCTTCCCCACACACCGATAGCAAAACCGCTTGCCCCGTCCAGTTAGAATTAATGTCGTGAACCCGTTAGCAACCTCTTTGGAGCAACTCGAGAGCGAGATCCGCCCGCCCGATCGGTCGCACCATCGTCGACATCTGCCTCGACCTCGCCGCCGTGTCCGGCCTCTGCACCGGTGCATTCTGGAAAGAGCTGTTCGACCTGATCCACTGCCACGATCAGGGGCAAGGGAAGTGGTATAATTCCCCCATAAAGCCGCCTATCGCCGAACTGACGCTGCTGGCTGAGACAGGATCTTCCGGGTATATCCGCAAGAGTACTGCATCGTCAGCAGATCGCTGGGTTGGTTGTCGGCCCACATAACAGCCATCGAGGAGAGTGGACATGAGGCAAGGCCAGATAAGCATGACTCTGGATATCGCCAAATACGAGACCGTCATGGAAGGCGCGGACATGCGCGCCGTTGTCCTCACGCTGGATCGAGGCCAGAATGTGCCCTGGCACTACCACTCGACGATCACCGACGCATTCGTCTGTCTGAAGGGCCCGATGGTCGTGGAGACACGCGCGCCACGAAACACCTATGTGCTGAATGCCGGCGAGCGCTGCGATGTGCCGCCCATGACGGCACATCATGTTCATGGACTGGATGGCGGTCCGTGCCAGTTCATGCTGTTGCAAGGTACCGGCGTCTACGACAACGTATTGGTCGGTGGCGAGAGAGACTGACCGCCGGCAAGACCGCGTCCTGCCGCTCAGCCGGGGCTCGGTTGCGGGGCGCCCGACGACCGCGCCACGCGTGTCGACGGGAACTCTCAGTCAAACCCGGCAGGCGCCCTGCTCGGCGCTACCCGCTCCCTTATTTCCGCCGCGTTGCTTGCTGGCTCGCTGCGCGCCGCTGCCGTAGTCCATGGCAAACCCCGCCCATCGGCAGCGCAGTTGCGAAAGTCTTGAATTCTGGAGGCAGCTTGTTCTCTTGCCCCCAGCAGAAGCAGTACCGCCCCAACCACGCGGTACCCCCAGGAACCGCTTGCTCATCCGCCTCCCGATCAGTTAGAACAACTGCCGTGGACCGTAAGCAATCGCCGCCCCCTACTCCTCCCGCCCCGCCCGAGCGTATCGCCATACTCCTGCGCGTCGTCCGCATCCTGCTGGGCTACGGCCGCCACCTCGCCGACACCGTCAGCTACCGTGCCGCCGCCCCCGGCTTCGCCGCCATCGCCGCCTGCTTCGGCACCGCCAATCTCGCGCTGATCCTCGCCCACATCCATCGCGGCATGCTGCGCGCCATGGCACTCGAGCGTGTCCTGCTGGCGCGCGCTGCGACCGGCCGCGATGTGGCCTTCGCGCAGCCCCGCATCCGCACCGCCGACAGACCACCCGCGCCGGCCGATCCAACCGCGGACCGCGAAGCCGCGCCGCCCGCTCCGCGCCCCGCCGCACCGCCGCCGGTGCGCAGTCTCCTCGGCCCCGATCATCCGGCCAATTTCTACACCCCCACCGTGGAGGAACTCGAAGCCCAGGTGCGCCGCCGCCCGCTCGGCCGCACCGTCGTCGATATCTGCCTCGATCTCGCCGTCGTACCCGGTCTCTGCACCGGCGAATTCTGGAACGAGCTGTTCGACCTGATCCGCTGCCACGGCGGCAGCGTCGCCGCCCTGGTGCTGGAGCGATGGCGTCGCGAACAGGCGTTCCACCAGCAGCAGGACAGGCATCCGACGCCCGGCTGGACCGACGTGAACCTCGGGCGGCAGGCGATCCGTCAGCTACTGGGCTTCTTCATCGGCGAGCACCCCGTCGCGCCATTCGCCGTGCCGGCACCGGCCAGCGCGGCAGCCACCGGCCCACCCTGAACAGCGAAACATGACGCCGCGGCCGGACCCTTCCAGCATGACGCCAGAGCGCGATGACCGAAGGCGGAATCGCCGGAGGTCTGAATCGCGCGACAGAACAGAGCGCGATGACCGAAGGCGGAATCGCCGGAGGTCTGAATCGCGCGACAGAACAAAGGGATAGAGCAGGATGACTTTGCCTGTCAGAAGGCATCCTGCTCTAGAGCCGAGCGCAAGGCTGCTGCATGCGTACCGCCGCACGCGCTATCGGGCCGGCGGCCACCAAATCCGCATCGGGCGCCGCGCGCCGGATGCCCTGTTCGCCCAACTCGGCACCCGAACGGCCACGCTGCTGACCGCTTGGAACCCATACTCGCGACGCATGCCCGATGACTGGAACCACAGAATGCAACGCCGCTTGCGACTGCGTCTGCGACGGTTTGCGGTGCTGGACGCCGAAGGCTCGCTGCACGGCTGGAGCGAAGCGATGCTGCTGGTGGGTGGGCCGCCGCCACGCGCCATCCGCCTCGCGCGCCAGTTCCGGCAAAGCGCCGTCGTCTCGCTGCGACGCGGCGCGGTCGCGCGGTTGATACTGTTGTAGGGTGGGCTTTACCGGTTGTTCAGCGGCGCGCCGCAGAGTCACGCCAGCCAACCTCTCCAGGAGGTGCTGCCTTGACCCTGTTGAGCCGTCTTCGGCTGCGCACCAAGCTCGCATTGCTGCTGGGGTTGTCTGCGCTCGCGGTCCTGGCATGCGTCGGCGCCGGCTCCGCATTGATGCATCGGCACATGGTCGAGGGGCGCATCGAGAAGCTGCGGGCCGTGGTGCATTCCGCCACCGGTTTCGCCCAGGCGCTGGAAAACCGGGTGGCGGCAGGAAGGCTGACGCGCGAGCAGGCACTGGCGCTGTTCCGCGACGACCTGCACACGATGCGGTTCGATGGCAGCAACTACGTGTTGGTGCAGACCATCGATGGCATGGTGGTGATGCATGGCGGCGACCCGAAGCGCGAAGGCAAGCCGACGGCTTCGAAGGATGCGCGGGGGCGATCGAGCGCCGAACTGGCGCGCGATCTGTTCGCGCACGCGGACGAAGGCATCATCAGCTATCTGGCCGCGAAGCCGGGCGCGCCCGTGCAGACGCCGAAGCTGTCCTACATTGCCCGCTTCGCGCCGTGGCAGATGGTGTTCATCGCCGGCGACTGGACGGACGATCTGGATGCCGCCTATCGCGCCTCGATGCAGCGCCTGGGCTCGATCGGCGGCGCCATTCTCCTGCTGATGTTGGCCGCCGCCTGGGCGGTCAACCGCGACATCGGTGGCTCGCTCGGCAGGCTGCGGGCGTCGATGGCGCGGCTCGCGGCGGGCGACCTGGCGGTCGAAGTGCCGGGTGTCGGGCGTGGCGATGAAGTGGGCTCCATGGCCAGTGCGGTGCTGGTGTTCAGGCAGCACATGGAGCAGGCGGAGCGACTTTCGGCCGCGGAGCAGACGCAGCGCGAACACGCCGAGAGGGCGAAGCACGCCGCGTTGACCGCCATGGCGGAAACGATCGAGAACAAGACGGCCGCGGCGTTGCAGGATATCGGCACGCGCACCGCTGGCATGGCCGCCACGGCAGAGCAGATGAGCAGCTCGGCCGCGCGCACCGGCCATTCGGCGCAAGGCGCGGCGGCCGCATCGGCGCAGGCGTTGGCGAATGCCGAGACCGTGGCGAGCGCGGGCCAGCAGCTCAGCGCATCGATCCGCGAGATCGGCGCGCAGGTGGCGCAGTCGAACGAGGTGGTGAACCGCGCCGTTGCCGCCGGCAACGAGACCCGTACGACGATGGAGGCGTTGAACCAGCGGGTGGGGCGCATCGGCGCGGTGGCGGACATGATCACCGAGATCGCCGCCAGGACCAATCTGCTGGCGTTGAATGCCACGATCGAGGCGGCGCGCGCCGGCGATGCAGGCAAGGGCTTCGCCGTGGTGGCCTCGGAGGTGAAGGCGCTGGCGACACAGACGGCGCGTGCCACCGGGGAGATCGCGGGCCATATCGACGCGGTGCGCCATGCCAGCGGGGCTTCGGTCGCGGCGGTCATGCGGATCGAGCAGACCATCGGCGAGATGAACGCGATCGCCGGCTCGATCGCCGCGGCGGTGGAGGAACAGGGGGCGGCGACGGCGGAGATTGCGCGCAATGTGTCGGAGACCGCATCGGCGGCGCGCGAGATGACCGACCGCACCACCGAGGTTGCGGCGGAGTCGGAGCAGAC
>DATBKQ010000060.1:0-3897 GCA_036555825.1 Acetobacteraceae bacterium | reverse complement strand
CCAGCACCGTTTGCCGCTGCGGCAGGATCAGCACACCGGTGGAGAAGCCTAGCTTGCCCGTGCAGCCTGCGAGAAAGCCGAACAGCACGAACGGGTCATGGAACAGGTCCTTCGAGGTGTTACGGCTCATGTCCCAGTCCGCCCGCGCGGCGGCGTTCACGCCCAGCACATGATCTGGTGCTTCCAGGAAGTCGTAACCCATCGCTTCGACCGCCTGTGCATAGTCGCGCACCACGGTTGGTTCGCCACCGATGTCGCCGAGTGGAATGAGTGCGCCGAGTTGCATTTGCCGTCTCCGCTTACTTATCGGTGTCCAGCACCGCCTTCAGCTTGTCCGGCGCCACGGCGATGGTGTCGATTCCGGCACGCTCCTGCTGCAGCAACATACTGATTCGGGAGTCGCGCTGCGCCCAGCCGCGGTTCAGGGCTTCGGTCAGCTCCTGGTGTGCCAGGTTGGTCAGCCGCATCGGCACACCGACCTCGCGCGCCAGTTGGCAGGCCAGCGAGACATCCTTGTGCAGCAGGCGCAGCGCGAAATCGGGCGGATCGTAGATACCGGTGAGAAAGCCCCTGGACATGCGGTCGAACAACCGGGCGCGTCCGCCAGCTCCCTGCCGGATCGCTTCCCACAGCGGCAGCGGCTCCACGCCCGCCTTCACGCCCATGGTGAACACCTCCGCCAGTACCGTGCTCACGGCCGCACCGGCCGCGTTGTGCACCAGCTTGGCGATCGAGCCGGCGCCGATCGGGCCGATGTAGCGCGCGGCGTCGCCCATCGCGTCGAGCACCGCCTTGTATTTGTCGAATACCGCCTTGTCGCCACCAACCCAGATCGCCAGCCGCCCGCTGTTGGCGCCGCTCGGGCCGCCGCTGACCGGTGCATCCAGAAGCGCCACATCCTGTTCCGCCAGCAGCGCGTGCAGCCTGCGCACCACATCCACCGCGTTGGTGGACAGGTCGAACCAGGCCGCACCCTTGCGGAATCCGGAGGCAAGGCCGTTCTCGCCCATGCCGACCTTCTCGACATCGGCCGGCGTCGGCAGCGAGGTGAACACCAGATCCACCTGCTCGGCCAGCGCGCGCGGGCTCTCGGCCCAGACGGCGCCGTTCGCCAAGTGACGCGACGCGGCCTGACGCGAGAGGTCGTGCACCACGAGCTGATGGCCGGCCTTCTGCAGATTGCTCGCCATGCCTGCGCCCATCATACCGAGCCCGATGAATCCGATCTGCATTGTTGTCCCCTCCGCTCAACTGGCGTGGCAAATTGTGGGCCGTGTCGCGCCCGCGCTCAAGCCGATGAACCGAAGTCGCACAGTCTCTTGCCGCTGTTGTTGAGTTCGATGCCATATTCGGCGACCCAGACGCGGATCACTGAATCCGGCCGGGCCGGCAACGCGTCGAGCGGAATGAAGTAGCCGTGGCAGCCGTTGCCGATGCCGGCATCCAGCAGGTCCTGTCTGAATGCCTCCGCGATCACACGGGTCACGAACCGGTCGTCCACGAGCACATCGACGGTGACGGGATCGGATGCGCGCGTCAGCCAGCACCAGCCATAGAGCTGTCCGTCCCTGACGCCTTCGATCAGACCTTCGTAGCGACGCCGGGCGGTGGCGATATATTGTGGCCTGTTGGGTTCGATCAGCGCGAGCAATTGCCCGCTCAACTGCGCGTCGGGCGCGATGTCGCAAAAGCGCAGCAGCGCATCGATGCTGTCGTGCGGAAAAGCCAGGGTCTTCTCATAGCTCAGCAGCAGGCTCGGGCATTGGATTTCGCCAAGAAAGCCGGCCAGCGCCGCCTGCTGGCTGATCGCGCCCTGCAGTGCGGGCCATGCGGGCTGGTATTCGGAAAGCGACGTGCGGACGGCGACAGCGACGGGATCGCGGAAGGTGACGATCAGGCGCGGGCGGTCGAACAGGCCGATCTGGCGAGGGCCGAGCGCGTCGCACAGCATCGGGCACTTGAAGCCCCAGCGCGGGTGGGCCGCGTTCCTGCGTTCCACAACCAGGCGCAGAGCGTCGAAGTCGCGGGCAGCCAGCACGCGGGCAATCTCCTCGTCCTCATTCACCGCGCTGTTGATCTCGCTGCCGATGAACAGGCCCGCGCACCGGAGCATTGCCGCGATCAGGCTGGTTCCCGACCGCTGCAGGCCGGTGACGATGAAGGTTCGGCCAGGCTCGCTGGATGGCCGGTTGAGGATGCAGCCCTTGTTGACAAGATCGTCCACGGTCAAACCAGCCGGTGCTCCTCGACGACAAAATGCGCGGCATCGGTTTCCGCCGCGGCCAGCGCGCGTTCGAGATCGACCAGGCTGGCGAATGCCAGCTCCGCCAGCCCGGCGGCGGTCACCGGCAGGTGGGGGATCGTGCTGTTCGGCGCGGGACCCTGCTGCAGCACGCGATACAGCGTCAGGCCCGACAGCCCGCGCAGGTCGCGCGCCCATCCGGCGAAGCGATCAAGCGCGAGGTCATCCGCCGCCTCGCCCGGTAGCAGTGCGATCAGCCGGATGCGTCCGGCATCGGCCCGCTGCGGCACGATGGTGCATGGCTCGCAGATCAGCCGGGAGACTGCGCCGATGAAGGATCGTGAGTCGAAGTTGCACGCAGCCATCTCCGGCGAGAAGTGCGCGCGCTGCCGCTCGGCGTCGTTGTCGAACCACAGGATCGGGAAACCGTCGATGTGCATCTCGCGCGCGCGTTCGTTCATCGCCGGCGACACGATGACGTGGTGCTGGACGTAATGCCGTAGCGCCGGGAATGCGCAGACCAACGGGCCATGCACATCGCGCCAGTGACGGCGGAACGCAGCCGAAGCAACGTCCTCGCGCCGTCGCATCAGGCTGATAGCGACGATCATTCAGTTCAGCATAGCAGGCGGCGGCAAGTCTGCCACCTGGCGCGAGCACCTACATGGTCACGAACGTCGCCTGAAATGCTTCGCGCAGCCAACGGCCTTCGTTGCGGACCCAGACCTGTGTGAACCGGAGACTGCGCGCCGTTCGGCCGTCCGACGCAATGGCGCTCTGGCCGCTTACGTCGTTGCGACCCGTGACGATGGCGACATCGCCGATAAGTCGCGTTGACACGTCGGTGAAGCTGATTCGCTCGTCCGCGCCGCTCCGGCCGCGCGCATAGTCCAGCCACGTCTCGCGTCCGAGAGTGCGTCCGCGAACATCGGTATGGGTATAACTGGGCGATAGCAGTCCTTGCAGGGTTTCGACGTCACCGCGTGCCCACGCTTCGCCAAATTCGAGGATCCGCGTCTCCAGCTCGTGTAGAGCGACCTCATCTGCCATTCTACTCCTCCCCTGCGGTTGATCCAGTCAGCGCTGACGCGGCGCTCTGAAATCTGCCATTGTTCAGACTAGCCGAGTTCAGCCATCGCCGCATGCATATCGCGCATCGGCCCATCGTGCAGTGCAAGCGCGACCTCGTGCTGTCCCAGCTCCAGGTGGAACAGGGCCCGATGCCACCGGATATGGCTCTGAATCAGGTGGTCGGTTGTGACCCCGAATGGTCCACGCGCCAGCATTTCGATTTCCAGCGCCGCGCGCGACTCATCATTGGCCCGTGCATACTCACCCATCTCCTCAGTCCGAAGCCATGGATGGCCAGCATTGTCCCGTAACCGGGCATATCCTTTGGCCAAAGAGGCAGGGCTCGCACTGGACGGTCCCGTATCCACCGTGTGCGTCCCGGGAAACTGATCGAGCAAGGCAGCGAGCTCATGCGCCAGGACATCAAGCGGGTACCGCATCACGTGGCTGCAGAGTACAGCGACCGGCGGCCAGTGCGCCGCCGATGCGTGGCGTAAAGCGGCGACCCGAACAGCGGAGTCATACAGCGCAAAGGGCTTCGCCCGTTGCGCCGGTGGCTATGTGGTCCTCTGCGTCCTTCATGG
>DATBKQ010000059.1:0-5421 GCA_036555825.1 Acetobacteraceae bacterium | reverse complement strand
GACATCTCCCTTCGCTGGCATGATCCAGAGCAGGTTCGCGGGTATGATCTCAGCCCTCGCTTGAGGACACCCCGGTGTTCCGCCAGCATTCCATGCCCTGGATCGATGTCAAGGGAGGCAACGCATGACACCGGCTGAACTTGGCAAGGTTGACGTGCTGGTGATCGGTGCCGGCAACGCCGCGGCCAATGCTGCGCTGTCCGCGCACGAGGCGGGCGGGACGGTCGCCATGATCGAAACGGCACCGCGCGACGCACGAGGCGGCAACTCCGCGTTCACCGGTGGCGCCTTCCGCTTCACCTATGCGTCGGTGGACGACCTGCTGCGACTCGCCCCCGATATCGCCGACCTGGACCTCGCGAGCATCGACTTCGGCAGCTACACCGAGGGCCAGTATTTCGACGACATGGGCCGCCTGACCGAGTACCGCTGCGACCCGGAACTGACCGAGGTGCTGATCGGCAACAGCCTCGAGGCTGGGCTGTGGCTTCGCAAGCAGGGAGTACGGTTCCAGCCGGCGCTTGGGCGGCAGGCATTCAAGGTGGGGGGTAGGTTCAAGTTCTGGGGGGGCCTCGCCTGTCACATCCTGGGCGGCGGCCAGCACCTCGTCGCGACGCTGCATGAGCGGCTGGAGCAGGCCGGCATTCCGGTACTGTACAACACAACCGCTATTGCCCTGCTGTGCGGCGAGGCGCGCATCGAAGGGGTTCGAGTGCGGCACCACTTCCGGGAATACGATCTGCGCGCCGATGCTGTGGTGCTGGCGTGCGGCGGGTTCGAATCCAATGCCGAGATGCGCGCCCGCTATCTCGGGCCGAACTGGGACCTCGCGAAGGTGCGCGGCACCAAATACAACACCGGCATCGGGCATCGCATGGCGATCGACATCGGCGCAGCCGTCACCGGCCACTGGTCGGGCGCGCACGCGGTGCAGTGGGACATGAACGCGCCGCCCTACGGCGATCTGACCGTTGGCGACCGCTTCCAGAAGCACAACTACCCGTTTGGCGTGCTGGTCAACGCGCGCGGCCAGCGCTTCCTGGACGAGGGCCTGGACTTCCACAGCTATACCTATGCGAAATACGGGCACGAGGTGATGAAGCAGCCGGGCCTGTTCGCATGGCAGATCTTCGATGCGAAGACCGTGCACCTGCTGCGCGACGAGTACCGCATCGCCCGTGTCACCAAGGAGCAAGCGGACACGCTCGAGGAGCTGGCACCCAAACTCGCCGGCGTCGACACCGCCGGCGTGCTGGAGACGTTGCGTCGATTCAATGCGGCGCAACGGCCGGACGTGCCATTCAATCCCAATATACACGACGGGCTGCGCACCTTCGGGCTGCCGATCGACAAGACGAACTGGGCGCAGAGACTGGATACGCCCCCGTACCATGCCTACGGTGTCACCGCCGGCGTCACCTTCACCTTTGGTGGACTGAAGACGACAACGTCGGCCGAGGTCGAGGACATCTCTGGCACGCCGATCCCGGGCCTGTATGCCGCCGGCGAAATCCTCGGCGGTCTATACTTTCATAACTACGGCAGCGGCACGGGTTTGGTGGCCGGCGTGGTGTTCGGCCGCATCGCCGGCCGGCAGGCGGCGCTCAGCCGACGCTGATGCTCGGCGGGTTGCGGAGCGTCTGTAGGATGACGCAGTAGCGTTCGGTGGTCTGGATCATGCGCTCCAGCTTAGCCGGATCGGCATCGCTGTCGATCTCGAACCGCAGCGCAATGTCGCTCAGGCCCACCGCGACATTGCGGTCAATACCAAGTGTGCCGCGCGCATCCCAGGTGCCTTCGGCGATCACACGGCCGCTGCGAATGGCAACGCCGGAGGCAGTGGCAACCGCGCGCAGGGTAACGCCGGCGCAGGCAACCAGCGCCTCCAGCAACATGTCGGCCGAACAGGCGAGCTCCCCGGAACCGCCGGTGGCCTGGTGCAGCCCTGCCCTGACTTGGCCCTGCCAGGACGGTACCGTGCACGCAACATCGTTGCCGTCGAGCCGCGCCTCGGCCCTCGCCGGGACACGCGCGCTGTCGGGCGTGTCCCGGTAGCGTTGCTTGAGCGGGGCTTGAATGGCGCGAAGCTGTTCCGCATTCATCCGAAGTCGCCTCCTCCTGACATCACACGCGGCCTCGGGCCGGAACATCGCACGATTGCCTGCGGGCGGCCACCCGCGTCACACCACGACAGGTGCAGGATTGCCCCGTCGCGCCGCATCCCACATCAGGCGTGGATCGAACGTGTCGGCGGCGAACATGGTCAGGATCACCACGCCGCAGAATGCCATCGCACCGATACCGGGCTCGATCGTGATCACGTTGCCGAACTTCACCAGTGCTCCCAGCAGTGCCTCCATGAAGATGTCGATCATCGACCAGCGTCCGATCCAGCGCACGACATGGTAGAGGCGGGTCCGATCGCGCAGCCAGCCTGATCGACCTGTCTGGGTCGCCACCAACATGATGCCAAGTCCCACAAGCTTCAGCATGGGGACGGCAATGCTGGCGAAGAACACCAGGGCTGCCAGCGGGTACATGCGCGAGGCGATCAGCTCCTCAACTCCGCCGATGATCGTGCTAGGTGCGCCCGCGCCAAGCTGCATCACCGTCAGAACCGGGTAGTAGTTGGCTGGCACGTAGAGCACCGCTGCGGCAATCACCAGTGCCCAGGTCCGCGCCACGCTGTCCGGTTTGCGGCCGTGCAACGGCGCCTCGCAACGGGGGCAGCGCGGATGTTCCTCCCGCGGCATGCTGACCAGGCGACACACTTCGCAGCCGACCGGCTCGATGGAACCGTGGGCGAAGCCGGCGTGATGATCTAAGCGCGTTCTTGGGTTGAGCCGTTGCCACACACCTTCACGATCGAGTGCGCTGTCGGCCCAGATGATGACGATGGTCAATGCCAGTAAGGCATACACACCGGCATCAAGCGTGATGTGCACCAGATCGCCGAGTTTCACGTAGGCGACGAACACACCGAACACGAACACCTCGATCATCGACCATGGGCGCAGTCGCTCGGCTACGGCGAATACTCGGCGCACGTGGTTCGGTGGCGACGTTTCGTGCAGACGGACAAGCACGTACAGTGTACCGGCAAGCTTGCCTGCCGGGGCAACCATGGTGACGAACACAACCACGGCGGCAAGAGGAGCCATGTTCCGCCGCACCAGTTCAACCGGCCCAGACAGAAGGTAGGCGCTGTGAGCAATACCTGCCGTCTGCACACTCATCAGCGTGGTGCTGCACATCACCAGCAGCAACACCAACGCCGCGAGCGTCAAGGCGATGCTGTGGTCGAGTGGATGCGTGGTGGTGCGATGCAGGATGGTGGAACAACGCCGGCAATAGGCAGTCATGCCTCTACCAAGCGGCGGGACATCCTGCAGCAGGCCACATCCATGGCATTCGCAAAGCTGCAATGGTGAGACCAAACCGTCCGACGGGCGTTGCATCAACGACCCGGGCGCGCCGCCAGCAGCGCCGCCAGCCCATCCGCCAACTGGCCCACCGCGGTGCTGATCGCTGCCACTTCCCCCCGTACGCCCGGCGCGCCTGGGGCGATGCTGAACCGGAAATTGTGCAGCACCGGCGCAGCCCTGCCCTTGAAGAAGATGCCGGCCTGCGACTGCAGGATCAGATTGCCGCTCGCATCCTCGTCCATCCGCTGCACATTCAAGGTAACAGTCGCGTCGGCCGGCGCCGAGACGGCACCGGCCTCGCTGATCACCACGCTACGGGGCAGCCGCTGCTGCAGTTCATCGACCAGCACGCGGTTGAGCATCGCTCCAAGCGGCTCGCCCCACCAGTCGTTGCTCATCACATCGAGCTTGTAGTCCTCGGATGAGCGGACAATCTGCGATCGTTCCAGGTACCGCTCCAGACCGATCTGCTGCACCAGGATCACCTTGGGCGAGGTAGCCTGCTCGGCTCCCGGCACCGGCACAATGGTATAGAGAACAGGGTTCGGCGATGAGCAGGCCGCAAGGGAGATGAGCAGTCCAAGCACGAGCGGGGCCTCGGGGCGGCGTATGCGGATCATTCCGTGCCTCCGGCGGCACGCCCCTTGATCAGCGCCTCGGGATGGCGCGCCAGCAGGTCAGTGAGCGAACGGATGGAGCGCACCGCATCGTTCAACTGGATCAGCAGCCGCTCCAGGTCACGGTTGAACTGCGTATTGTCGCCGTAGCCGGTGTTGAACGACAGCATGACCTTGTTGGCATTGGTCAGTGTCTTCTCCAGCCCTGCCGTGATCTCCGGCAGCTGTTGCAGCGCCCGGCTGGTCGACGTATCGATGTGCTGCAGCAACTGCTTGGCACTGGCGAGGGTTGCTGAAAGGTCGGCCAGCGACTTCTGCAACTGCGGGCCATTGGCCAGATCGTTCGTGCTCCGCAGAAGGCTGTCGAGACTGTCGCCGATCTGCTTGAACGGGATGGCGCTGACCTGTTCCAGCAGTGCCGTCGCGGATGCCTGCAGACCCGCCAGGCCGGCACCCCCGGTCGTTGGCAGCACGAAGTTCTCGCCTTCCATCGCGACTGGCACAGCTGGTGCGCCATGCACGAAATCCAACGTCACAATCTGCTGCCCCGTGATCAGGCTGGCGCTGTCCAGGCTCGCACGAAGGCCGTGCTGCAGGACATTCTCGACCGCTTCGCGTGACGTTGCGAAGACATGATTGCCAACACCAACGATACGCTCGGGCTCGACGTCGTAGCGGACCGGCGCGACGATCGCATCCTTCGTCGGGTCGTATTGAAGCTGCACACTGGCCACGTGACCCACGACGAGGCCGTGCATGGTCACCTCGGATCCTGGGCCCAGACCTCGGACCGAGCCAGGAAAATAGGAGATTACCGGGATCTTGCGGCTGTAGGATGCAGCGTCGGCGGCTTCGCGATCCGCGAACAGCGGGAAAACGTGGTCGTTGGCGCTCACCGCGGTGGCGGCCTCGTCTGGCGTCGTGAAGGCGATGCCGCCAAGCAACAGCGCCCGCAACGACTCCAGCTGCAATTCGACCCCGGCCGCGCCAAGCTTCAGGGAGATACCCGACGCGTTCCAGAACCTGGTGTTACTGGTCACGTAACGGTCGTAGGGTGCGCGCACGAACGCGTGGATCGTAACGGTGCGTGCCATGTCGGCGATATCCCACCCAAGAATTTCGCCGACATTCAGGTCGCGAAAGAACACAGGCGAGCCAACCGAAATCGAACCGAGCCGGTTGGCCTGCAACGAGAAGGTGTGCCCCGGAACATTGGCCTGCAGGACCGGAGGATCTTCGCGGCCGGTGAACGTCCGCTGCGGCTTGCCGGCATTGGCTCCGGGCAACATGCCGACATAGGACCCGGACAGCAGCGTGTCGAGACCGGATACGTTCCCGGCGAATAGCCGCGGCTTGACAACCCAGAACACCGTCTGGGT
>DATBKQ010000058.1:0-2993 GCA_036555825.1 Acetobacteraceae bacterium | reverse complement strand
CGGGTTCGGCGGTAGGACACGCTACGGGGCCACACCCTAATTCGTCATGGTCGTGCTTGGCACGACCACCCACGAGTTTGCCTGCCACCACGCGGCCTTTGCCCGTGAAACTCGTGGGTGGTCGGACCAAGTCCGACCATGACGGTAGGAGTGGTGGCGAAGCCGCGTGATTGGTGCACTGGCTTTAGGGCCACTCGATCCGTTGCAGCGCGAACAGTGGCACCGGGCCGAAACTCACGGTGCGGTTCTGCACCGAAAGGCCGATGGTAGCTTGCGGCTTGCCGGTGGGGCCGGGCTTTTCCAGTGCGCGGACGGTGGCGCGGGCGGCGAGGGCGCGGTCGGGCGGGATGAAGCCGTCGCGGATCAGGATCTCGACTGCGTCGCCGAGGCCGGTCGCGGTGACGGTGCCGGCGCCTTCCGGCTGCAGATCGGCATCCAGAGCGACGGTCGCGTTGCCTGTCAGGCCAAGCGGCCCTTGCACGAAATTGAATCGAGTCACGTCCACGACGCCACCGGCATCGCGCCAGGATGCGAGCGCCTCCTTGAGCGGCGGCGGCGGCATGGGGCCCTTGATGGTCGCGTCGAACGCCAGGAGCTGGACTGGATCTTCGGTCAGCAGCCGCACGCCCGCCGGCACCGCCATCGCTTCCAGTTCCAGCGCCACGCGCGCGAGCGGCGCCTTGAAATCGGCGCGCGGCATTTCCGGCAGGTCGAGCGTCCATGTCGCCTTGCCGCCCGCCAGCGCGGAGCCGTTGGGCTGTGTGAGATCGGGCTGCTGCAATGCCACAGTGAGATCGCGCAGGGCGCCGGTGGCATGAAGGCCGACCACGCCCACAAAGCTGGTGGTGGTGAGGCGCCAGCCCGATGCATCGGCGGCCAGATGCAGGGTCCCATCCTGCGCCCCATCGGAGCGAACGCGGATCTCTCGCAGGTTCCACGGCGCCATCTCGGCGTCGACAGCGGCGCCCTGCCAGGCGATTTCCGCCTGCGGGGTGTGCCAGCGGATGGCCGGGTCGCGGAAGGTCGCGGTGAACTGAAACGGGAAGCCGCCGATGCCGTCCCACGCGAAGGCGACCTCGTTGCCTTGGGCGCGCTGCTCATCCGCCCAAGCCGCAACCCCCGCCTCCAGCTGCCGGGCGACATAGCGCCAATAGGCATAGTAGCCGCCGAGCAGCGCCGCCAGCGGGACCAGCCCGCCGACCAGCAGAAAAACTCGCTTGAGTTTGGAGCGGGGCTGGTATGCGGTCGGAGGATTGGGCATGCGGCTGGCGGTTTGTTATGGTGCGGTTTGTTGTGGTGCCGGGGCATTGCATCGGCATGAGCCCTGCCAAGTCCAGCGAAATTTCCCGCCGAAACCGACTGCCATGAGCCCCGATTCCAGCGCCCGACCCAGCCGGCAGACAGAGCGCGCCGGGGCCGTGGCGACGCCGCCGGAAACGCCCTTCACCCAGGCGCTGGCGCGGGTGGCGCCGGCGATCTTCGTGCTGCTGTGGGCGACCGGGTTCCTGGTCGCCAAGCTCGGCGTGCCGTATGCGCAGCCGATAACCATCCTCGCCATGCGCTTCGTGCTGGCCGCGCTCATGATGGCGAGCGTCGCGCTGCTGACCGGCGCGCCCTGGCCGCGCTCGTGGCAGCGGATCGGCCACATCGCGGTGATCGGCGTGCTGCTGCACGCGGTCTATCTCGGCGGCTGCTACATCGCGATCTATGGCGGGATGCCTGCGGGCATGGCAGCGCTGATCGTCGGCTTCCAGCCGATCCTGACCGCGACCCTCGCCGGCCCGGTGCTGGGCGAGCGCACGCGGCCGATCCAGTGGATCGGCATCGCCATCGGCTTCTTCGGGTTGATGATGGTGCTGTGGGAGCGCGTCGTGATCGACCTCAGCCATCCGGCCGCGCTGCTGTTCGCGATCCTGTCGCTGATCGGCATCACGTCCGCGACCATCTACCAGAAGCGCTTCTGCCCGAGCTTCGACCTGCGCAGCGGCACAGCGATCCAGTATTGCGCGGCATCGATCGTGATGGTGCCGGCGACCCTCGTCTTCGGCGTTGGCACGGTCGACTGGGCGCCGACCTTCATCTTCGCGCTGGCGTGGCTGGTGATCGTGCTGAGCGGCGTCTCGATCGCGCTCCTGACCTGGATGATCTCGCGCGGTGCGGCCTCGAAGGTCGCGAGCCTGTTCTACCTGACGCCGCCGATCGCGGCCATCGGCAGCTATTTCTGGTTCGGCGAGACGCTCTCCACCCTCGCGCTGGCCGGCATGGCGGTCATCGTGTTCGGACTCTATCTGCTCAACCGCGGGCGCGCGGCATGAGCGTCAGCGACGCCGAGAAGCAGCTGATCGAAAGCCGCCGCCACACGCCGGAGCCGGGCAAGGACTTCTTCGTGTTCGCCTACGGTTCGCTGATGTGGCGGCCGGACTTCCCGTTCGTGGCGATCATGCCGGCGACGCTCTACGGCTATCATCGCGCCTTCTGCATCACCTCCACGCATTATCGCGGCACCGCTGAGAAGCCGGGCCTGGTGCTGGGCCTCGACCGCGGCGGGATGTGCGTCGGGCGGCTGTACCACATCGGCGCGACCGACGCGGCCGGCGTTGCGGAATACCTGCACCAGCGTGAGCTCATCACCGGCTGCTACGTGCCGAAGCACGTCACGCTGCGCTTGCAGGACGGCGGGCATGTGGAGGGCCTGACCTACGTTGCGGACCGCGCGCACTACCAGTATGCCGGCAAGCTGCCCGACCAGAAGATCGCCGACATCATCGGCCACGCCGTGGGAAAGATGGGCAGCAACCGCGACTACCTGCGCAATACCGTGCAGCACCTCGAAGAAATGGGCATCGCCGACTGCAGCCTGCACCGCATCCTGAAGCTGGTTGAACGGGCGGAGTAGCGCGCCCCCTTCGCTCCTCCCCAACATGGGGGTTGGGAGGGGGAAGCGAGCGAAGACTGTCGCGCACCGAAACGCCGCTTCCCCCTCCCAACCCCCA
>DATBKQ010000057.1:0-2104 GCA_036555825.1 Acetobacteraceae bacterium | reverse complement strand
GCCGCGGTGGCGGCGGCCCGACACATCCAGCACGTCGGTCGCCCGGAAGAACCTGTCCACCGCCTCGGCGACGAAGCCGCGATACCAGGCGTTGCGCGCGGCATCGATGCGCGCCTCACGCGAGTCGCCCACCGCTTCGCGACAGATGCGCTCGTAGGTGGCGGCAAGCGCGGGACGAGCGAACAGCGATTCCGGCGCGGGTACCTTGCCGCCCGGCAGGAACACCGCGGCGGACGAGGTCCATTCCTGCTCGAACAGCATGCGTACGCTCTCGATCGTGGCGCTGATGCGCGGCACGATGTGCACGCCGCTCCTCGCGTAGCCGATGGCGAATGCCAGCACGTCGGCCAATTCCCAGGTGCCCCAGTCGCGCAGCAACAGGCACCAGGCGTCGAACGCGCCGGGCACCACCGCGGGCAGCACGCCGGTCGCCGGGATCAGGTCGATATCGAGCTGGCGGAATTTCTCCAGCGTCGCGGCCTGTGGCGCGACACCCTGGCCGCAGATCACATGCTGTGTCCGGCTGCGCGCCGAGTGCAGGATGATCGGCGCGTCGCCGCCTGGGCCGTTCAGATGCGGCTCCGCCACCTGCAAGGTGAACGCCGTGGCAGCGGCGGCGTCGAACGCGTTGCCGCCACGCTCCAGCACCGCCATGCCGACCTGGCTGGCGATCCAGTGCGTGCTGGCGACCACACCGAAGGTGCCGGCGATTTCGGGGCGGGTGGTGAACATGCTGGGCTCTCCGTCACACGAGCAATCGGGTTGAGCGTGTAGTTTCGCCGCGCCGGCACGCGCCAGCAAGGCTGGCGAACACACCCCGCGCCCCTCCGACCGCTATGCCAACAGGCATAGGACCAAGCGCCTATCAATCTGAAACCACAATAAAACCGCCGCGGCGCTTTACTCCCTCTCGCAGGCTTCCGGGCGGTCAGTGTCGTTCGGCAGTCTTGTTCGAACCGAAGTCGCAAGCGCTGAACCTACACAGGAGCACACAATGATCGAGTACATGAAGACCTGGCTGGAACTGAAGACCGACCGTCGGGCGGTGACCGCGCTGGAGTACGCCCTGATCGCCGGCGTGATCGTCGCAACAGTGCTCGTCGGCTTCCAGAGCCTGGCCAACCATCTCTCCACCAAGCTGAATGGAATCACGTTCTAAGACCTGACCGTCCATGGCGCCGGGTCGCGGCGCCAGACCAACATCGGCGAAAACGGCCCGGCGCATCCTATGCGGCGGGCCGTTTCTGTATCGGCGACGCCGAGCCGCTTAGTGCAAATGGCCTAACGTGTGCGATTCCGGATCATTGAAACCTGACTGTGACCATCTCGGGCCACATTGCCTCCGCGTGTTTCGACGCGTGTGAGTGCCGGGGCACAAAACATGCTTCGGAGCAGTGCACCGCAACACTGCAACGAGGAGTCCAATGATCGCGAATCTGAAGACGTGGCTTGAACTGCACAGCGACGAGCGTGCCGTCACCGCTCTGGAATACGCCTTGATTGCTGGCGTGATTGTCGCCACCGTACTGGTCGGTTTCCAGGCGTTGGCAGACCATCTCTCGAGCTACCTGGCCGGCATCACCTTCTGACCAGTTCCCGGTCTAGCCGAACTTTCAATCACCGGGCGCCCGCTTCTTCCAAGGAAGGGGCGGGCGCTGGTTTTTCGCAGTCCTCCCGGCCAACTCAGTCCTTCGCCCGATTTCGTGCTTCAGGACAGTATGAGCCATCGGGTTTCAGCGGAGCTACGGACCTATCGAAGATCAAAATCTCCGCCAACACCACGGCCCGTGGTTATCCGAACCGGACGCTCGACAGCGCGCGGTCCAGCGTCTCGACAATCCGGTCGCACTCGGCGCGGGTGATCACCAGCGGTGGCGATAGGGTGATCGTGCTGCCGAAATGCCGCCCCCCGCCGCCACGCCCGACCAGCACGCCATTCTCCCGGCAGAACTCGATGACCGCGGCAAGCTGCTCCGCCCCCACCGGCTCCTTGGTCGCGCGATCCTTCACCAGCTCGACCCCCAGCAGCAGGCCCTTGCCGCGCACGTCGCCGACCACCTGATGACGCATCAGGCCGCGCAGCCCATCCAGCAGATACGCCCCC
>DATBKQ010000056.1:0-1663 GCA_036555825.1 Acetobacteraceae bacterium | reverse complement strand
GAGGCGTTCGGCATGGGGCGGGACATCGGTCCGATCAAGCCGGAGGGCGCGACCGAGGTCCGGCAGGCGGCGACGGCGTTCAATCGCATGCAGGAGCGTGTGCGCCGGTTCCTCGCGCAGCGCACCGAGATGCTGGCCGGTGTGTCGCACGACCTGCGCACGCCGCTGACGCGTCTCCGCCTCGCGCTGGCGATGCTGCCGGCGGGCGAGGAGTTGCGGCAGGACGTGGCGGAAATGACCGCCGATGTCGAAGAGATGGAGCGGATGGTCAGCGGCTATCTGGCGTTCGCGCGCGGCGAAGGCAGCGAGCAGGCGGAACCGGTGAACCTTTCGGCGGTGCTGGAAGAGGTCGCCGCCGGCGCGCGCCGTTCGGGCGCCGAGGTGGCGGTGGATGCGCCGCCAACGCTCACCCTGTCGCTGCGGGTCAATGCGGTGCGGCGCGCGCTGACCAACCTGGTGGACAACGCCCGCCGCCATGCGCACCGGGTGGCCCTGCGGGCGATGCGACAGGGCCGAATGGTGTTTGTCACCGTGGACGACGACGGCCCGGGCATCCCGCCCGAGCGGCGGGAGAGCGTGTTCCGGCCGTTCGAGAGCGATGCGGCCGGCGGAACCGGTCTCGGCCTGACCATCGCCCGCGATATCGTGCGGGCGCATGGCGGCGAGATTGTGCTGGAAGACAGCCCGCTGGGCGGGTTGCGGGCGAGGATCAGGCTGCCGGTGTAACCCGGGTCACAGCAGCAGCCATGCCGCAAGGCCGGCGGCGACCCAGACGCTCGCCCCGATCGCGCAGCCCAGCAGTATGCCACGCGCGGGAGCGAGCGGATCGTCGCCCGATGCACTTGGGATTGTCGCCGGTCCATCGTCCGGTTCCGCCACGGCCTCGGTGCCGCCGGCGCACCGTCGATCAGTCGAAGTGACGGTACCCGTCAGATTGGCCGGCCGTATCCACCGATCGCGCTGCACAGCGCGATCCTGCCGGTAAAGACGTTAGAATACGGTTTCAGTCGGCCGCGTGTGATCGAACATTTTGCCCTGGCGAGCCGCGGGCCGGCGGCCCCCCGCGCTACACCGCCTCGTATTCCATCGAGATTTCCTTGTTCGTGTAGTCGGTCAGCATTGCCGTCGCCACGATGCCAACGACGGCGCAGAACAGGATGTAGAACGCGATGGGCCAGGCCGAACCGTAGGTCGCGAACAGCCAGGTCGCGATGAAGGGCGACGGTCCTCCGGCGATGATCGAGGCAAGCTGATAGCCGATCGAGGTGCCGCTGTAGCGCAGCCGGGGTGTAAAGCTTTCCGCGATCAGCGCCGCCTCCGGCCCGTACTGGGTCATGACCGGCAGCAGCGAGACGGCGATCGCGGCGAACACGATCCACGGGACGCCACTGTTGAGCATGGCGATGTAGACGAAACCGAACACGCCCATCGATGCCGCGCCGAGCATGTACATGTTCTTGCGGCCGACCTTGTCGGACAGGTAGCCCGCGCAGACCACCCACAGGAAGCCCAGCACGGTCTGGCTGATGACGCCCAGCAGGACGAAGTCCCGGGTGTATCCCAGCACCCCGGTGGCGTAGGAGAAGATCCAGGCGCCCACGATATAGCCTGGTGCCTGCTCCGGCATGCGCAACAGCGCGGTCAGGATGATCTGCTTCGGCTG
>DATBKQ010000055.1:0-29000 GCA_036555825.1 Acetobacteraceae bacterium | reverse complement strand
CATGCCGACATTCCCCTCGGAGATCAGTTCCCCGACAGGCAGGCCATAACCGCGATAGCCCATGGCGATTTTCGCCACGAGTCGCAAATGTGATGTGACGAGCTTGTGTGCCGCTTCCATATCCTGATGGTCGCGCCACCGTTTGGAGAGAGCGAGCTCCTCCTCGGGCGACAGCATGGGAAACTTGCGGATCTCCTGGAGATACCGCGAGAGGTTTCCTTCGGGTGCGACGTTGATGACGGCAGAGGCCAAAGGCCGCTCCTTTCGTCGTGCCTGATCTTGCCCAATTACGGCGCAAGACTGAGGCCTGAATGTGACTGAACCAGTCATGGGTGCGGGAAGGGACTTCAAGTCCCGGATACCCACCCCACTCTGGCGGCGGCATGTCCGGACGTCCCGCCGGCGCAAAACACCCCTTCGCGCGGCATGACGTCACATACAGGACCGGATTAGTCCTGTCAAGGATTCTGCCCTATATCAGACCTGCGCCCCCTGCAGGTCACGATCGAGCCCCGCGATCAGCGCCGCCAGATCGGGCGGCGGGTCGGTCGCGAAGCTCAGGGCCTGTCCGGTTCGCGGGTGGGCGAAACCGAGCCGGGCCGCATGGAGCGCCTGGCGGGGGAAGTCCAGTAGCCGCCTGCGGACCGGCTCGGGCAGCGCCCGTGCCGCTGCGGGCACGCGCCGAAGGTACAGCGGATCGCCGACGACCGGGTTGCCGCGGCTGGAAAGGTGCACACGAATCTGATGCGTGCGCCCGGTGGCGAGCCGGCACTCGAGGCAGGCGACCGACGCGCCCCAGGCGCGCAGCACGCGGTAGCGGGTGAGGGCGTGCCTGCCATTGCGGGCGACGACCGCCATGCGCTTGCGGTCGCGCCTGTCGCGGCCGATGTCGCCCTGGATGTCGCCGGCGAGAGGATTGGGCAGTCCCCACACCAGGGCCAGATAGGCCCGGTCGATCTCGCGCGCGGCGAAGCTCGCGGTCAACGCGGTAGTGGCGAACTGCGTCTTCGCCACGACCATGATGCCGGAGGTGTCCTTGTCCAGGCGATGCACGATCCCCGGCCGCTGTTCGCCGCCGATCCCGGTAAGCTGTTCGCCGCAATGCGCGAGCAGCGCGTTCACCAACGTTCCGTCCTCGTTGCCCGGTGCGGGATGCACCACGAGCCCCGCGGGCTTGTCGAGCACGATCAGGTCCGCGTCTTCGTAGAGAATGGCGAGCGGGATCGGCTGGGGCTGCGGGACCGCCGGCAAGGCCGGCGGCGGGTCGAGCAAGTAGAGACCGCCGGGCCGCACCGGTTCGGCCGGGTCCCTGACCACCTGGCCGTCGCGGCGGGCGCGCCCCTGCTCGATCAGCGCCTTCACACGCGAGCGGGACAGGACGCCGGACGCGCCGGCCAGGAAACGATCGAGCCGTTGGCCGCGCGCCTCCGGCGCCGCCACGACGGTGAACGGGCCGGCGCCTAGAGCAGGATGACTTCCGACAGGTGAAGTCATCCTGCTCTACCTCTTTGTTCTGTCGCGCGATTCAGACCTCCGGCCGGGTCTCCAATCCTGGGACCCCGAACCAAGTTCGATGGGGTCCCGGACTCGTCGATTGGGAGCCCGATTCCGCCTTCGGTCATCGCGCTCCAGCGCATGGTCTTGCATGACGGCCGCGGATAACGCGATTGGTGCGCGTGGGGAAGCGGTGAGGGCGGCATGCGGTTCCTGAGGGCGATCACCATTGGCATGGGCGTGCTGATCGTGGTCGCGACGACGATTCTGGTGGTGGCGATCGGGCGGCGGCTGAGCACGCCGGCGCCGGTGCAGCAACCCATTGCGCTGGTGTTGAATGAGCCGGCCGGAACCCGGATCGCGAGCATCGCGGGGGCCGGAGACCGGCTGGCGGCGCTGCTGCGGGGTGGGGGGTCGGACCGCATCGTGCTGATCGATGCGCGGACGGGCGCGGTGGTCGGGACGGTCGGGCTGCCGGATGGGGCGCCCGCCGCAGCGCCCAACCGGGCACCATGAGGTTGCTTGAACTTGCCGGCCGGGTGCCCTAGAAGGCGCGGCCTGACGCGCGTGGTCCCCTTCGTCTAGTGGCCCAGGACACCGCCCTCTCACGGCGGCAACACGGGTTCGAATCCCGTAGGGGACGCCAGCATTGTGATAATTGGTAACCGAAACCTGTGGATCGCGCGCACAGTGGCGAGCCCGCCGGGCGCCCGGCGGACGTGATCTGATGGAATGCGCATTTTTTCGGACGATACCGCACTGCCGGTCATTTGCCGGCGCTACGGCATCCACCGGCTAACGCTGTTCGGTTCTACCCTGAAGGGGAAGAGCCGGCCGGACAGCGACGTGGACCTGCTGGTGGAGTTCCAGCCGGGCGCTACGCCGTGCCTGCTCACCATGGCAGGGATCGAACTCGAACTGTCGCCCCTTCTCGGTAGTTGATCTGCGAACGACCGGGGACCTGAGCCGGTATTTCCGCGACGAGGTGGTGCGGATGGGCTGACCCGCAATATGAAGCCTGACGATCGCATCCGCCTGACGCACATGACCGAGGCGCTCGGCCACGCGATCCGCTTCATTGATGAGGGTCGCAGCCGGGGAGACCTGGACAGCGAGCCGGCGATCATCGGCATGCGGCGTCGCCTGGTACACGCCTATGCGGATATAGGCCACGACATCCTGTGGACCACCGCCGCTGAAGCCGCGCCGAAATTGCTGGCCGCGGTCAACAGCACCCTCGAGTCAGGTTAGTCGGACTCTGGTCACCCCGCGCTAACGGATGTCCGATGGCTGTGGGCGAGGTCACTGCATGGGGCGGGGCCAATCCTTAGAGTGACCAGCAAGGCAGGCCCGGTGTAGGTGCCGCTGCCCTTCGGCCGATCCGGGTTCCGACCCGCTAGCAGGTGGATGCCGGATCGGCCCCTCAAGCATGACGGTTCAGACAACGCTCCTATGTGCGCCAAGCGCTCCTATCGCCGTGTCGCACGACGGGAGGAAGCGACGCCGCCGAGGCGACGAACCGAATGCATGGATCGATTCTCCATGCACTCAGGCCTACAACATATGCATGATCGATGAACCGACCGAGCCGAGCGCCGCCCCTGCGTCGCACGACGACAAGATCGGAGAGGCTTATGTCGCCGGGATTGCCGCGGCTCGCGAGGGAAAGCCAGCCCCAACGGTTCGCAGCCCCTACTACCGCAATACCGAGGAGTGGGTCGCGTATCGGAGCGGATGGCGCGACGAAACGGCGCGTCGCCAACGCAGAGGAACTCGGAAGGCCGGCCCTGGAGGCTGACAGTCAAAGCAATCCGATTTGCGGCCCATCTGGCCCGCTGCAGCTACCGCGCCACGCCTGCGGCGACCGCTCGGTGGGAGGGCCTGGGCCGTCATTCCATCTCTGGCGTGCGGACCGTGCGCGCGAACAACTTCCTGATCGCGGCGTCGGTGTCGGGATCCGTATGGGTTGCCGGGTGCGGTTCGCCAGGAAGCACTCCGATCTGCTCCACCGCCTCTGGCGCGAGGTTGGCGGGGCTGCGCCAGTGCGTAGCCCTGCGCTTGCGCCAAGAGAGACAGGCCACCCACAAGAGTCCTTTCATGCCGTCAATTTTGCATCGGCGGCCTTTCAGCGAGATTACCGACCTGGCGGCAGCATCATGGCAGCCTACCGCACCAGCTCAACGGCCAACCGTATCATCTGCACGGCCCAGCGCGCCCCCGCACAGCGGCCGGCGGAAGATTGCCCGAGACGCGGTGTGTCATGCTACCGGTTCCAGCACAACGACCGGGATCTCGCGCTCGGTCTTCTTCTGGTAATCCGCGTATGGCGGCCAGAACTCCAGCGACTTCTTCCACAGCCGGGCTCGTTCCTCGCCGGTTGCCGTCCTGGCCCGCGCCTTCATCCGCCTTGTCCCGACCTGCACCTCGACCTCCGGATGCGCGAGGATGTTGCGATACCAGCCGGGGTGCTGCGGCGCGCCCCCTTTCGAGGCAATCACGAAGTAGCTCTTCCCCGTCTCGCCGTAGAAAAGCGGGAAGATGAACCTTTCCCCCGACCTCCGCCCGGTCGTGGTCAACAGCAGAGAGGGTACCGTCACTTCCGGCCGCCCCGGTTGGGTCATCCTGTACATGTGCCCATCGCTGCCGCCGCTCGACAGGTAACGGTTCGCGTGTTCCACCATCCACCCTGGCAGGTTGGGGGCGAGCCTTGACTCGGCCATCCTCGGAGCCTCCTTCTCAGTGCCGGCCCAGTTAACCGCGCCGTCTGCCGCGGCGGAAGGGACCCAATCCCGCATCCGCTCGCGCAACGTCCGGCGGCCTGCCAAAGTATGATGAGGCCAGGTTGACCTCACCCTGCTTCAGCTTTCTCTGGTTGAGCACGTGATTCAGACCTCCCGGCGGTTTCGCCTCCGGTCATCACGCGCTAATCCCAACCGGATGCGCATCCTGTTCGTCACCGCCAACCGCCTGGGCGACGCCGTGCTGTCAACCGGCCTGCTGGACCATCTGATCCGCGGCCACCCGGACGCGCGGATCACCGTCGCCTGCGGGCCGGTGGCCGAGGGGGTGTTCGCGCGCATGCCCAACCGGGAGCGCACGATCGTGCTGGACAAGCTTCCGTACCGGCTGCATTGGCCGCCCTTTTGGGCCTCTGTCGCGCTCACCCGCTGGGATCTCGTGGTGGACATCCGCGGCTCCACCATAGGCTGGATGGTGCCGACGCGCCGCCGCGCGGTGATGCGGCGCCGGCCGGGCCACAAGATCGACCAGCTCGCCGCGGTGCTGGGTCTCGATCCCGCCCCATTGCCGGTGGCCTGGACCTCGCCGGTAGACCGGGTCCGCGCCGCCACCCTGCTGCCGCCGGGGCGGCCGTTCATCGGCCTGGGTCCTACCGCGAACTGGGCGCCCAAGACCTGGCCCGCGGAGCGTTTCGCCGCGTTGTTCCAGGCGCTCGCCCGTGGACCGCTGCCGGAGGCAAGGCCGGTTGTGTTCGCCGGCCCTGGCGAGGCGGAGCGCGCCATGGCAGCCCCGCTACTGGCCGCACTGCGTGCCGAATTTCCTGGAACGATCGACCTGGTCGGATGCCTCAGCCTGCCGGAGGTCGCCGCCTGCCTCGCGCGTTGTGCATTGTTCGCCGGCAATGACTCGGGGCTGATGCACCTGGCGGCATCGGCTGGCGCACCGACGCTGGGCCTGTTCGGCCCGACGCCGGCGGTCGAGTATGCGCCGGCCGGCGCGCGGGCAATCGCGGTGCTGTCCGACAGTGCCTCGATGCAGGACCTCTCGGTCGAAACCGCCCTGGCGGCGGCGGTCCGGATACTCGGCGTCAGCTCGCCTCATCCAGCTCCGCGCCCCACATCCGCTCCAGCCCGTACATCGCCCGTGCTTCCGGCTTGAACAGGTGCACCACGATATCGCCGGCGTCGATCAGCACCCAGTCCGCTCCGCCCGCGCCTTCGACCTGCACCCGCTTCAACCCGGCCTGATGCAGCTTCTCCGACAGGTGCTCAGCCATCGCGGCGATTTGCCGGTCCGCCAGGCCCGTGGCGATCACCATCCGGTCACAGAACGACGCCTTACCCTCCAGATCCAAGGTCACCACGTTCTCCGCCTTGTCGTCCTCCAGGCTGCCGACGATCACCGACTGCAGCCGCTCCAGCGTTGAGGGTTCCTTGCTTGGCCAGCGTGCCACGGCCGGTCGCGGCCCCGCGGCAATGGTTTTCTTACGCGGGGTGCCGGGGGTCTTGTCGGCCACGGCGAGCGTGGGCTTGGCGGCCTTCTTGCGCGGCGTGGCGCGGTGGCGGGCCGGCGAGAACGGTTTCGGCGGCTTGGCTATGGCTCTGCTCCTATGCTGGCACGGATCGCGGTGGCGGATGCGGCATGCTCCGGCACTCTCAGGAAAACCCAGGCGGGCGGCGCCAGTTCGGCCAATCGTGCCGCCGATTGCATCGGCCGGCGCGCGGCGGCGAAGCGGCGCGCCGCCTGGCTTGCCAGGGCGCGACGAGTGTAGCCGGGCCTCGGCAGCACGGCGATCGGAACGCGCCGGACGAACTCCAGCCAACCGCGCCAGCGCGGCAATTGCACCACGATGTCGGCACCCATCAGCCAGACGAAGCGTGCGCGGGGAAACCGCCGCAGCAGCAGGCGCAGCGTGTCGATCGTGTAGCGCGTGCCCCACACCGCCTCGATGGCGCTGGCGATCACTCGCCGGCCGTCGGCGATGCCGCGCGCCGAGGCGAGCCGGCGCACGAACGGCGCCATGCCGCGCTCGGGCTTGAGCGGATTTCCTGGCGAGACCAGCAGCCACACCTGATCAAGCCGCAGCCGCCGCAGAGCCAGTTCGATGACGTGGCGATGCCCCTGGTGTGCCGGATTGAATGAGCCGCCGAGCAGGCCGATGCGCATCGACCTTCGGTCGCCGAATCGTGTGACCCTATCGGTCAGGGGCGCACCTGCCCGTTGCCGGTGACGAGGTAGCGGTAGGTGGTGAGTTGCTCCGGCCCGACCGGGCCGCGCGCATGGATGCGCCCGGTGGCGATGCCGATCTCGGCGCCGAAACCGAACTCGCCGCCGTCGCAGAACTGGGTGGACGCATTCCACAGCGCCACCGCGCTGCCCACGCCGTGCAGGAAACGCCGTGCCGCCTCGGCATCGCCGGCCACGATCGCGTCGGTGTGCTCGGAGCCATGGCGGGCGATATGGGCAAGCGCCGCGTCGATACCATCGACCACCGCGACCGACAGGACCGCATCCAGCCACTCGGTATCGAAGTCGGCCGCGGTCGCCGGTGGCAGATCGGGCACGATGTCGCGCGCGGCGGCATCGGCGCGGAATTCGCAGCCGAGCGCGCGGAGGTCGGCGACGATCGGCGGCAGCAGCGCGGGTGCAATGGCGCGGTCGATCAGCAGCGTCTCGGTGGCGCCGCAGATGCCGGTGCGCCGCATCTTGGCATTGGCCACGATGCGTCGGGCCATGTCGTGGTCGGCGGAGGCGTGCACATAGGTGTGGCAGAGCCCCTCGGCGTGCGCCAGGACAGGGACGCGCGCCTCGCGCTGGACGCGCTCGACCAGCGACTTTCCCCCGCGTGGGACGATCAGGTCGAGCGATCCGGCGGCGGCCAGCATAGCGGCGACATAGGCACGGTCCGCGTTGGGTGCGATCTGCACGCACGCCTCGGGCAGGCCGGCTTCGCGCAGGCCGGCCACCAGCGCCGCATTGATGGCGGCGGCGCTGCGCACGCTTTCCGAACCGCCGCGCAGGATCACCGCGTTGCCGGATTTCAGGCAGATCCCGGCGGCATCCGCCCCCACATTGGGCCGGCTCTCGTAGATCATGCCGATCACCCCGATCGGGGTGGCGATGCGCTGGATGCAGAGGCCGTTCGGCCGCGTCCAATCGGCCAGCGTGCGGCCGAGCGGATCGGGCAGACGCGCGATGTCCTCCAGCCCCCGCGCCATCGCCTCGACCCGTGCTTCGTTCAGTGCGAGCCGGTCGCGGAAGGCCGCGGTGCCGCTGCACGCGGCAAGGTCGGCGGCATTGGCCTCCAGAACCGCGCCGGCATGTGCGCGGAGGCTGGCTGCCATCGCCCACAGCGCCGAATTGCGACCGGCATCCAGCGTTCGCGCCAGGACGTGCGACGCCTGCCGGGCGGCTGCCGCGGCGCGTTGCAAATGCTGCGTGGCTTCGGTCTCGATGTGCATCGGCGGACTCCGTTCGGCCAATACTGCCGCCTGTTCACAACGGGTGCCAGAGCAAGCTGGATGGAAACCTCCTCAAGGCAAGTCGGTTGAACGATCAGCCAGCGTCCGCGGGGAGGATGGGGGCGACTGACTACGGCCGGTCAGGATGGTGAGTCTGGCCGCAATTGGCTCCAAAACGCCATTGGCGCAGCAGCAATTGAAAGCAAAGTTCTTCGACGTTGGCGGTGGCCGGCGAGAAGAGGGGCATTACATGCACGCATCAACTTCCCCATTACCCGTTAATGTCCAGTAGCAAAACCGTAGGTTTGGAGGGCCTCGATCACCCCATGAAAGATAAGTCCCATCCCCATAGCAGATACAAAAAAGCCGACGATGCGCGTCGCGGCGTCGATCCCCTGAGGGCCAATCCGCGTCAGCACGATCCTGGCGGTCCGTAGGACCACGTAGGTCACCAACATGGTCGCCAAGATCGCAACGGAGATTGCGCCAAATGCGGCAACCTCGAATTCGGCATGCCTGACGAGCGATGTCATGCCCAGGATGGTTGCGATCGCTCCAGGCCCGACCATGATGGGCATCGCCAGCGGGATGAAGGCCACATCTGTCTCGGTGCTTGGCTGGCCGGTTGCCGCGTGGCCGGCAGTTGCATCCGTCGGGCGCGACGAGAACAGTGTGAACCCCACCCGGGTCAGTATGATGCCGCCGACGATACGGACCATGCTGAGCGGTATGCCGAAGAGGCGGAGAATCAGAGTGCCGAAGACTAGAAAAAAGAACATCAGCAGTACTGCGTACAGGCAAGCACGCTTAGCCAAGAGTATGCGCTCCTGGTTGTCCTTACGTGCAGCCAGTTGAAGGAACACCGGCAGGGCTTCCAGTGGATTGATTATCGCCAGGAGGGTCGAGAAGGTCGCGATAAACAGGGTCATGGCTGGGCCAGCTTTTCCGCGGTCAGGAGACGAGCACGTTCGGCGTCGATGTCATGTCCATCGAGGACGACGGCCCCTGGGCCCTGAGTGACCATGAATGCGAATACAAAACTCATCCCAGACCCCCGTCTACAATCTAGAAAACGAGTGCGACTTCAGTGAGTAGCTGCCATGTACCGGCTCCCGTCGGGCGCAAGGCGTTATAGTAAGCCTCCACTTCCAACTTGACGGGCAGCTTGCCTCCCAGCTTGATCACCCGCCCTGCCTGCGCGCCCACGGGCAAGGTCCACTTCTCGTCTCCTGCCGCCCAGTTGGCGGTCATGATCGGCACGTTCCCGACGAACCGAAATTGTAATTAAGGAAGGGTTCGAGGAGAAAGGTGTTGTGCCGCGTGCCGCCACGCCCCGGTGTGCCGCCAAGCGAGAAGACGTTGTTCACCAGCACACGCCCGCCACGATTGGTCCGGCCAGTTTGACGACGACGATGGACGGACCGAGACCCCAGACATTCGAGCCGAGCGCCTTATTGCTGATCGTTGGAAGCTGTGTGACCGGTCCGACGCCCCAGACCCCAGTGTCTTCGCGAGAATACCAGATCCACTTGAAAGCGTGGCGAAGACCTACGCGGGTGCGCTGAAGGCGTTTGGACTCCCGCCGGGAGCGACCCAGAATCCGCGATGCTGAACCGATTGCTTCCGTCCGCCTTTGCCCGCACGTAATGGCAATGAGCTCTGGCGCTCACAGCAGAACCAGGTCGTCGCGGTGGATGATCTCGTCGCGGCCGCGCCAGCCGAGGATCGCCTCGATCTCGTCCGAGCGGTGACCGGCGATGCGTTCAGCATCGGCGCAGGCGTAGGCTGAAAGGCCGCGCGCCAGCGCCTTGCCGTCGAGCGCGCGCACCACGACCGGATCGCCGCGCTCGAACGTGCCCTCGACGGCGCGCACGCCGGCGGGCAACAGCGACCGGCCACGCGCGAGTGCGCGCGCCGCACCGGCATCCACCACCAGGACACCGAGTGGCGCCAGCGCGCCGGCGATCCAGCGCTTTCGCGCGGACCGACCGTCCGGCGAGGCCAGGAACCACGTGCAACGCGCGCCGCGTTGCAGCGCCGCGAGCGGGCGGTCGATACGGCCATGGGCGATCGCCATCGCGCAGCCGGCCTGGGTGGCGATGCGTGCGGCAGCCAGCTTGGTGCGCATGCCGCCCGAGGAGTAGCCGGGCGGCGGCTCGCCGCCCATCGCTTCGATCTCCGGCGTGATGCCAGGCACGATCGGGATATGCGCCGCCGTCCGATCGCGCCGCGGATCGGCGGTGTAGAGGCCGTCGATGTCCGACAGCAGGATCAACTGGTCGGCCTGGGTCATCTCGGCCACACGGGCCGCCAGGCGGTCGTTGTCGCCGAAGCGGATCTCGGTGGTGGCCACGGTGTCGTTCTCGTTGATCACCGGGATGCAGCCGAGGCTAAGAAGCGTGTTCAGTGTGGCACGTGCATTCAGGTACCGGCGGCGGTCTTCGGTATCGTCGAGCGTCAGCAGCAACTGCGCGGCGGTCAGGCCGTGCGCCGACAGCGCCTCGCTCCAGGCCTGAGCCAGGCGGATCTGTCCGACCGAGGCAGCTGCCTGCTGTTCCTCGAGGCGCAGGCGGTGCTGGGTCAGACCGAGCGAACGGCGGGCGAGTGCGATCGCGCCGGAGGAGACCACGATCACGTCGGCGCCGCGGGTGCGAAGGGCGGCGATGTCGGCCGCCATGCCGTTCAGCCATGCGGTCCGCGGGGTTGCTTCCTCCTGGTCCACGACCAGCGCACTACCGATCTTCACCACCAGGCGCTGGGCGGAAGCGAGGGTGGGGGTCATGGTTGAACGGTGGGGTGAGGCCCCCTCCCCCTATCCCCCTCCCGCGAAGGGAGGGGGGATCTTTCGTGGTGCTGCTGCAGGGCGCGCAGCAGACCGGGCACGCCCTCGCCGGTGACGGCGGACAGCAGCATCACCGGTTGCCCGGAGGCCTTGGCCAGGGCGGTGCGGCGGGCCGAGGCTTCGCGGGGTGTCATTGCATCCAGCTTGTTCAGTCCGATCAGTTCCGGTTTTTCCGCGAGGCCGGCGCCGTACGCCGCCAATTCCTCGCGCACCGTCCGCCAGGCGCGCACCACATCGCCCGCCGCGCCATCGACGAGGTGCAGCAGCACCGCGCACCGCTCGACGTGGCCCAGGAAGCGCGTGCCGAGGCCGGCGCCTTCGTGCGCCCCCTCGATCAGGCCGGGAATATCGGCCAGCACGAACTCCTCCGCCGCGGACAGCCGCACCACCCCCAACTGCGGATGCAGGGTGGTGAACGGATAATCGGCGATCCTGGGACGCGCCGCCGATACCGCCGCCAGGAAGGTGGACTTGCCGGCATTCGGCAGGCCGATCAATCCGACATCGGCGATCAGCTTCAGCCGTAGCCAGACAGAGCGCTCCTCGCCCGGCCAGCCCTTGTCGGCACGCCGCGGCGCCCGGTTGGTCGATGATTTGTAGTGCGCGTTGCCGAACCCGCCGTCGCCGCCGCGCAGCAGCGCCACGCGCTGGCCGGGTCGGTCGAGGTCAGCCAGCAGGGTTTCGCGGTCCTCGGCCAGCACCTGCGTGCCGAGCGGGACCTTGATCACCACGTCGGGCGCGTTCGCGCCGGTGCGGTCCGAGCCGGCGCCATTGCCGCCCTTCCTCGCGCGGAAGTGCTGGGTGTAGCGGAAGTCGATCAACGTATTCAGGTTGGGCGCCGCCTCGAGGACGATATCACCGCCCTTGCCGCCGTTGCCCCCGTCCGGGCCGCCGAACTCCAGGAACTTCTCGCGCCGGAACGCCACGACGCCATCGCCGCCGTCACCGGAGCGCAAATGGATCTTGGCCTCGTCGAGAAACTTCATGATGTATCTCAAATAAAAAAGGCCGGCTGGTACCGGCCCCTGTTGAACGCAAACCGGGTCCGGCGCTTATTCGGCGGCGGCCGGCAACGGGGCGACGGACACGTGCACGCGGTCGTCCGAGCGGCGCCTGAACTCCACCTTGCCGTCGATCAGCGCAAAAATGGTGTGGTCGCGGCCGAGGCCGACATTGTGGCCCGGCTTCCACTTGGTGCCGCGCTGGCGGACGATGATGTTGCCGGCCAGCACGGTCTCGCCGCCGAACTTCTTGATGCCCAGCCGCCGGCCCGCCGTGTCGCGACCGTTGCGCGAGGAGCCGCCCGCCTTCTTGTGTGCCATGCCTGCCTACTCCTGCGCGTTCTCGCCGGCCGCCGGACCCGCGTCGACCATCGGCTCGACCACCTCGGGCGCCGCCTCGGCCAGCGTCTGTCCATCCTGCGCGAAACCGGCGATGCGCAGCACGGTGACGTGCTGGCGATGGCCGTTCTTGCGGCGACTGTTCTGCCGGCGGCGCTTCTTGAAGACGATGACCTTGTCCAGCCGGTCCTGCGCGATCACGGTCGCGGTGACCGCTGCGCCGGCGACAGTCGGCGCTCCCACCGTCACGCCGGCTGCGCTGCCCAGCGCCAACACGTCGGTGAAGGTGACGGTCGCGCCGGGCTCGGCGGCCAGCTTTTCCACCTTCAGCACCGCATTCGGCGTCACCCGGTATTGCTTCCCGCCGGTGCGGATCACTGCGAACATCGGTCAGGTTCCCAAACGATCACGGGCCGCGAGGAGCCCCGGCGGCCGGAGAGCGCGGGTTATAGCGGGAGCGAGGCCGCTGTCAACGCACCGTGCACTTCCGACGGTTCGCAGCGTCAGGGCGTTTGGTTTAGGCTGGTGCGCATGATTTCGATCCGCCGCGCCCGGCCATCCGATGCCATCTCGATCGGGTCCGTCCACGTCGCGGCCTGGCGCAGCGCCTATCCCGGAATCCTGCCGGACCACTTTCTCGCGCGCCTGTCGGTGCCGCGGCAGGCGGCGCATTACGATGCGGCGATCCGTTCCGCCTCGACCGGCGTGTTCGTCGCGTCCGCCTCGGGCAATGACGTGCCGCCCGGCAGCGGCTCGCGCATCGTTGGTTTCGCGACCGCCGGACGTTCGCGCGGCGGCGAGTTCACCCGCCGGCTCGCCGAAGGCGAGGTCGAGACGCTGTATGTCCTGGATGACTGGCGCGACCGTGGTGTGGGGCGCAAGCTGATGCGCGCCGCCGGCGCCCACCTCGCGGAGACCGGCTGCAAGTCCTGCTTCGTCTGGGTGCTGCGCGACAATCCGAGCCGATGGTTCTATCAGCGCCTCGGCGGCAGGCCAGTGGCAGAGGCGGTGATCCAGTTTGCCGGCATGAAGCTGCCGCAGACCGCCTTCGTCTGGGACCCAATCGAGAAATTGTTGGCCGCCTCGCCGCAGGAGTCCTGAAAACCGTTGGGCTTCCCCCACGTTCTCGGTTCTTGACGGGAACAGGAGGGCCTTTCAGTGCGGAACGAACTGATGCTCGCCGCCAGCCTCGTGGCGCTTCCGTGCCTGCCGGCCGCGGCGCAACCGAACCCGCCGCCGCTGGCGTATGTTCAGCCGCTGGCGCCGCCCGTGGTGCAGTCGGTGCAGGACCGGCTGCGCCAGGCCGGGGTCTATAACGGCCGCATCGATGGGATCTGGGGTGCTGACAGCGAGGCGGCATTGCAGCGCTTCCAGCAGGCACACCAGTTGCAGGTGACCGGTCAGCTCAACCAGGCGACGGCGGCGACACTGGGCCTTGACCCCAACGCGTTGCTCGCCACGCCCGCCACTGCCTCGGCGCCACCCCCGCCGCCGAACCATCTGACGGCGGCATCGGTGCGGACATTGCAGGCGCGGCTGGGGAGCCTGGGCTTCTACAGCGGAGCAGTCGACGGCGTCTGGGGTGGCGGAACCGCGACCGCGGTGCAAAATTTTCAGCGGGAGCGCGGTCTGCAGCCCGATGGCCAACTGGATTCGGCGACCGTCACGGCACTCGGGCTGACACCGGACGTGTTGGCGTATCGCTGAACGCCGGCCGGTCCACTCGGTGCCGGGCGGAAGCGGCTCGTTAACCCTGCCGTGCCATCCTGAAATCGATTCTGGCGGGCGGAGGTTCCCGATGAACGGCATCGTCTCTGGCATCGACTACAGCCTGCTGTTCTCGACCGGCTCGTCCAGCTCGGGCGTCGCCAACGAGATGCTGAGCACGATCTACAGCAGCGCCCCGAAATCGAGCGCGGTTTCCACCGGCAATCCGATCCTGGACCTGAAGCTCGCGCAGGCGAACGAGACCGCCGACGTTGCGAAGGAGGCAAAGACCCCGCAAGTGGCGCGCGACATCGCCGCGTTCCAACAGGGCGTGACCAACGCCAAGGATATTCAGACCGCCCTGCAGAATCCCAACGTGATGAAGGTGCTGCTGACTGCCAACAACCTGTCCAGTTACATCCAGTATCCGGCGCTGGCGCAAAAGGCGCTGCTGTCGGATCCGAGCGACAGCAACGCGCTGGTGAACAAGCTGACCGATACCAACCTGCTCAACACGGCGAAGACCTTCGATTTCGCCAAGAATGGCCTTGCAGCATTGCAGGATCCCAACGTCATCGCCACGCTGACGAACGGCTATGCCGAAGTGATGTGGCGGCAATCGCTGGACCAGGCGACACCTGGGCTCTCGAACGCCCTGACATTCCTTGGCCAGGCCAGCGCGATCAGGTCGGTGGACGAAATCCTGGGCGATGCGGTGAACCGCACCGTCGTGCTGACCGCGCTCGGCATACCGGAGCAGGTCGCCTTCCAGGACCTGACGGCGCAGGAACAGGCGGTCGCATCCCGGGTCGACGTCGCCAAGTTCCAGGATCCCAAATACGTCACCAACCTGACCGACCAGTACTTGCTGACCATGCAGCAGCAGGCGAAGTTCAGCGGCGGCGGGACCGATCTGACGGCGCTGGCGATGCAGGCTCAAGGGCTCGTCGTATAGACGGCCGGCGAGACCGGGAGGGGGACGGCCGCGCCGTTTGCCGATCCTTCCGCGGGCCCGCATGATCGGCGCATGACGATCCAGATCGCCGTCCGCAGGCTGCCGCATAATCCCGACCTGCCGCTGCCGACCTATGCCACTTCCGGCGCCGCGGGAATGGATCTGCTGGCGGCGGTGGCGGAGCCGGTTACGATCGGGCCGGGTCAGCGCGCGCTGATCCCGACCGGTCTCGCGATCGCGCTGCCGCCGGGCTACGAGCTGCAGGTCCGCCCGCGCTCGGGGCTCGCGCTGCGCCACGGGATCGTGCTGCCGAACAGTCCCGGAACCATCGACGAGGACTATCGCGGGGAAATCCAGGTGATCGTGCTGAACACGGGCGACGCGCCATTCGTGGTCGAGCGCGGCTCGCGCATCGCCCAGGCGGTGGTGGCGCCGGTGGTGCGCGCGCGCTGGCATGAGGTGGAGAACCTCGACACCACGGCCCGAAACGAAGGCGGTTTCGGCAGCACCGGCCGCTAGAGCGCGAGGGGTTCGCTTTCGCGCACCCGCCCACTCTAACGGCTTGTTTGATCGCGTCATTCAGACCTTCGGCGATTCCGCCTCCGGTCATCACGCTCTAATCGCGTCACGCGATTGCCACGAAGGCAGGGGGTGACTTCGCGGAGTACGCCGGGGTAACAGGGCGCGCCGCAACAATCGCCCCGAAGCCCGATGTCGGATACCGTCCACCCCGCCCTCACGCAGGGAAGGCGCCTGCCGAACCTGTGGGATGCCGCAGCGATCCTCTGCGTGTTCGCGGTGCTGATCGGTGTCAGCCAGGTCGCGCCCGCCACATTCGAGCCGATCGGCGCGCCGGGGGCGCTGGAAGTCAGCCTGGACCCGGCGAACCTGCCGAATTACGCGGTGCGCACGACCATGCGGATGTTCGCCGCGCTGGTCGCTTCGCTGGCCTTCACCTTCACCTATGGCACCGCCGCCGCCAAGAGCCGGCGCGCCAGCCTGGTGCTGATCCCGATCCTCGACATCCTGCAGTCGGTGCCGATCCTGGGCTTCCTGACGTTCACGGTGGTGTTCTTCATGCGCCTGTTCCCCGGCAATGTCCTGGGGCTGGAACTGGCGGCGATCTTCGCGATCTTCACCAGCCAGGCGTGGAACATGGCGTTCAGCATGTACCAATCGCTGAAGACGGTGCCGGCCGATCTGCGCGAGGCGGCCGACAGCTTTCATCTGACCGCCTGGCAACGTTACTGGCGACTTGAGGTGCCATTCGCGGTGCCCGGCCTGGTGTGGAACACCATGATGTCGATGTCGGGCGGATGGTTCTTCGTTGTCGCATCCGAGGCGGTATCGGTCGGCGACAATAGCTGGAAACTGCCGGGTATCGGCTCCTATGTCGCACTGGCGCTGGAACAGCGCGACATCCGCGCCGTGTTTTACGCCATCGGCACGATGCTGCTGGTGATCCTGGCGTACGATCAGCTGCTGTTCCGACCGCTGGTCGCCTGGTCGCAGAAGTTCCGCTTCGAAACCACCGCCGGCGCGACCGCGGCCGATCCGTGGTTGCTGCGGATCATGCGCCGCACCCGGCTGCTCAGTCGCGCCGCCGATACACTTGGCGACGCGGCGACCGCACTCGGCGGTCTGCCCTTGCGGATGCTGCCGGGACACAAAGGCTCGCCGACCAACCCCGCACGGTCGCGCACGGTGGATGCGGTCTGGATGCTTGTTCTTGCCGCGATCCTGGCCTGGGCGGTGCTGAGGATCGTGACGTTCGTGTCGGGCGAGCTGCAATGGGGCGAGCTGCTGCAGACGCTGATCCTGGGGTCGTTCACCCTGCTTCGCGTGGTGGTGTTGATCGCGCTCGCCACCCTGGTCTGGGTACCGATCGGGGTCTGGCTCGGGCTGCGTCCGGTGTGGGCGCGCCGGGCACAGCCGGTCGCGCAGTTCCTCGCCGCGTTTCCCGCCAACCTGCTGTTTCCGCCGTTCGTGCTGTTCATCGTGCACTTCGGACTGAATGCCGATGTCTGGCTCACGCCACTGATGATCCTCGGGACGCAATGGTACATCCTGTTCAATGTCGTCGCCGGCGCCGCGGCCTATCCGGGCGATCTGCAGGAGGCGGCGAAGAATTTCCGCGTAGGCGGCCTGCTGTGGTGGCGCAAGGTGATGATCCCCGGTATTTTCCCTTACTATGTGACCGGCGCGATCACCGCCTCGGGCGGATCGTGGAATGCTTCCATTGTCGCGGAGGTCGCGTCCTGGGGCGATACCAGGCTCACAGCGCACGGCCTGGGGGCCTACATCGCGGCAGCGACCGAAAAGGGCGACATGGCGCGCGTGGTATTGGGCGTGGCGGTGATGTCCGGCTTTGTCCTGTTGTTCAACCGGCTGCTGTGGCGTCCGCTTTATGCCTATTCGGAACGGCATCTGAGGCTTGGCTGAAGGAAGAGGCGCATGGATACCACCGTCAGCCAGCATGCCCTGCTCGAGGTGCGGTCCTGCAAGCAGGCCTACCACAAGGAGGCCAATACCGAACTGGTGGTGCTGGAGGACGTCAACCTGACGTTGCGCGAAGGGGAGATGGTGGCGCTGCTGGGGCGTTCGGGTTCGGGCAAGTCGACGCTGCTGCGCATCGTCGCCGGCCTGCTGGAACCGACGGGGGGCGAGGTGCGCTGGCGCGACCGGCCGGTTCGCGGGCCCGCCGAGGGTGTGGCGATGGTGTTCCAGAGTTTCGCGCTGTTTCCCTGGTTGACCGTGCGCGAGAACGTGGAGATCGGGCTGGAGGCACGCGGGGTGGCACGCGGCGAACGGCAGCAGCGTGCCGAGGCGGCGATCGATCTGATCGGCCTCGGCGGGTTCGAGAATGCCTATCCGAAGGAACTGTCCGGCGGCATGCGCCAGCGTGTCGGGCTGGCGCGCGCGCTGGTGGTGCATCCCGACCTGCTGCTGATGGACGAGCCGTTCAGCGCGCTCGATGTGCTGACCGCCGAGAACCTGCGTACCGACCTGATCGACCTGTGGTCGGAAGGCAAGCTGCCGGTGCGTTCGGTGCTGATGGTAACGCACAACATCGAGGAGGCGGTGCTGATGTGCGACCGCATCCTGGTGTTCTCTTCGAGCCCCGGCCGAGTGTCCAGCGAGCTTCGTGTGCCGTTCGCCCATCCGCGCAACCGGCTGGATCCGGCGTTCCGCCAGATGGTGGACGATATCTATGCGCTGATGACGCGCCGGCCGATTCCCAGCCGCGCGCCGGCGGCGGCGACATCGAACATCTCGATGCCGCTGCAGCGCGTCGGCACGAACCAGATGGCGGGCATGATGGAGGCACTGGTGCAGCCGCCGTACAATGGCCGCGCCGACCTGCCCGCCCTGGCGGCCGCGCTGCAGTACGAGGTGGACGAGCTGCTGCCGCTGGGCGAGATGCTGCAACTGCTGCACTTTGCCGTACTGGAGGAGGGCGACATCACGCTGACCGAGGAAGGCAGGCGGTTTGCCACGGCCGACACCGAGGAGCGCAAACGGCTGTTCGCGGCGGCGCTGATGGTGCATGTGCCGCTGGCCCGCATGGTGCGACAGGTGCTGGACGAACGATGGAACCACCGCGCGTCCGCGGTGCGGTTCCGCGACGAGCTCGAGGACCACATGTCGCCGGAGTACGCCGAGGACACGCTGCGAACGCTGGTCGCGTGGGGCCGCTATGGCGAGCTGTTCGGTTATGACGAGGAGGCGGAGCAGTTCAGTCTGGAGGATGTTGCGTAGCGGCTGGCTCGGCTGCCGCAGGCAACGGGGCGTGCGAAGGGGGACGCGGTGACGAAGATTCTGCTGTTGCAAGGAGCCAACCTCACATTCCTGGGGCGGCGCGAGCCGGAGATCTATGGCTCGACGACCCCGGCCGAGCTGGATGCCATGCTGCAACGCCATGCGCGGGAGCACGCATACGAACTGGCGATCTTCTATACCAATGTCGAAGGCGAGGCGATCAACCGCATTTACCAGGCGACAGACGAGGGCTTCGATGGTCTGGTGATGAATCCGGCTGGCTTTACCTACGCAGGCTTCGCCTTGAAGGACTGCATCAAGGGCGCGGCGCTGCCGTACGTGGAGGTGCACATCAGCAGTATCGCCAGGCGCAACATCCACTGCGTCCTCTCCGACGCCGCGGAAGGAGTTATCACCGGCTTCGGGATGCACTCCTACATCCTCGGTCTCGATGCGATGCTGGAAATCCTGCGCAACAAGGCAACAGGACGGAGCGCCACGGAGAAGGGTGCTTAGGCGCTGCGCGTCAGTTGCCGCGCCGCGTTCCGCCGATACACACTGACCCGGTAGGATGAAGTCAATCTGACCTCATCATGCTTCAGCCGCGCCGCGCGGGCGTCTCGATTGGTGCGCAGTTGGTGCGGCCGGCGGCGACGCAATCCTGGATCCGCGCCGCTTGATTGGGTCGGTGCATGATGAACAACACGGCAACCACCAGCGCGATGATCGCCAGCAGGCCGATGAGCGCACGGCGCGGGTTGGGTTCCGGCGTGCGGTCATTGCTCATTGGTCCGTTTCTTCAGTCATCCGCCGGCACGACGTCACTGGCATCGGCAACCGCCCACTCGTTCAACAGCGTGTAGCCGATGCCCAGCAGCACGGGGCCGAGGAAGATGCCCAGCAGGCCGAAGGCGATCGCGCCGCCCAGCACGCCGAGCACGGTCAGCACAAATGGCAGTTGCGCGCCGCGCGCAATGAACCAGGGGCGAATGACCGAGTCCGCGCCCGACACGGCAACCACTCCATAGACCGCCAGAAAGACTCCCCAACCGAGGTGACCGCTGCTCATCAGCCAGAGCGCGGCGGGGATCCAGACCACCGGCGCGCCGATCGGGAACACGGCGATGAAGCCAGCCACGGCTCCCAGCAGCAGCGGCCTTGGCACGCCGGAAAGCCATAAGCCGAAGGCGGTGAGGAACCCCTGCACGATCGCCGTCAGCAGAATGCCGTAGACGACGCCACGCACCGTCGCGCCGGTGATGACGATCAGCCGCTCCGCCCGAGCGCCCGCGATGCGCCGCAGGATCAGGCGAAGCCGTGCGGCGATCGGTTCGCCATACAGATAGAAGAAGAACGCGATGAACAGCGCGAGCATGAACAGCAGCACGCCGTTGGCGAGGCCCAGCAGCAGGCCCAGGCCGCCTTCGAGCAGGATGCCGACATAGGGGCCGAGTGCCTCGACCATCACGCTGATGTCCGCGGCCCAGCGGTTCCACAGGTCGCCGAGCGACTGCCCGATGAGAGGGATCGCGTACACCCAGTCCGGCGCGCCGGGCAGGCCGGCGCGCAAGGCGTCATCGATCACCGCGCGCAGGTGGTTGACATCGTTGGCACCGCTGGGCGCGGCGAGCGCCAGCGGCAGAACGATGGTGACCGCGGTGAGCGCCACCATCACGCCGGCGGCCGCGCCGCGGCGCAGTCGCAGTTGCTGGTGCAACCAGTCGCAGACCGGCCAGGTGGTGAACACCAGGATGGCGGCCCAGAGCAGCGCGGAGAAGAACGGGTAGAGCACCAGCACGCAGCCGACCCCGATGCCGCCGAGCAGCAAGGCCAACAGCAGGCGTTCCGCGGTCATCCGCTGGTCAATCTCCCCGCCCGCTTGTAGCCTCACGTCGCCGTTTCGGGGAGGGTCCGCGATGCCGCGCCTGGCCGCCAATCTGTCGATGATGTTCAACGAGGTGCCGTTCCTCGACCGTTTTGCCGCCGCGCGCAAGGCGCGGTTCGATGCGGTGGAATTCCTGTTCCCCTACGAACATCCTTCCGGGGAATTGCGCAAGCGGCTGGATGGCGAGGGCCTGACCCAGGCGTTGTTCAACATGCCACCGGGCGATTGGGGCAAGGGCGAACGCGGGATCGCCGCCCTGCCTGGGCGGCAGGCGGAGTTTCGTGATGGCGTCAAGCAGGCGCTGGACTACGCCGGTATCCTCGGCTGCAGGCTGGTGCACTGCATGGCGGGGATCGTTCCCGCCGGCGTCTCGCAGGTGACCGCAGCGAGCGTGTATGCGGCGAACCTGGCATGGGCGGCCGAGCAGGCACAGGCCGCCGGCGTGAGACTGGTCATCGAGCCGATCAACCATCGCGACATGCCGGGCTATTTCCTGCACACCGAGGCACAGGGCGCGGCGGTGGTGGAGGCGATCGGGCGCGAGCGGTTGGGGCTGCAGTTCGACGTCTATCACTGCCAGATCACCGAAGGCGACATCACCAAGCGGATGGAGCAGTTCATGCCGGTGATCGGGCACATACAGATCGCTGACGTTCCGGCCCGCAACGAACCCGGTACCGGCGAGATCGGTTGGAAGTTTGTATTCCGCCGCATGGACGAGCTCGGGTATCGCGGTTGGGTCGGATGCGAGTACCGCCCGGCCGGCGACACCGTCGCCGGATTGAGGTGGCGCGAGGAGTTCGGCGTCTGATCCCGGCCAGCCTGTCGGCTGAACGGGATCAGGTCTTTGCCTTGCGCGCAGCCGCCATACCAACCCTGCGCGCTTCATGTCGAAGACATGCCTCCGGCATGATGCGTCGAAGACACGCCTTCGGCATGATGTATCGAAGACACGCCTTCGGCATGATCCCGCTGCGTTCGCGACGAGCAACAGGAGACACCGCATGAAGATCGGATTTATCGGCCTGGGCATCATGGGCCGGCCCATGGCGCTCAATCTGCAGAACGCGCAGCACTCGCTGGTGGTGTACGACCGCGCCTCGCTGGCCGACGACATCCGCGCGGTCGCCGAGGTGGTGGCGGATGGCAAGACCGTCGCCCAGAAGTCCGAGGTGGTGATGCTGATGGTGCCGGACACACCGGACGTGGAGAATGTGCTGTTCTCGCCGGGCGGCGTCGCCGAGGGGCTGAACCCGGGCACCCTGGTCATCGACATGTCGTCGATCAGCCCGATCGCCACCAAGGAGTTCGCCAGGAAGGTCAACGCACTCGGCTGCGACTATCTCGATGCGCCGGTGTCGGGCGGCGAGGTGGGGGCCAAGCAGGCGACGCTCACGATCATGGTCGGCGGCCCCGAGCGCGCGTTCGCCAAGGCGAAGCCGCTGTTTGACGTGATGGGCAAGAACATCACCCATGTCGGGCCCGAGAACGGAGATGGCCAGACCTGCAAGGTGGCCAACCAGATCATCGTCGCGTTGAACATTCAGGCCTGCGCCGAGGCGCTGGTGTTCGCGGCGCGCGCCGGCGCCGATCCGGCGAAGGTACGGCAGGCGCTGATGGGTGGGTTCGCCTCCTCGCGCATCCTGGAGGTGCACGCCGAACGGATGCTCAACGGCACGTTCAACCCCGGGTTCCGCATCCGCCTGCACCAGAAGGATCTGAACCTCGCCATGTCGGCGGCAAAAGAACTCAGCCTGTCATTACCCAACACTGCCATCGCTCAGCAGATGTTCTCCTCCTGCGCGGCACATGGCGGCGCTGACCTCGACCATTCGGCACTGATCCTGGCGATCGAGGGCCTGGCCGACTTCTCCATTCGTGAGAAGAAATGATCGGCTGTTCCTGGACAGCGGCGAGTCGCAGCATTTGGGCAGGGTTGAAATTGCGAGCGGCCTGGTCATAAGCTGGACGGGCGGTGCCGATTCTGAGACTCCGGCTATTCGCGCTATGGTTGCGGTGGGCCGGAGGGGGAAGGCCGAATGTCGATGCGTTTTACTGAGATCGGTCAGCAACTCCGTGCCTATCGACTGGAATCCGGACTGCGAGCGGAGGAGATCGCCGCCCGCCTGGGCGTCTCGCGCGCCGCGCTCTATCGCTACGAAAAGGGCGAGGTGATCAAGCTCGACACGATCAAGCGCCTGGCCGAACTGCTGAAAATCTCGCCCCTGTCGCTGCTGGGGATCGGCGTCGAGTACTACAACCGGCCGATTGGATACTTCGAGCGCGTCCGACAGGTCGAGGAGACGGCTGACCAGGTCCTGCAGCTGTTCGGGCCGGTCTGCTATCTGACCACCTCGGATGCGTACGACAATGCACTGGCCGAGGCGTTCGATGAGGCCGCCGATCAGGCTGCTGTCGAGCGAACGGCGATGCGATCGATGGCCGAGCAGGTCATGGCCATCCTGACCGCGCGAAAACGCATGTATGCGATGCGGCGACCGGGTATCATTGCCATGGTCTCGCTGTCATCGGTTCAGCGTCTGCTGGAGACCGGTGTTGCTGGGGGGATCAGCGCCTCCGACCGGGTGCGGCGGATCTGTCGCGACGTCGCGGTGACCGAGGTCGAGAACATGGCCGCGCTGATGGAGACCGAGCCTATGGGGCTGCAGTTCGGCCTGCTGACCGGTCCGGAGCCGTCCTCGGCTTTCAAGATCCTGCGGGCACGGGACAAGGTCAGCCTGGCGATCAATCCGTTCCGGCCAGACACGCATCCCTCGTCGCATACCGGTGTGGCGATGATTACCGGGGCGGATGAGGCGATCGCGGCACACCAGCGGGTCGCCGAGGCAAGCTGGCGCGACGCTTTGAAGGGACCGGCCGGCGCGGCCCGTCTGCGGCAACTGGTGTCGACCGCCGTGCCGGCCTGACCTAAAGCACGGTCGGATCAAGCAATTTGATCCGACCGTGCTTTAGGAACTTGCTGGTCGAGCGCGCGATTCACGCTTTCCGGCGGTTCCGCCTCAGGTGATCGCGGACTGGAGGGTGGGCGCCCATACGCGGCGCGCTTATGCTGCCGCCATGGCGCACCCCAGCTTTCCCGGCCTTCCCGTCCACCCGGATGTCAAGCTGGTGTCCGAGCAGCGGGTCTGGGACGGTCGGTTCCCCCTCGACGTTGTCCGATTCCGCCATCGCCGGTTCGACGGGAGCATGTCGGCGGAGAGGACCTGGGAGGTCTGGCGCCGAGGCAGCGCGGCCGCGGTGCTGCCGTATGATCCCGCGATGGACGCGGTGGTGCTGATCGAGCAGTTCCGGCTTCCGGCCCTGATGGCGGGGGTGGACCCGGTGCTGGTGGAACTGCCCGCGGGGCTGTGCGACGCGGGCGAGGCCTCCGAGGAGACCGCGCGGCGCGAGACGCGGGAAGAAATGGGGATCACGGTCGGCGCGCTGCGGCGGATCGGAAACGTCCTGCTGACACCTGGCGGGGCGGACGAGCTATGCGAATTGTTCGTCGGACGTATCGAGGCGCCACCGGCGGATGCCGACGGGGTTGTCGGCCACGCCGGTGCGGCCGACGAGCATGAGGATATCCGGGTGCGGGTCTGGCCGGCGCAGCGCGCGATCGCGGCGGCGCTGGCGGGGCGACTGAGCAACTCGGTGACGCTGATCGGCCTGCTGTGGCTGGCCGCGCAACGCGACGCGCTGCAAAAGGAGTGGATGGCGGCATGACCGAAAAGCTGTTCCTGGACGACCCGCGCCTGCCCCGTGCGACCGCGACGGTGCTGGCCAGCAGTCCCGAGGGGGTCGTGCTGGATCGAACCGTGTTCTATGCCCGCTCGGGCGGCCAGCCAGGCGACGCCGGGGTGCTGCGGTGGAGCGGCGGGGAAACGCCGATCGTCGATACGGTGAAAGGCGAGGGGGAGACGGTCCTGCACCTGCCGGCGCCCAAAGCGCCGTTGCCGGGAATTGGCGCCTCGGTCGAGGGCGAGATCGACTGGGATCGACGCTACCGCCTGATGCGCATGCACACGGCGATGCACCTGCTGTGCAGCGTGATCAACGGTGCGGCCGTGACCGGTGGCTCGGTCGGGGCGGACCGCTCGCGGCTGGATTTCGATCTGCCCAACCCGCCGCCGAAGGAGGAAGTCGAGGCCCGCCTGAATGCGCTGATCGATGCCGATTATCCGGTGCAGATCGAATGGGTGGACGAGGCGGTGCTGGACACCAACCCGGACCTGGTGCGCACGATGTCGGTGGCGCCGCCACGCGGTGCCGGCCGGCTGCGGCTGATGCGGATAGGCGACGAGGAAACGCTGGTCGATCTGCAACCTTGTGGCGGCACGCATGTGGCGCGCACCGGGGAGATCGGCCGCGTCTCGGTGGTGAAGATCGAGAACAAGGGCAAGCAGAACCGGCGCATCATCATCGCTCCGGCGGGTTAGCGGTGGCTGTGCTGACCGATGACATGAGACGTGTGGTGGAGGAGCAGCGGTTGGGCTTCGTTGCCACTGTCTGCGCCGACGGCACGCCCAATCTGTCACCCAAGGGCACGACCGCCGTGTGGGATGACGAGCACCTGGTGTTCGCGGACATCTGTTCCCCGGCGACGATCGAGAACCTGCGCGGCAACTCCGCCGTGGAGATCAATGTCGTCGATCCGCTCACGCGCAAAGGCTACCGGTTCAAGGGGACGGCGAGGATCCTCGAAGGCGCGGAGCTGCAACAGGCGCTGGCATTCTACGAGAACCGTGGCTCGACCACGCCCAAGCGGCACATCGTGATTGTGCGGGTCGAGCGTGCCGCCGCGCTGGTCTCCCCGGTGTACGATCAGGGACAGACAGAAGCGCAGGTGAGCGCGAGCTGGCGGCGGTACTGGCAGGAACAGTGGACGCGACGGCTCGGCTGAAAGGAAAAAAGGCGATGGGACCGCTGGTAAGCACCGATTGGCTCACGAACGAACTCGGCAAGCCTGACCTGATGGTATTCGACGCCACCAAGTACCTGCCGAACGAGGACAGGGACGCCCGGGCGGAGTTCCACCGTGCCCACATCCCCGGCGCGCGCTACTTCGATATCGATGTCATCGCCGATCCGGACACCGACCTGCCGCACATGGTCCCCACACCAGGGCGATTCGCCAAACTGATGGGCGAACTCGGCGTATCCAACGAAGCGCGCGTGGTGTTCTACGACCAGAAGGGGCTGGCATCGGCGGCGCGTGGCTGGTGGCTGATGGGACTGTTCGGCCACGACAACGCGGCGGTGCTGGATGGCGGCCTGCCGAAGTGGCAGCGCGAAGGCCGCGCCATCGAAACAGGCGAACCCACGCCGCCTCGGCCTGCGACGTTCCGTCCCGACTTCCGCGCCACCAGGCTGCGCGGCATCGGCGACGTGCTGCACAACACAAGGACGCAGGCGGAACTGGTGTTGGACGCGCGCGCGGCCGGACGCTTCACCGGCGAGGTGCCGGAACCTCGCGCCGGCATGCGCAGCGGCCATATTCCGGGTTCGGCAAGCCTGCCGTACACCGACCTGCTGAACCGGGACGGGACGTTCCGTACCGCGGAGGCGGTGCGTGCGCGCCTGGAACGGGCCAGGGTCGATGGGTCAAAGCCGGTCGTCACGAGTTGCGGTTCGGGCGTCACCGCATGCATCCTTACTCTCGGCCTGCGCATCGCCGGCTTGCCAGAGGGTGCCGTGTACGACGGGTCATGGACCGAGTGGGGCGGCCGCGCCGACACGCCGGTGGAGACCCGATCGGCATGACGGGCCAACCGAAGCGAGGCTTCCGCACCGGGCTGTCGCACACCGGGCGCGCCGGCAAACGCATCTACGGCTTTGTCAACCCGCCGTTGCTGCGCGGCTCCACCGTGCTCTATCCGACCGTGGCGGAGCGCCGCGCGATGGCAGCGCGGCGTGGTGAGCGACTGCTGACGTACGGGCTTGGGGGTTCCGAGACGCATTGGGCGCTGGAGGACGTGATCGCCGAGGTGGAAGGCGGCACGCACTGCGCCATCGTCTGTTCCGGACTGGCCGCCGTGACGACGCCACTACTGGCGTTCCTGGGCAGCGGCGAACACTGCCTGATCCCGGACAGCGTGTACGGGCCGACGCGGAACTTCTGCGATGGCGTGCTCAGGCGCTTTGGCGTCGGGACGACGTATTACGATCCGGAAGTCGATGAGGCGGGCATTGCCGCACTGATCCGGCCGAACACCACGGTTGTATATACGGAAAGCCCTGGCAGCCACACCTTCGAGGTGCAGGACGTTCCGGCGATCGCCCGCGCGGCGCATGCGCGGGGTGCCAAAGTGCTGATGGACAACACCTGGGGCATCCATCACTTCCAGCCGTTCGCGCATGGGGTCGATGTGTCGATCCAGGCGGCCACCAAGTATCCGGCGGGTCACTCGGACATCCTGATCGGCAGCGTCACGGTGAACTCGGAGGAGGACTGGCAGAGGCTGCACGCGACCGTGCGCGGGCTCGGGCAGTATGCCAGCCCGGACGATTGCTGGCTGACCTTGCGCGGCCTGCGCACGATGGGGGTGCGGCTCGCGCAGCAGATGGACAGCGGCATGCAGGTGGCGCACTGGTTGCGCCAGCGCCCGGAGGTGCGACAGGTGCTGCATCCGGCGCTGCCAGGCGCCGCGGGACATGCGATCTGGAAGCGGGACTTCACCGGGGCGTGCAGCCTGTTCGGCGTGGAGTTCAGGCCGGAGCACTCGGTGGAGAGCACGCACGCGTTCGTCGAGGCGCTGGAGCTGTTCGGGATTGGGGCGTCCTGGGGCGGCTTCGAGAGTCTGGCGCTGCCGACCACCGGCTTCGTGACCCGCACCGCGAGTGCCGCGAAGTTCGAAGGTCCGCTGGTGCGGCTGCATATCGGGCTGGAGGACGTGGACGATCTGGTCGCTGATCTGGAACAGGGATTGCAGGTGATGCGGGAGTTCGGGCGGTAGATGCCAAGCTCAGCTTATCACTGATGCCGTGCAATCTCACGGCGCATAGAAATCATCGATCCGAAAGCTGATCCCTGGCGGATCCAGGGCGATCGATCCGGAGGTATGGGTCAGGGTCTCAACCTCGCCGGTCTCGATGCGCCGGTGGTGCACGACCCGCGATGTCTCGGGCCAGACGATCAGATAATGTCTGACCGAGGGCAGACGAAAATACTCGCGCAACTTGTGCGTACGATCATAGCGGGCCGTTGTCGGCGAGAGGACTTCAACGATGACCAGCGGATCAGGAACCGCCTGGACATCACCTGTCAGAACATCGCTGGCACAACGAACTATGCAATCAGGCTGATAGTCACTGTCATCAACCATGACCGCCGGACCATCCGGGAAGACCTCGCAAGGAAGGCTGCCAGTACGTATTGCCGTTCGAAATAGCGCGTAGATATTCCCCTTTACGCGAGAATGGCCAACCCGCTCGGGTGCCATTGCGACGACCACACCATCGATTCGCTCGTATCGCCCGCCATGCTCCAGCGCCCAGGTGTAATACGCCTCACGGGTCATCGGCACACCTGGATCGCCATAGTCCACGGCTTCGCTCACGATCCTATTCCTCCTCAGGATCGGTTAATACCAGGCCTCGCCGGTGGCAATCCATGTTCGAGGGCTGTGGCCCCCCGGCTCCGCGTGTGCTGTTCGCCCGATTCTGTTTCCCCGCGGAAGGGCCACGGTGGCCAAGACCCTCGCCCGGCGCTTCGCGCCGACCTCTCCCGCTAGCGGGCCCCGCTAGCGGGAGAGGTGTACATTTTGCGCGCCAGTGCAGTTATCGGCATTCCATAGCACGGCTGCCCATGAGATCACCTGGCTACACCATCGCCACCGGCCGGACCGGGGATCCGGTCGCGCCGCGGAACTTGATGGCCAGCAGGATGAAGCAGAAGCTGCCCACGCCATCGCGCGCCAGCTCGTCCAGCGCCAGGTTCTCGGTCAGGTATACGCCGGCCTCGGCCAGCGCGTGCTGGTGGACCGGCATCGAGATGCCATGGTTCGGGTTGGGCAGCACCTCGACCGCCATGTTGTCGCAGCCGATCGCCACCACGCCGCGCTCGATCAGCCAGCGCGCGCCCGGCAGGTCGATGCCCGGCTCGCCCTGGAGGTAGCGGGTATTGTCAACGCCGAAATACCGGCCCCAGCCGGTGCGGATCAGCGCGATGTCGCCGGGTTCCAATGTCACGCGCGCGGCCTCCTCGGCGCGCGCCAGTTCGTCCGGCGTGACCACGCGCCCGGGGTTCAGATGCTGGCCGCCGTCGCAGCCGGCCACATCCAGCAGCACGCCGCGGGTGATCATCGGCGGCGCGTGCTCGATGCCCAGGCGCTCCAGCCCCCAGTCCGTCACCGTGTCGGCGGCGGACAGTCCGTTGTAGAGCCGGTCGCCCTTCGAGAAATGCCCCAGCGCGTCGATATGCGTGCCGACATGCGCGGTCATCTCGATGCGCTCGACGTTGGCACCGGCGTCGTTGGCGGCGCCGAGGGCTCGGCGGCGTTTGATCGAATCACGCCATGACGCCCAGATCGACAGCAGGAACGGCGTCTGGTTCGGCGCCATGAACGGCGCGCCCATGCCGATCTCGTGGCTGACGTCGTAAACCCGCCCCTCGCGCACCGATTGCAGCGCGGCGAGGCGCTTCTCTACCGTCAGCAGGTTGCCGGCGCCGATCTGGTCGGCGGGGCCCCAAGGCGAATGGTCGTGTACTGCCATTGGTCTCTCCGTCGCGTGGCTTCTCAGGCAAGCGACAGGACCGCGCTCTCGTACCGGCCGGCACCCATCTGATCGGTGGCGAAGATCTCGCGTTGGGCGATCC
>DATBKQ010000054.1:0-3588 GCA_036555825.1 Acetobacteraceae bacterium | reverse complement strand
GGCCGCGCACGATGCGCGGATTCTCCCGGAACGGCACGCCGAAGCGGTCGAGATAGGTCAGCAGCCGGGCATAGAACCGCGCCGCCGGCTCGGTCAGGAAGCCGGCGATGGTCGGCGCGTTGGCGACGATCGCGCGGTCGCGCTCGTCCTTGCTGTCCAGGATGCGCAGCGGGTTGCGTTCGAGCCGCGCCTGGCTGTCAGCCGACAGCGCCGCCTGGTGCTTGGAGAAATACCCGACCAGCGCGGCGCGATAGTCCTGCCGGCTCTCGGTATCGCCCAGCGTGTTGATCTCCAGCACGGTGTCGCCGGCCACCCCGAGCGCGTGGAGGATGTCCCAGCCGCAGGCGATCACCTCGGCGTCGGCCAGCGGCTCGGCCGAGCCGATCAGCTCCACGTCGATCTGGTGGAACTGGCGGTAGCGGCCCTTCTGCGGCCGCTCATAGCGAAACATCGGGCCGGCGCAGAACACCTTCTGCGGCAGCGACTGGGTGAGGCCATTGGTCACCAGCGCGCGGCAGACGCCGGCGGTCGCCTCCGGGCGCAGCGTGATCGCATCACCGCCGCGGTCCTGGAAGCTGTACATCTCCTTGGTGACGATGTCGGAGGTGTCGCCGAGGGTGCGAGAGAACACGCGGGTATCCTCGAAGACCGGCGTGCTCCATTCGTCGAAGCCGTAGCGCGCGGCGATCCGCCGGGCGGTGTCGATCACGTGCCGGTGGCGGCGCTGGTCCTCGCCGATCAGGTCATGGGTGCCGCGGGGCGGCTGGAGTTCGTTGGCCATGCGGGTCCGAGAGATGTGGGCGCGGGCTGGGGCAGGGCAAGCTAGCCGGAAGCCGCCCCAGCGCAAGCAGCGTGAAGCGACATTGGCGAACTTGCCCCGGTGCGCAGCACCGGGCGAGCGCCCGGAGGCGGGAAAGACCTATTCAGCGCAGATGTTCGAGCAGGCAGCCGCGGACCCCTCAGGAGGCGCGCAGCGCATATGCATGAACGTCCTTCAGGAATGGCCGATCCGTCAGCTCCATGGCCTGGGCCAGGTGATCTATCGCCTGCACAACGCGCGGCTGCAGATACTCGCGGCGCTCCACCAGGCCTGCGGCGATCGCTTCGAGGCACAGGCCGTATTCCCCGGCTGCCAGGAATCCCGCCGCTTCGGCAAGATCTGCGGGGGTGAGCGAGTGTATCACCTCTCGCAGCAGCTCCCGGAGCCGCTTCTCGATCTCTGCATGGCACGTCCGTTGGTCCGCCATGGGCGGGAGCTCCTGGTTTACCGGCTCGGATAGCCGGTTACGACCCTTCCGGTCGCCGGTTCTACGATCACAACGATTAACATGCCTCTCCTGATCCCGATCACTTTTTCTCGGCCATACCTGCCGGCGCTCCGGACCGAGCCCGGATCGTTGGCCACATCCTCAATCGCCTCGATGATGTCATCATCCGACCAACCCTGGGGAAATTCTGTTTTGCCCCTTCCGGTGCCGAATCTGTGGCCACCGCCGGTTCCGTCACCATCGAGGATATGGGTGCGCGCGCCCGGGTCGACAGCGAAGGTTTGCCCAGCCAAGGGCTGACTGCTCATCGCATCCCGCGATAGAATCTACGTCCTAGTGGAACCCGATTCTGGCGAGCGAGCAAGGAGTTCCGCCGTCGGCGCGGCTGGGCCCGCCAGGTGTCTGTGAACACGGACCCTGCCAAGCAAACCTTGCACCGAGCTTTCCAGGCGCAGGCCAGCGCGCCGGCGAGCTTGAGGCCAAGCTGTAAAGACACTACCGTGCCGGTGTCTACACAAGAGGCCGTCGATGCCGCTCAACATACGCGACGAGGACGCCAACCGCCTGGCGGAAGAGTTGGCGAACCGGATGCACACGACCAAGACGGCGGCGGTCAAGCACGCGCTGCGCAGCGAGATCGAGCGGATGGACCGAGGCGTGCCGCTGCGACAGCGCGTGCGCGCCCTGCAGGAACGGGTGCTGGCACGGCCGCCGACCGGTCTGGACGCCGACAAGGCATTCTACGACGCGCTCAGCGGCCAACAGTGATGTTCGTCGACGCGTCCGCCATTGTTGCTATTCTCACGCGCGAGGTCGAAGCGGACGCGCTGGCGGACCGGCTGGACAACGCGAGCGGGTGTATCACGTCGCCGGTTGCCGTGTTCGAGGCAGCGCTGGCGATCTGTCGCAAACGCCGGGCCAGTGTGTCCGAAGCTCGCCGCGACGTGGGCGAATTGCTCGATCTGGCAAGGGTGAGAGTGGTGGCGGTGACGCCGGCCGATGGCGATGCGGCACTCGAGGCGTTTGTCCGCTATGGCAAAGGGCAGCGCAACCCGGCGCAGCTCAACCTGGCCGACTGCTTCGCCTATGCCATGGCGAAGAACCGCGCGATGTTGCTGCTGTTCAAGGGAGAGGACTTCGCCATGACCGATATCGCGGACAGCCGCTGAACTGCCGCAACTTCGGCTTAACATCATACGGATACCCTTCTCGCCCCCATGCGACTCGCCGCGATAGCGGCAGTATGGCGGGCGCACATTCGAGGGACCGGACATGCTGAGCGAAATCCTGGCGGTGGTGGCCGCCGTTGCGGCGATGGCCGCGCTGCTCACGGTGCTGAAGCAGGCCGCCCTGCTGCAGCGCCTGCGCCTTATGCTGGAACAGGCGATCGCCGGCACCCGCAGCGAGGCGGAGACCACCCGCGCCGCGCTGTCGCGCGAGCAGGGCCAGCAGCGCCTGGAGATCGCCGCGCAGTTCGAAGCCATCCGTTCCGCGCTGGAAGGCAAGCTGCGCGAACTGCGCGACGGCAACGAGGCGAAGCTCGCGGAAATCCAGAAGACGGTGAACGAACAGCTCCACGCCGCGGTGGAGAAGCAGATGAACGAGAGCTTCAACCGCGTCATTGACCAGTTCGCCGCGGTGCAGAAGGCGATGGGCGACGTGCAGGCGGTCACCGCGCAGATCGGCGACATCAAGCGCCTGTTCGCCAACGTGAAGACGCGCGGCGGCTGGGGCGAGACGCAGGTCCGCGCCATGCTGGACGATATCCTGCCGGCCGGCGAATACGAAACCAATTGCCGCGTGCGGCCGGACAGCAACGACGTGGTGGAGTTTGCCGTGCGGATGCCGGTGAAAGGGGCCGACCGGCCGCTGCTGTCGATCGATGCCAAGTTCCCGGTCGAGGACTACGAGCGGCTGCTGGCGGCGTCCGACGCCGGCGACGCGGAGGCCGAGCGCGCCGCGGCGCGCATGCTGGAGCGGCGCATGCGCGACGAGGCGAAGAAGATCGCCGCGAAGTATATCAACCCGCCCGTCACGGTGGAGTTTGCCGTGCTCTATCTGCCGACCGACGCGCTGTACGCCGAGGTCGCACGAATTCCCGGGCTGATCGACGACATCGGCCGCGAGTGCCGCGTGCTGGTGATGGGGCCCTCGCTGTTCCCGGCGCTGCTGCGCACCATCCATCTCGGCTTTATCACGCTCGCGCTGGAGCAGAAGGCGGACCAGATCCGCGACCTGCTCGGCGCCACACGCACCGAGATGCTGAAGATGGACGAGGTGCTGGAGAAGCTGGCGAAGCAGGCCGGCACGTTCAGCAATA
>DATBKQ010000053.1:0-13669 GCA_036555825.1 Acetobacteraceae bacterium | reverse complement strand
GGCGTCTGGAATATCGTGGAACAGACGCGATAGCGCTTTCCGAACAGGCAACGCTGGAGGCCGTGGCCGCGCTGCTGTGGCAGGTGGACGCACTGCCCCAGTCTCGCTCGCGCGCAGCATGGCCGCGCGCCGGCGCGCCGGCAGGGGTTGCTGAGACCTGCATCGCCGCCATGGCCGATCTCGCGATGTCGGGGCGTTGGGCAGGACGAATGGACAGCGTGCTGCCGGATGCCGCCAGGATCTTGAATCGGATGGCATGGGCGGCCGCCGGCTTGGCCGGAAGGTCTTCCCAGCCATCCTCGCTTCCGTTGCACGAACGGCTGGCGTCAGCCTGGGGTGTCGGCGCGAAGGCGGCCGACCTGATCCGCCGCGCGCTGGTGCTGACCGCCGACCACGAGTTGAATGCCTCCACCTACGCCACCCGCGTGGTGGCCTCGACACGCGCTCCCCTCGGGTCGTGCGTGCTGGCCGGTCTCGCCGCGCTGGTCGGACCGTTGCACGGTGGCATGACGAACGAGATCCGCCACTTCCTGGCCGATCCCGGCGTGGCCGCCGATCCCGCGGCCGCCATCGCGATCCGGCTGGCGCGCGGCGAACGCATTCCCGCCTTTGGCCACCCGCTATATCCCGATGGCGATCCCCGCGCCGCCGCGCTGCTGCAATCCCTCCCGCCGGGTCCCCGAGCACGGCGTTTGGTCGCGGCGATGGCGGCCACCACCGGCATCGCCCCGAATATCGACTTCGCGCTGTTGGTCCTGGAACAGCGGCTGCGCCTTCCCGCCGGCGCGGCATTTGCCGTCTTCGCCGTCGGGCGGACGGTCGGCTGGATCGCTCATGCGCTGGAACAGTGGCGCGACGGCACGCTGATCCGCCCGCGCGCGGTATATCCGGCCGGCATCGCGTAATGACCCGAGGCGGTACCGTCGGAGGTCCTGAACATGCGGTCGGGCTTGTCTCGTCATCACGCTTCAGACGCGGAACTGACCGGCCGTCAGCTTCCGAGGTTCACCACCTGGACGCGGCGGTTGCGCGGCTCCGGCGTCTGGTCGGGTGTCGCGACCAGTAGCCCATCCTCTCCCATCCCGATTGCCTCCACCCGGCTGCGATCGACGTGGAAGTTGCTTGCCAGATACTCCACCACGGCAGCGGCGCGACGATCCGACAGTTCCTTGTTGTAGGCGCGCGACCCGACCGTGTCGGTGTGACCCTCGATGCGGAACCGGTAGCTCGCCAGCGTCCGGTCGTTCAATGCCTTGCCCAGATTATCGAGCACCTGCGTTGCCTCCGGCGTCAGCACCGCTGACCCGGTTGCGAATTGCACATTGATGCTGATCGCCGGCGCCGGCTGAGCCGCTTGAGGTGCGGCCGGCGTGGCACCGCCGGTCGCCGGGTTCAGACGAATGCCGCGCGTCGGGCCGGACGGTCCCGTGGGCGTCAGCGACTTGATGATCTGTTCGGGGCTTGGAGCGCCCTGCGCCGACGCGCTCGCCGTGAAGGCGACCGCGGCCAACAGCGCAACGGCGGCAAAGGTCGTGTAGCTCGGCATGGTGAGCCCCTCCCGACTCAGGACCGTATCGCTATAGCACGCAATGGACCCGATGCGCCGCAATTGTCGCGCCAGGACCCCTGGGGGATATGCCCCACCCTTGTTCGGCGACAATCCGTCCTTGGTACGGGTCAGCCGCCGCCGTTCGCCGCTGCCAGTTCGCTCTGCACAAACCGGCCGGGGTGGCCTTCCGCACGCTCCAGCACCAAATGCCGCTCGTGAAACGCCGCGACGGATGGGCGATGTGCAATGGACACCAGCGTGGTATTCGGCAGCCGCGCCTGCACTATCCGGTACAATTCGGCTTCCGCCGCTGGATCAAGGCTGGCTGTCGCCTCGTCCAGGAACAGCCAGTCCGGCTTCACCAACAGCGCGCGTGCCAGCGCCACCCGTTGCTGCTCGCCACCCGATAACTGCTGCGCCCAGGCTTCGTCACGGTCGAGGTGTGATACGAACTGGCCCAGTCCGGCATCCTCGAGCGCCCGTGCGATCTCGTCGCGGCTGAAGGTGTTGGATGGATGCGGATAGGTGACCACGTGGCGCAAGGTGCCTAGCGGAATGTATGGGCGCTGCGGCAGGAACAGGATGCGCTCAGCGGGTCGTTCCACGCGGCCCTGCCCGAACGGCCAAATGCCTGCCAATACCCGGAACAGCGTGGACTTGCCCGAGCCGGATCGGCCGGAGATGACCACCGAGTGACCGCGTTCCAGCACCAGGTCCGCGTCCTGCAGCAGCTTCGCCCCGTTCGGCAGTTCGATCGTCGCATCGCGCAGCGCCACCGGCCCGGCGCCGGCATCGGTAACCGCCAATCCGGTGCCGAACGCGGCACGCGCGGCCACCACGGCGCGATGAAACGTCGTCAGCCGTTCGACGATCGCGTGCCACTGCGCCAGGTCGGGATACCGCGTGATGAACCAGGATAGTGCATCCTGCACCCGGCCGAAGGCGCCAGCCGTCTGCGTCAGTCCGCCAAGCGGTATCTCGCCGGAAAAGAAGCGTGGCGCGGCGACGATGAACGGGAACACGACCGCGACCTGCTCGTAACCGGCGGTCAGCGCATTCAGCAGCTTGGTTCGCTGCATGATCGCCCACCAGTTGCCGATCACCGCGCCGAACCGATGGCCGAGAATGCCCTTCTCCTCCGCCTCGCCGGAATACAGCGCGATGCCTTCCATGTTCTCGCGCACGCGCACCAGGCTGTAGCGGAAGTCGGCTTCCACACGCTGCTGCCGGAACCGCAATGTGGCAAGCGGCCGCCCGACAAGGTGCGTGAGCCAGGTTCCCACGATCGCGTAGATCAGCGCGACCCAGACCATGTATCCGGGTACCGGTACGCCGAACAGCGTGATTGTGCCGGACAACGACCACAGGATCCCGAGGAAGCTGAACAAGGTGACGATATTGGCCAGCAGGCTGATGCCCAGGGTCAGGGTATTGTCGACATAGTCCCGGATATCCTCGGCGATGCGCTGGTCGGGGTTGTCCGTCCCAATCGCTGCCCGGTCAGTCGTCAGGCTGATCCGGTAGTAAGCGCGGTCGGCCAGCCAGTCGTCGAGCAGCCGCACCGTCAGCCACCGGCGCCAGCGGATCTGCAGCCATTGCATCAGATAGGTGAAATAGACCGCGACCAGGATATAGACGGCGGCGATTTCGCAGAAGCCGGGCATGAAGCCACTCGGCGTGAAGCGGTAGATGAACAGCAGATCGAAGAAGGCGCCGAAATTCTTGTCCTGCAGCGAGTTGAAGAACTCGCGGTTCCAGAAGCTCAGGATCACCGTCATGCCGACCAGCATCAGGCGCAGGGCGAGGATGGAGACCAGCAGCCCCCAGGCTGACCATTTTTCGTCCGAGACGTAATAGGGCCTCGCGAGGCGCCACGCGTCACGCAGGAACGGTCGGATACCTCGCATCGGCGACTATCTTTCGTCGGAACGGTTGATCTCGCTCTGTACCGCGGCCAGCCACATGCCCAGCCGCCGCCGGTTCACCCCGAGGTCTGAATAGCCGTACACGCTGCGCGAATACAGCACGAGCGTGCTACCCGCTGGTGCCGCCTCGGCCACCTGGGCGGTGATCAGGTCGGGGAAGTTGAGTACTGCGCTTCGGGCGACAAAGTGCACCTGCCGTTCCGCGGGATACTCCGCCGCGACGAAGGTCCTGGGCTGCCGCTTCGCCACCGCGACAACCAGGGCATACAGCCGGGATGCCGCCAGCGGGTAACGAGGCGTGACCAGGTCGGGTGCCGGCGTGCTGCCTGCCGGAGCCGCGAGCGCGGAATTCGGGCTGGCTGGCCGCGCGATATGCGCCATGTCCATCAGCACCGGCGGCGGCAGGCCAGCCGCGCCGGAGGCACCGCAGGCCGGCAGGACGAATCCAAGAAGCCATGCCAGCGGCGTCATTTGGCTGCTCGGCGGCCCGTTCGCATCGCGCGCTCATGGCGCGGATCGCCCGCCCCGGCAAGTTTCTGGCCGCTTACCGTCTGTTCACCGGGCTGTGTTGGGATGGCTGGCGCAGACGGGGGGCTTCGGTCATGACCTCGGATTCGCGCTCGATCCCCGCGCCGGAGCACTGCAGTCTCCAGCATCGCGTCTTCACGTCATTTGGTGCCCCGCTGTTCCGCCGGGCTGACTCCGATGGTGCTCCGGTCATGGTCGTCAAACTCGGAGACCGGGAAGCGGCTATCCCGCTGCGCTCGTTGCAGCGGGAATTCGCCATCACCGACGAATCCGACGATGGCCGCATGCTTGGTCTGATCGCGCAGTCGCTCGATTTCATATCCATCCTGCACATCGGCGATGCGCTGCCCGCTGAAGTGCTGACCGGACAGGCAAGCTGGGACCCGGACGCGGTGCATCTGGAAATCGCCAAGGCCCGCCTGCAATGGCAACTGGTGGCTTGGCTGAATTCCGGCACGGGTTCCGAGACACCTCCGATAGACGCCGAAGCCCTGCTGCAGGTGGCCGATGATCCAGCTCGCAAGGCGCAGGTGCAGCAGGCTTTCAGCAAGGCCGCCGATGCGCTGGGCCTGCCATCGCGCGAGGCGGTGGTTCGCCTGGTGGAGGAACTGGCGCAGGAGCTGGCCTACATCGAAGCATTGCGCGACCGTCTGCTGCGCCGGGTCAAAGGCATGGCGGACAAGCTGAACCACATGGCACAGGCCTATCGCGGTGACGGCGCGCATCTCGAAACCCTGACCCAGGTGCGGCGGCTCACCATGATCGCACTCAGGCAGGTCAGCCATCGGTTCGACGAGTTGGACGCACAGACCGGCGAGGTGATGTCGGCCTTGCGCAACGCTGAGAGCCAAAGGGTCTTCGTCCGGTCCAATCGGGATTGGCTATACCGGACTCAGCGTGCGTGGCATGCGTTACTGGCCGAGTGGGACACCGCCAGTATTGGCTTCGACGATGGTATCCTGCTACTACTGAACCGGACCTATCAGTTCCTCGCTCCGCGTTTCATGCCGGTCACCGAATGGGAGTCTCGGACCCGGCCGGGCAAGCGCAGGAAGGAGTTGGCACGCAAGATGGTGTGGTGATCAGGCTCGCGTCAGCTTGCTGACAGCCCGGTCGAACTGCGCGAGGTAGATGTTCTCGTCCGGGTCCAGCCAGATGCCATGCACGTTGAATGCGCCGGTTGCCGGTTCGTCGCGACCAAAGTGCGCCAGCCTGCGCCGATCCATCGTCCAGATCGACACGCCGTCGGCCGCGGCCACATAGATCGCTTCGCGACCGAAAGCCAGATCGCTTGGCATGTGGAAGCCGGTCCACTGCCCCAGGATTTCGCCGGTCGGAGCGAAGATCTGGATCCGGTGATTTTCCCGGTCGCAAACATAAAGCTGGTCCTTGGCATCGGCGGTGATGAAGTGCACCAGCGCGAACTGGCCGGGACCGGTGCCGGGCTCGCCCCAGGAATGCTTCAGTTCGCCGGCCGGCGTGAAGCAGTGCACCCGCCGGTTGCCATAGCCGTCCGAGACGAAGAACTCGCCGCTCGAGGCAAAGGCGACGCCGGTCGGCATGTTGAACGGCTTGCCATACAGCGTCGGTTGTGCGGCACCGCGCGTCCCGAAGCTGCGCAGCAGGGTGCCATCCGGTTCGTGCCGCGTGACCGTGTGCAGGCCGGAGTCCGCGATCCAGACCTTGCCGTCGGCATCGATGGTCAGACCGTGCACGAAGCTGGAGAACTGGCCCTCACCCCACGAGGTGATGAACTGACCATCCGAATCGAATACAAGTACGGGGTGCGTGCCGCGGCACAGCACGTAGACGTCGCCATTTCCGGCGACCGCGCCCCTGACACTGGTGCGCGGCGGCCCCGCCTGGTCCGCTTCGCCGAAGTTCCACCAGCGCGGCAGCCGTGCCCAGTCGCGCTGAAACCGGTAACGGTAGGCACCCCTGCCGATAATGCCGTCGGCCATGTCGTCTCCTCGTTATCCAGGGCACGTGCGCGATGACAGAGGAGACAGCGCTACCTGTCAAACTCCGCCGGCCGCAGCAGCCGTGCCATCCGGTCCAGCACCGCGTTCGCCATGCCCGGCTCGGCGCCGATGAAGAACCCGCGCGCCACGTCGAGATATTCGTTGATCACCACCTTGGCTGGCGCACCGCTTGACATCGCCAGTTCCGCGGCCCCGGCCCGCAACACGGCGCGCAGGACCGGGTCGATCCGTCCGAGCGGCCAGCCCACCGGCAATGCTTCAGCCAACATGCGGTCGATCGTGTCCTGTTGTGCCACCGCCGCACGCACGATGCTGGCGAACAGCGGCACCTCCGCATCGGGCACGCGGCCTTCCTCGAACCCGCCGGTGCCCGGCAGCTCGCCCAGACGGTGACGCACGAACTGATCGATCACCGCTTCCGGATTGTCCTGCGCCTGCTCGCTCTGGAACAGCGCCTGCACCGCGGCCACGCGGGAGGCCGTCCGCGGCCTGCGCGGCGAGCGCACCATCAAATGCCGCCGAGGTGTCGCGCTGCGTTGATCTGCAGCAGTGCCGCCGCGGCGGCCTCTGCGCCCTTGTTGTGACCATCCATGCCGGAACGTGCCTCCGCCTGCGCCAGGGTGTCGCAGGTAAGCAGTCCAGTCCCGAGCGCAAGGCCGAATTGCAGCGCCACCTGCATCAGCCCGTCCATGGTGGCGCGGCAGATGAACTCGTAGTGGTCCGTCTCGCCACGCACGATGCAGCCGAGTGCGACAAATCCGTCGAACCGCTGCTTTCCGCGCAAAGCCAGCCGGATCGCCTGTGGCAGTTCGAACGCGCCGGCGACATCGAGCTGTTCGAACGTGCCGCCGGCCTCGCGCAGGATACGCGTCGCCCCGTTGGTAAGGCCCTCGACAACGGCGCGATAATACGGTGCACGGACCAGTAAAAGATGCGGCGGCGTCCCGGGAACATGCGGCGCGGCCGGGAGCGGCGCGTCCTCGGTGCTCACCCGGTGTAGCCTTCGCCGACGATGTTCGGGATCGGCTTGTGGGCCACGATGTTCAGGCCATAGCCCTCGAGGCCGACGATGGTGCGCCGGACGTTCGACAGCAGCACCATGTTCTTCACGCCGAGGTCGAGCAGGATCTGGGCGCCGATACCGTAGTCGCGCAGTGCGCGCGGCGGCCGTGGACGGCCAACGACAAGCTGGCTGACGCGCTCGGCGAGCGCGGTCTTGCGATGCTCGCGAATCAGCACCACGACACCGCGGCCTTCGCGGCCGATCATATGCATGGCGTTATGCACATTGATCCAGTGCGGCCCACCGGTCATGTCGTCCAGCAGGTCGACCGCATGCATGCGCACCTGCACCGGGTCGTTGCCGCTGACGTCGCCTTTCACCAGCGCGAGATGCTCCTGGTATTCGACGGTGTTGGCATACACAACGGCACGCCACTCGCCGCCTGCAACGTGATTGAACGTGCCGTCGGCGACCCGCTTCACCAGGCGCTCGGTCAAGCGGCGATAGGCGATCAGATCGGCGATCGAACCCAGCTTCAGGTTGTGCCGTTGCGCGAATGCCACCAGATCCGGCAGCCGGGCCATGGTGCCGTCATCGTTCATGATCTCGCAGATCACCGCAGCGGGGTACAGGCCGGCCTTGCGCGCGATGTCCACCGACGCCTCGGTATGACCGGCCCGCACCAGCGTACCCCCCTGACGCGCCATCAGCGGGAAAATGTGCCCAGGCGTGACAATATCGTCGCGCCCGCACTCGGGGTTGATTGCCACCGCGATGGTGCGCGCCCGGTCGTGCGCCGAGATGCCGGTGGTGACGCCCTCGCGCGCCTCAATCGAGATGGTGAACGCGGTTTGATGGCGCGTCCCATTGTGCGCACTCATCAGCGGCAGGCCAAGCTGGTCCACGCGCTGGCGGGTCAAGGCCAGGCAGATCAGTCCCCGCGCGTGGCGCGCCATGAAGTTGACCGCGTCCGGGGTGGCAAACTGCGCCGGCACCACCAGGTCGCCCTCGTTCTCACGGTCCTCATCGTCCACCAGAATGAACATGCGGCCGTTGCGGGCTTCCTCGATCAGCTCCTCGACGGAGGACAGATACTGCGAGAGCTCGACGGTCTTGAGGCTTTGCTGCATCACTTGAACTCCGCCAGCCGCGCGACATAGCGGGCCAGCATGTCGATCTCCAGGTTCACCGCGTCACCTGGGCGAAGCGTGCCGAAACCGGTCACCGAGGCGGTATGCGGGATGACGTTCACCCCGAAAGTGTCGTCCGTAACCTCGTTCACCGTCAACGACACCCCGTCGACCGCGATGCTCCCCTTCACCGCGATGAAGCGGGCCAGATCGCGCGGCACCCGGAAGACGAAACGGACCGAGCCATGCTCGGGCGCCGCTGAGAGCACTTCGCCCACCCCATCCACGTGGCCGGAAACCAGGTGACCGCCCAGTTCGTCGCCAAGGCGAAGCGAACGCTCCAGGTTCACCCGCGTGCCGACCTGCCACCGCCCAAGCGTCGTCCTGCTCAGCGTCTCGCCGGAGGCATCGGCCGCGAACCAGTCCGCGCCGATCTCCACCGCGGTGAGGCAACAGCCGGAACAGCCGATCGATGCACCGAGCGGAATCGAAGCCGTGTCAGCCCATGGAGCCCCGATCGTCAGGCGCATATCCGCGGCTTCCCCGAGAGCGGCGATCGCGCGAACGCTGCCCAGCGCGGTGACGATGCCGGTGAACATCAGGTTCCCCTAAGACCCCCCCTCCCCTTGCGGGAGGGGGTTGGGGGGAGGAGGCCGCCGCCGACCACATTGCATACCGTCACACCACGTCCCTCCTTCTGAACTCGGTCAGGATATCGTCACCCAACGCGTTCTCGCCGACCCGGGTGAACCGCGGCATGGTGTCCAGGCGCTCGACGCCGAAAGCCTGCACCGCCGGCCACGCATCACCCCCCATCACTGCGGGGGCATGGAACCACGCGACACGATCGACAAGGTCGGCACGCAACAGCGACGCGGCAAGCTGAGCGCCGCCCTCGACCAGGATCCGGGTCAAACCCGCCTCGGCCAGCGCGCCGAGGGCGGCGGCCGTATCGATGCCCGCTTCCGCTCCGGCGATCTCGACGAGCTTGACGCCGATGTCCGAAAAGGCTTGGCGGCGATCACGGTCGGTGCCGGGGCGGATCAGCATCCAGGTCGGCGCCTTCCGGGCCGTGGCCACCAGGGTCGCCGTCAGCGGGGTGCGCAAGTGACTGTCGGCGACGATGCGGACCCCGGGCTGGGGCCGATATCCCGGCAGGCGACAGGTCAACTCCGGGTCGTCCGCCAGGACGGTACCCACGCCGACCATCACCCCATCGTGTCGTCCGCGCAGTGCGTGCGCGGCACGGCGCGCCGCTTCGCCGGTGATCCAGCGGCTCTCGCCGCTGCGGCTGGCAATGCGGCCGTCCAGAGTGGAGGCCAGCTTCAGCGTGACCAGCGGCCGGCCGTGGCGGACGCGTAAACTGAACCCGGCTGCCACCTCGTCGGCCTCGGCGCGCAGGATGCCCTCGTCCACGGCGATGCCAGCGGCCCGCAGCTTGGCAATCCCGGCCCCGTCAACCCGCGGATCGGGATCCCGGGTGGCGATCACCACGCGCGCCACCTTCGCCGCAATCAGAGCATCGGTGCACGGCGGGGTGCGGCCCCAGTGGCAGCAGGGTTCGAGCGTGACATAAGCCGTCGCGCCGGCTACCGCCGAGCCGGCGGCATCCAGTGCCGCCGGCTCGGCGTGCGGGCGCCCGCCCGGCGCGGTGACCGCCCGTCCCGCAACGCGGCCGTCCTTGACGATCACGCAGCCAACCGACGGGTTCGGCCAGGTATTGCCGAGCCCGCGCCGGGCAAGCGCCAGGGCTGAGCGCATGTGGGAAATATCTTCCGGCGTTGCGGCCATCGCGGCGGCTAGGCGTTCTCGCCCAGCGAGCCAATGAAGTCCTCGAAATCCTTCGCTTCACGAAAATTTCGATACACGCTGGCGAACCGGACATAGGCGACTGAGTCCAGTTCCTTCAGCGTGTCCATCACCAGTTCGCCGATCTGCTTGGAGGGGATATCGCTCTCGCCCGAGGCCTCGAGTTGACGCACGATGCCGTTCACAATGCGCTCGATGCGCTCCTCCTGGATCGGCCGCTTGCGCAACGCGACACGGATCGAGCGCGCCAGCTTGTCACGGTCGAACGGGACGCGCCGTCCGTCCGCCTTCACCACTGTGAGTTCGCGCAGCTGGGTGCGCTCGATCGTGGTGAAGCGCTGGCCGCAATTGGCGCAGAACCGCCGGCGCCGGATCGCCCCGCCGTCCTCGCTGGGCCGGCTGTCCTTCACTTGCGTATCCTCATGGCCGCAGAACGGGCAGCGCATCGGTCCTACCTCGCGCGGTACAGCGGGAACCGGGCGCACAACGCCTGGACCCGGGCGCCCACCGCTACTTCCGCCGCATCGTTCGACCCGTTGTTCGAGCGGGCCAGCCCGTCCAGCACCTCATTGATCATCGACCCGATCTCGCGAAACTGGGTAACGCCGAAGCCGCGTGTCGTGGCTGCCGGCGAGCCCAGCCTGATCCCCGAGGTCACCGTCGGCTTCTCGGGATCGAACGGGATCGCGTTCTTGTTCGTGGTGATCCGGGCACGTTCCAGGCTGGCCTCGGCGGCCTTGCCGGTGACGCGCCTCGGGCGCAGATCGACCAGCATCAAATGGCAGTCGGTGCCACCGGTGACGATGGCGAGGCCATGCTGGATCAGCGTCTCGGCCAGCGCCTTGGCATTCGCCAGAACCGCCTTCTGATAGGAGCGGAACTCCGGCCGCAGCGCCTCGCCGAATGCGGCGGCCTTGGCAGCGATGACATGCATCAAAGGCCCGCCCTGCAGCCCCGGGAACACCGCGGAATTCATCCGGCGCCCGATCTCCAGGTCGTTCGCCAGGATCATGCCCCCGCGGGGGCCGCGCAGCGTCTTGTGGGTGGTGGTCGTGACGACATGGGCGTGCGGCAAGGGGCTGGGGTACAGACCCGCGGCCACCAACCCGGCGAAATGCGCCATGTCCACCAGGAAATAGGCCCCGATCTCGTCGGCAACGCGCCGGATTCTGGCGAAGTCGATGAAGCGCGGGTAAGCCGAACCACCGGCAATGATCAGCCTTGGCCGTTCTATGCGCGCCAGGCGCTCCAGTTCATCGTAATCAAGCAGCCCGTCCTCCCGGCGGACACCATACTGCAGCGCATGAAACCATTTTCCTGAGAGGTTGGGCGCCGCGCCATGGGTCAGATGGCCGCCAGCGGCCAGGCTCATGCCCAGGATCGGATCGCCGGGCTGCAGCAAGGCCAGAAACACCGCCTGGTTCGCCTGCGCACCGGAATGCGGCTGCACATTGGCGAATTGGCACGAGAACAGCTTCTTCGCCCGGGCAATCGCGAGCCGCTCGGCCACATCGACATAAGCGCAGCCGCCGTAATAGCGCCGGCCCGGATACCCCTCGGCGTACTTGTTGGTCAGCACCGAACCTTGGGCTTCCAGCACGGCGGCCGAGACCGCGTTCTCGCTGGCGATAAGCTCGATGCCGTCCTGCTGGCGAATCAATTCGTCACTGATGGCGGCCGCAAGCTCCGGATCGGTCTCGGCGAGCGAGGCGCCGAAGAACCGCTGCAGGCTGGCAGCGGGTCGCTGTTCGTTCATGACAGGCCCATGGGCTGGTGATGTCCGCGACCTGTAGCATGGGGCTCGTGTCGAACAAACGCCGCTGATCCCGCCTACCTCGGATAATGCACGGGAGCGGCGAGACCGAGGAAATCCGCCGCACCGGCGCATATCCCGGAGCTACACGACGGGACGGTAGACTGTCACGCGCCGTGGTCCGGACCGATGAACCGTCAGCCTTCTTGGACCGATCGCGTTGATCAAGCTGCCCGGATACGCGCGCGGTCGACGATTGCCTGTGTGTCGAGCCCGTTCGGCAACGTGCCAAAGGCGCGGCCCCAGTCGCCGGCGAGACGCGTCACACAGAACACGTCGGCCATCGCGGGCGTCGAGTGGCGGACGAGCAAGCTGCCCTGCAGGGCAAAGGCCATCATCTCGATCACGCGACGTGCTATCGGCTCGAACTCGTTCAGGTTGGTCAGACGACGCTCCAGGCCGTCGGTAAAGGCGTCGAGCCGGGCGTCGGCGCCGCGGGCAAGGCGCACTTCTGCGAGAAAGGCGTCTACCGTCTCCGGCTCGCGCTGCATCGAGCGGAGCACGTCGAGGCAGATGACGTTGCCCGTCCCCTCCCAGATGCCGTTGAGCGGCGCCTCTCGGTAGAGGCGTTCCATCAGGTGGTCGCCGATGAAGCCATTGCCGCCATGGCATTCGAGCGCTTCCACGACCAACTGCGGTGCCCGCTTGCATGCCCAGTACTTCGCCACCGGCGTGCAGATCCGGGACAGGAGTCCCTCCGCCCGATCCGTGTGCTCGTGGTCCAGCGCCGCGGCCAGGCGCATCGAGAGCCACAGGAACGCCTCGGACTCGACGGCGAGGTCAGCCACGACGTTGCGCATGATCGGCAGATCGACGAGAGAACGCTGAAAGGCGCGCCGATTGCTGGTGTGGTGCATCGCCTGACTCAGGGCCTGGCGCATGAGGCCGGATGACCCCACTGCGAAGTCGAGCCGCGTGACATGGGCCATCTCGATGATGGTGCGAATGCCACGCCCTTCCTCACCCAGCATCGTGGCGTAGAGGTCGTAGAACTCGATCTCGGACGAGGCATTCGATTTGTTGCCGCACTTGTCCTTGAGCCGCTGGATCTTCAGACGATTGCGCGATCCGTCGGGCAACCAGCCGGTGGCGACGAAGCAGGAGAGCCCCTGCTCGGTCTGCGCGAGCGTCAGGAAAATGTCGCTCATCGGCACCGAGAAGAACCATTTGTGGCCTGTGAGCAGGTACGGCGCGCCAGAGCCGCGCCGCGCAGTGGCCGGCCGGGCCGTGGTGATCGTGGCGCGGAGGTCGGAGCCGCCTTGCTTCTCGGTCATGGCCATGCCGACCGTCACGCCCGCCTTCTCCTTGGCGTAGATCGGGCGGTCGTCATAGGCCGCCCTGAGGATGTGTGGCGACCACTCGTCGAGGAGGGATAGGTCGTGTCGCAGCGCCGGGATCGAGGCGAAGGTCATGCCCATTGGGCAGCAGATGCCGTTCTCGCCCTGGTTCCACAGGTAGCTCAACGCCGCTCGCGCGACGTGAGCCCCAGGGCGCCCCTGATGGGTCCACGCAAGGGAGTGCGTCTCGGAGCCGAAGATGAGGCCCATGAGTTGATGATAGGCCGGGTGAAACTCGACAAGGTCGACCCGATTTCCAAAGCGGTCGTGCGTCTTGAGCTCCGGCAGATGTCGGTTTGCCTGGCGTGCCAGGTAGTGGACCTTCTCGCTGCCGACGACCGCCCCCGTGCGCCGCAGGAGCCCATCTGCCCAATCGGCGCCGAAGACTTTGGCCGCCTCCACCAAGGCGACGTCACCCGCGAATGCGTTGTAGTTGGCGAGCGGACCAGCCTGATTGAGCACTTCGTGGGTAGCATAACCGGGTGCATTGGAGACGTAATCCGGCGCAAGCCGCGCGCTTCCCACGGTGGTGCTCATGAGTTCCTCCGTTGATCCGGGCCACCTGTTCAGGCGAGCGACCGCGGGTACTGATC
>DATBKQ010000052.1:0-3047 GCA_036555825.1 Acetobacteraceae bacterium | reverse complement strand
CGGCATCACCGGGCCGGATCGCGACAACCTGGCGATGGATTTCACCATCCAGGCGCAGTCCGGGATCATGAGCGTGACCGGTTTTCCGGATGGCCCGCCGGTCAAGGCCGGCCCGACGCTGGTGGATTTCATGGGGGGCATTCACCTCTATGCCGCTGTTGTGACTGCGCTGTTGCAGCGCGAGCGCACCGGCACAGGGCAGCTTGTCGAGGTGGCGATGCAGGAGACGGTGTATTCGTCGCTTGCCTCCAGCATGGAATACCATGTGCGCACGGGGAAGGAACCGCCGCGTACCGGCAACCGGCAATCGGCCTTGGCGAGTGCACCGTACAATGCCTTTCCGACCGCGGATGGATGGGTTGCGATCCATGTGGTGACGGAGGCGCACTGGAAGAATCTGGCGAAGGCGATGGGGCGGCCGGAACTCGCAAATGATCCGCGTTTTGCCACCAATGCCGCGCGCACCACCAATCTGGAAGCGACGGACGATGTGGTTGCTGCCTGGACGAAAACGCTGCCGAAGATGGAGGTGTTCGCGGCGGCGAAGCGCTATCGCATCCCGTGCGCGCCGGTGCGGACCGTGCCTGAGGTGATGAACGATCCACACATGCACGGCCGTGGGATGCTGGAACGGATCGATCATCCGGAGCTTGGCACTGTCGTGCTGCCGACCACGCCACTGCGGCTGCATGGAGCGGACCGAGTGCCGACGGTGCCGAGCCCGATCGTGGGGCAACATAATCAAGAGATCTACTGCGGCTGGCTGGGTCTGTCGGACGATGAACTGGCGGACCTGAAGCGGGCCGGCGTGGTGTAAACGCTTATCGGACGGCCAGTTCCCGGCAAATCACCGTCTCGGCAAGGATCCGCGTGAGCAGCCGCGCCCTGGTCTGTTGTTCCGGCGACAGGTGACGCTGGAGCTCGGCAAGCGCGGCCGCCAGAACCATGGCATGGCGCACCTGTTCCGAGGCGATGTCGCGACCCCCGCCACCCGCCTGTTGTTGTTCCAGTCCGATGCGCGACATCTGCAGGTCTTTCATGGCCGAGGCGTAGCTTTGCCAGGCAGCCGCCTGGTCCGGACCGATGCCCAGGTCACGCCCGGCATCGGCAAGCCAGTCCGCCGTCGCACGTTGGGGCGCGGTCGCGACAGCGACTGAATCGGGAACGATCAGGGCGGCGCCCGAAACATCGGAGCCGCGGTGCCCGGCGACAATGCCCGCGGCAATTCCCAGTCCGGCCACCACGCAGCTCAGTGGAAAGGCGAGATTCACCGAGGCGATCCCAGGAATACTGGCCGGCATAGTGCCCTGCCGCACGGCGGATGCCAACGTGCAACGTTACCGTTGCGAGTGACGTCCACTGGCTCTACAAAGCGGTCAACAACGACGAAACGGATGGGAGGGGACGGTCGCATGTCGCTGGCGATGCTGCTCAGCTCGGCCGCGCTCGGTATCTCCCTCGTCATCACCACCGTCAAGCTGATCGACGGGTTCGCCCGCACGGATCCGCACGTGTTGATCCGCATGGGCACCTGGCTGCTGACGCTGGCCATCATAGCCTCGCTGCCCTGCCTTGTCGTTCTGCTGATCTATCAGCAATGGGCGCCGGCGATGGTGCTGGGCGCCGGCGTACTGGTCGTACTGACGTTGCCGAACTGGCGGGCAATCCTGGTGCGCCTGGACGTCGCGTCGGTCGGGAGCGGGGATCGCTCGCCCGATCGCCCCGGCGAGCCGCGACCCGACCCGGAGCTGGCGCGGCGGGCCGCGATCGTCCTGGAAGACTACCTGACGCATGTCGATGACGCCGGGCGAGCGTCCCGGATCGTGGCGAAGCGGCATGATCTGAGCGCCGGCGAGGCACTGGACGTGCTGGGGCTGACGCAAGGCGCGTCGGCCGCCGCGATTCGTGCCGCGCATCGGCGGCTGATGCAGCTCGTGCATCCGGACCGCGGCGGCACGACGTATCTCGCCGCAAGGATCAACGAGGCAAAGGACATTCTGCTGGCGCAAGCCGCGAAGGGCAGGCCGCGGCGGCGCGTGGCAGTCGGACAGCAGGAGGACACGTCAGATGAATGAGGCGGATCGGCAAGCCGTGAAGACTGACACAGCGATGCCGCCTCCGGATATCGCGCCACCGCCGACCGCCGGCAGCCAGGTGGCGGCGTTCGTTGCGCATCAGGCGGAAGTGACGCGGACCGACCACGAGGACTTCCAAGCGTATCTTCGCGCCAAGCGCGAGCATGCGCAGCAGACCCGGGAGCAGGAAGCGCCGCGCGCGCGGACGAAACTACGCCCAAGGCTGACGCGGCGGGGCATGCTGACCGCGGCCGGCGGCACCGCGATGGCGGTGGAAGCCGCGACGCTGGTGTTCGACGGCAACCGGACCAGCGCATCGGACGACGCGACTGCCGCCGGACCGCAGCAGCAGCCGATCACCCGCGAAATGATCAATTCGCGCGCCGATGTCGCCGGGCGCAGCCTGGGGCGATGGATCGCGCTGCTGCCGACCAAGATGGGCGGCGGGACCTACGCGCTCGATCTCAACAGCAACCGTGTGCTGGCCTCGATCTGGTACTGGAACTATGGCGACCACAACCCGATCTCCCACCATCTCTGCGCCTTTCCGAGCGCCGATCCATATAACGGGTTCGAGTTCGTCAACAGCACGCAGGGCGGCAAGAACAGCCTGATCTATGGCATTCCCACGAACATCACCGAGCCAGCACCAGGCTTCAACATCTATCGCGTCCGGTATGACGGATCGCAGATGCAGCTTATGGAGAATGTCTCTGAGTCAACCGGCCTCGGGCTTGGTGTGCACGTGACGGTGAACCCCAGGGACGCGCAGTCCTACTTCGTGACCGACGGGCAGAAGGACATCGCGGCGCATTTCGATCGTACGACGTCGCGGGTGAAGGCGGCGCTGCGGTTCGACTGGAAGGGCAATTCGCCGGAGCTGTCGCGCACCTGGCAGGACGGCGGCGTGCTGACGATCTCGCGGATCTATCCCGACGAGGCGACGGGCAAGTACGACTACCTGGGCACCAA
>DATBKQ010000051.1:0-6057 GCA_036555825.1 Acetobacteraceae bacterium | reverse complement strand
GGCGATGAACACCGGCCACGACGGGTCGATGTCCACCATCCACGCCAATACCACGCGCGATGCGCTGATCCGCATCGAGAACATGGTGCAGATGGGCAACATGGGATTGCCATCGAAAGCCATCCGCCAGCAGATCGTCGGGGCGATCGACCTGATCGTGCAGGTCGAGCGGCAGCGCGATGGCGGCCGGCGCGTGACGCAGGTCACCGAGGTCTGCGGCATGGAAGGCGAGATCATCACGATGAACGATATCTTCCAGCTCGAAATCCAGGGCGAAGGTCCCGACGGCAAGCTGTACGGCAGCTACAAGGTGAGCAAGGTGCCGCCGACCTTCATGCGCCGGCTGACGTATTTCGGCCTCGACCGGCAGTGGAAATCCGCCCTCGAGGAAGCCGAGGTGGATTGAGCCCACCCGATCGGAAGGCGCCAGGATGAGTGAGCACTTTCTCGTATTCCTGCTGGTGATGTCCTGTCTGTCGCTGGCAGGTCTCGGCTTCAGCGGCATGCTGGTCTCGCGCGCGCAGGCCTACCGGCAGAAGCGCGACGCGCGCCTCGCCATGGTGGTTGCTCCGCATATTCGCGTACAGAAGCTGGAGGTCTCGGCGTTTACCCGGGCGGCAAAGCCGCGCGACCAGTCGCTGACCGGCACGGCTGCCTGGATCTTCGGGTTCGATCCGACAACCCCCGACCGCTACCCGCTGCACTGGTGGATCGTGGTGATCATCGCGCTGGCGACGGCGAAGGCGGCGCACTCGCTGGTCGCGGATTTCGCCGGCATTCTGGCGTGGCTCGCCATCCCGGTCTTGTGGGTGGTGCTCAGCCGCTCGTTCTTCGGCTTCTTCGATCGCCGCCTGCGCGAGCAGCTGCTGGCGCAGTTCCCTGATGCGCTGGCGATGATTGTACGCTCGGTTCGGGTGGGCATTCCGGTGCAGGAGGCCATCCGATCGGTGGCGCGCGAGCAGCCGAGCCCGACCAGCGCCGAGTTTTCCCGGCTGGTCGATCAGGTCTCGGTCGGCGTCAGCATGGAGGACGCAATGAACGAAATGGCGCGCCGCGCGGGGCTGCCCGAATACCGTTTCTTCGCCACCGCGCTATCGTTGCAAAACCAGACCGGCGGCGCACTCAGCGAGACGCTGGAGAACCTCGCCGACGTGATCCGCAAGCGCGCCACGCTGAAGGCGAAAGGCATGGCGATGACGTCCGAGGCAAAGGCGACCGCGGGCATCCTGGCCGCGATGCCGGTGCTGATCGGCCTTACCCTCTGGGCGCTGAATCCCGACTACATCAGACTGCTGTTCACCGATCCCACCGGCCGCAACATGTTCGGCATGGCTGTCGTATCGCTGTGCACCGGCCTGTTCGTCATTCGCACCATCATCAAGCGCAGCCTGCCGGCATGAGCCATTCCGTGCTCCTTGTCTTCGGCGGCGTCTTCATGCTGCTGACCGTGGGTTCCGGGCTGATCATGCTGCGCCAATCGCGCCAGCAGGACCGCTATTCCGCGCGCGTCCGTCTGATCCACGGCCAGGCACCTGCCGCGGCGAAGGCCGCCGAGCGTGAGGCGATTCGCGTTGCCTTCATGCGGGCGATCGCTGCACTGGGGCAGGTGATCCTGCGCAGCGGCCTGCTGTCGGCCAGCACCCGCACCGACCTGCAGCACGCACTGGCCGCCTCCGGCCTGCAGGGTGCCAACGGGCTGGCCGTCTATGTCGGTGCCAAGATCATGCTGATGGCCGGCTTGCCGCTGCTGATCTGGGCGCTGCTGCATAATGTGGAACTGCCGGGCATGCTGAACACGCTGGCGCCGCCCGGCGCCGGCATCCTGGGGCTGATGGCGCCCGACTGGATCCTTCGCAAGCGCCGCAAGCACTATCAGAACCAGCTTGAGCTCGGTTTGCCGGACGCGCTCGACATGATGGTGATCTGCGCGCAGGCGGGCCTCGGGCTCGGCCCCGCGCTGATTCGCGTCGCGACCGAGTTGGGCAACGCACACTGGGAAGTGGCACAGGAACTCGGACAGGCGGCGACCGAACTGCAGATGGTGTCCGACAGCCGAATCGCGCTCACCAACCTGGGCAACCGGACCGGGATCGATGGCTACAAGCGCCTCGCCACCACGCTGATTCAGACCATGCAGTACGGCACGCCGCTGACCGAAGCGCTGCGGACCTTGTCGGCGGAACTGCGCCAGGACTCGCTGACGAAATTCGAAGCGCGCGCCGCCCGTCTGCCGGTGCTGCTTACCATGCCGACGATACTTTTTATCCTGCCGTGCGTTTTCATTATTGCCGGCGGCCCTGCCATCCTTCAGATCATGCGGGCGCTTAGCTGACGATGGTCGATTCGCGAGGATGCGCGGCTTCACACTCGGGCTTCTTATTGTCCTGGCAGCCTGCTCCCCCCGGGGCTCGACCGGTGTAGGGACGGGTCCGCCTGGCCTCGATATCGCGGATAACGCACTGCACGGCGGCTCCCCGGAGCTCGCGTTGCAGATCTCCAGCAATATCCTGGTTCAGCATCCCGGGAACGAGGCTGCACTGTTGACCCGGGGCGAGGCACTCACGGCGCTGGGCCGGCCGGACGAAGCGGCCGCAAGTTTCCAGGCCGCGCTGGCGGCAAATCCCCAGTCGGTCGGCGCCATGATCGGCCTGGGCCGCCTGCGGCTGGCGTCGGACCCGGCTGGTGCCGAACAACTGTTCCTGGATGCGCTGTCGCACGAACCGCGCAACGGCGTGGCGCTGAACGATCTTGGTATCGCGCGCGACCTGCAGGGCCGCCATGGCGAGGCGCAAGCGGCGTACCGGCAGGCGCTAGGCGTCAATCCGGATATGACTGCCGCCCAGGTCAATCTGGCGCTGTCGCTGGCGATGGGCGGACAGCCGCAGCAGGGTGTCCAGTTGCTTCGGCCGCTGGCCGATGCGCCGGGTGCCACGCGTCAGGTGCGTCACGATCTGGCGGCGGTACTGACAATGAGCGGCGACCGGGCCGGTGCGCAACGGATCCTGAGCAAGGACCTGCCGCCGAACGAGGTGCAGCAGGCGTTGGACGCCTTCGCCTCCGCGCAACCGAACGCGGCGGCCACCTTGCTGGCGGGGGGAGCGCCCGCGGAAACCCCCGCGGCCCTGACCTTGGCCACGCCTCCGAGTGGCGGTATTCTGGTTCAGCTTGCCGGAGCGTCGCCATCGCGTGAGGATGCCGAGAGGAAATGGCAGTTGCTGCAAAGGCAAATGCCGGATCTGCTGCAGGCCCGTGAGCCCACGATCGCCGAGGTAGCCCGTAACGGGCAGCCGACTTGGCGCGTGCGGACGAGCGGCTTTGCCGCCGCCGCTGACGCGACCACATTTTGCGATCAGGTCAGGAAAACCGGAACCACCTGCATCCTGGTGCAGGATTCGGGATCAATCAGCAGCCAATGAAACCGATGTAGCGGGCAACTGCGGCTCGGCCGAGGCCACGCCTGCCCGCCGCTGCGCGCGAACAGCCGGCAAGAGCATTGCCGTGGCGAGCGGCGACTTGCTGTAGCCTTCCGCTGCCAGTGCCATGGCGATCTTGCGTTTGGCGCTGGCCTCGAGCTGACACACACGCTCGCGTGTGACGCCGAACCGGTGGGCCAGAGTTTCCAGGTGCATCACCTCGTCATCGTCCGGCATGCAACGAGCGATGAACACCGCGCGCTCGCGCTCCTTGAGGATTTCGTTCAGCAGCACCTTGATCCGATTGCGTACCTTGATGCGATCCAGCCGCAGGATGACGTCGTCCTCGGGCGAGGCGGCCTGGTCGGCGAGCATTTCCTCGAGATTCGGCCCGCCCACCGACTCGGCTGGCTGGCTCTGGATGCTCACGGCGCCTTCGTTGATCAGCCTGAGGCTGCGGGCAACCTCATCGGCGTCAAGCCCGATCCGCCGGCCTATGCGCTCGTGCAGCTCGGCTTCCGTCGCGTCCACATTCTCCCGCTCGCAGCTTCGGCGTGCGTCGGCGAACAGCCTGCGTCCCGAACGCGCGAGCTGACGATGGGCGGCGCTGGCGGGCAGCCTGACAGGGGCGGCATTGCGGCGGATGTAATCCTGGATGTGCCAGCGGATCCAGGCGATCGCGTAGGTCGCCAGGCGCGACTCGAACCGTGCCACATCGAACCGGGCGATTGCCGTGTGCAGGCCAAGATGGCCCGTCCCGAGGAGATCGACCAGTTCGATGTTGTGCCGGCGATAACGGCGGGCGATCGCCACCACGAGCTTGCTGTGGCTTTCCCACAGGGTCGTCAGCGCAGCCCGGCGCTCGTCCGTATCGGATGATGTCTGACAAACACGGAGCAGTTGCCGCTCGCGCTCAGCCGTCAGACTGGACCAGTTCCGTTGTGCGCGGATGGCAAGATCCAGCCATCCGTTTGTCGCGCTCGACATGAGGCCCTTCCGTAAGATCGATCCCGGAGGCCCGTTGGTTTTCCGCGAGACCTCGTTACCACGACAATGCCGGCGACCCCGACAGCGCCAAGTCGTAGGGAGCATTTAACGAACCCTTAAGTTATTTATACCGCATCCGTTATCTGTGCGACAAGCTCATTGTCATCCATTAACAAGGATTGGACAGCGGGAGCAGGCACGTATGGATTCTTGGGCAAATGCAAGCATTTCGCGCCCTCACCTCCGCATCGCCGAAAACACTGCTGTCGCAAAAATCAAAAGCATTTCGGATTAATAAGATGGAGGAAGGCCTGCACGGGGCTTGAGGCCGCCGGCAGTCCGCGCCAACAATCCGGTATGCGTATCCTGATCATGGGCGGCGGGGTGGTCGGCGTGACCACCGCCTATCAATTGCTCAAGGATGGCCACGAGGTGGTGCTGCTGGAGCGGCAGGATGGCGTGGCGTGCGAAACAAGCTGGGGCAATGCCGGCATGATCGCGCCAGGGCATTCCTTCGTCTGGTCTTCGCCCCGGGCTCCCTGGATTCTGTTCAAGTCGCTGTTCCGCAAGAACCAGGCGCTGCGCTTCCGTTTTTCGGCCGATCCGCGGCTCTATCTCTGGTCGCTGAAGTTCCTGGCGGAATGCACCGATGCGAAGGCGCGCCGCAACACGCTGCGCAAGCACCGGATCGCCCAGTACTCGCAGCAAATGCTGCACGAAGTGATCGCCGAGGAGGCGCTGGACTACGATCGCAATGCGCGTGGGATCCTATACTTCTACCGCGATTCTGCCGCGCTGGAGGCAGGGGTCGCGCACATGCGGATACTGGCCGACGATGGGCAGCAAATGCGTGTGCTCGACCGCGCGCAGGTGCAGGAGCTGGAACCGGCGCTGCGCGGAGAGATCGCCGGGGCGATCTATTGCCCGACCGACGAGACCGGAGATTCGCACAAGTTCACCCGCGCGCTGGCCGAACGCTGCGTGGCAATGGGCGCGGAGCTGCACACCGGCACGACGATCACCGCGATCGATGCCGCGGGAGACAGAGTAGGCGCGGTGCATGCGAACGGCAGGACGTTCACCGCCGATGCCTACGTCATGGCACTGGGCAGCTACAGCCCGATCGTCGCGCGGCGCATCGGCGTCGACCTGCCGATCTATCCGATCAAGGGCTATTCGCTGACGATTCCGGTGGGCAATCACCAGGCGCCGCCGACCATCGGCGCGATCGATGAGACCAACCTGGTGGCGATCTCCCGTTTCGGCGATCGTGTGCGAGTGACCGCCACGGCGGAATTCGCCGGCTACGACACCAGCCATCGGCCGGGCGACTTCGCGTTCATGCGCTCGGTGGTGGAGCAGCTTTATCCCGACGGTGCCGATTACCATCGTGCCGAGATGTGGGCCGGGCTGCGACCGATGACGCCGGACAACCTGCCTGTGCTGGGGCGCAGGAAGCACCGCAATCTGTGGTTCAACACCGGACATGGCCATATCGGCTGGACCATGTCGCATGGCACCGCACGGATGACCGCAGACCTGATTGCCGGACGAACGCCGGCGGTGCCGGTGGAGTAGGAGACTGCCATGGATGCGGAACCGGTGTTCGCCGATCTCGGCGTTCTGTCCTGCACGCTGGACCAGGGCATCGCGGCGC
>DATBKQ010000050.1:0-22513 GCA_036555825.1 Acetobacteraceae bacterium | reverse complement strand
GACAGCACCGAGCGCGGCATTGCAGTCGCTCGCCGATGCCTGCGTCGAACAGTTCGACAGGTTTCGCGCGCCGCCCTCGGAAGCGGAACTGGCGCGGCGGCGGCGCGCCAGCCTGACGCCGCGCCAGGACGCCATGTTGCTTCGCTGGGGCTACCCCTATGTCTTCGACACCTGGTTCTTCCACCTGACGCTGACGCGCCGGCTCACTGCTGCCGAGAAGCAGGTGTTCAGGCAGGCGGCCGAGGACTGGTTCGCGCGCGCGATCGTAACGCCGCGGCGCGTCGGCGATATCTGTCTGTTCGTGCAGCCCGCACCCGGTGCTCCGTTTGTCATCAAACAGCGCCTGACGCTGCGCGGATGAGCGCGGCGACAAATCGCGCCACCCCGTCGCCCACCGCTCCGTCGTTCACCACCCGCTCGACCGGAACCTCAGGCGGCAGCACGACGGAGCGCGCCAGCCGCGCCGCGACATCACTCCCGGCCTCGCGCCCGCGCGCCGCCAGGCGCGCCGCGAGCACCTCGGGTGGCGCGGTCACCTCGATCACCCGCACCGGAAAACGCCGCGCCGCATCGGCAATGATTGTGCGCGACACATTCGCGACGGCGATACAGCCATCGCCGACCGCGTCGGCAGGAATGCCGTAGCGCAGCCCGTGCGCCCGCCACTGCAGGACAAACTCACGCACCGCGAATTCCTGCTCGCTGACCGCTTCGTGGTCTTCGCCGCTCGCATCCGCCGGCCGGGTGATGACGCGCCGCACGAAGCGGAACCGCGCATCATCGCGCAACATCTCGCGCGCCGCCGCCAGCAGCGTGTCCTTGCCCGCGCCACTCGGCCCCACCACCAGTATCAGCATCTAGCTCGGCTCGCAGCCGCACCAGCGGTTGAGGTGCCAGTCCGTCCGCGCGAGTGCCGGACAGAAGTCGCCCAGGATCGGCGCCAACGCATCGAAACGCCGCCGGCTGTCCACGGCCCGCGCATCGATCTCTGCCCGCAGTTCCGCGGCGCGCGCCGCGAGCGACGGCAGGTCTACGGTCAGCAGCCGCCGCTGCCGCACCACGAAGCGTCCGCCAACCATCACGTCCATCACGCTGGTACCGTCCTCGCCCAGCACAAGCTGCGTCACGGGCGCGTTCAGCGGGATCAACGTCGGCGCATCGAGGTCGAGGAACACGATATCCGCGGCAAACCCCGGCGCGACGCGGCCGATGCGATCGAACCCCAACGCCCGCGCGCTCCCGGTGGTCGCCGCTGCCAGCACCTGCGATGCGGTGATCCAATGGGCCGGATCAGGCCCGCGCGCATGCGACGCCGCCGCAGCGAAATGCAGCGACTGATACATGTTGAGATTGTCGTTGCACGTCGCCGCGTCGGTGCCGATCGCCAGGTTCACGCCCGCCTCAAGCAGGCCGGCCGCATCGGCAACCCCGCTGCCCAGCCGCATATTGCTCGCCGCATTGTGCGCCACCGAGGCGCCGTGCGCGCCCAGCCGCCGCATGTCGTCGCCATCCAGCCAGACCCCATGCGCCGCGACGAAACGCGGACCGAGCAGGCCTAGCTGTTCGATATGCGCGGTCAGCGAGCGGCCGTAACGGCGCGCGCCGACCACCGCCTGCACCTTCGATTCCGCGAGATGCGTGTGGATGCCAACATCGAATTCCGCCGCCAGGTCGCGGCACGCCAGCATGAACTCGTCGCGACAATGCAGCGGAATCGTCGGCGCCACCGCCGGCCGCACTACCGCGCGGTCGCCGCGCCAGTTGCGCAGGATCGCACGCATCCGCTCCACTGTCTCCTGCCACGGCGGCAGCCCAAGCGGGGCAACCGCGGCGCGCAGGTGCGGCGGCAATGCCTCCATCAGCCCGGGGATCGCCTCGTACAGCGTCATGTCCGCCATCATCGGCGCGATCACCGCGCGCATTCCCGCCTGCGCATAGGCCTCCGCCACCGCGCTAATGCCATCCTCGGTCGGCAGCGGGAACTCGACGAACAGGTCGTAGCAGGCGGTGCAGCCCTTCAGCAGCATCTCCGCGGCACCAATCGTCGCCGAGACCCGCTTCTCCTCGACGCTCTGATAGGGCGACATGTGCGGCGCGGCGGCCAGCAGCAGTTCCAGCGTCCAGCGGTCGCCCATCGAGCGCGCCAGGTTGCCGTGCCCGTGCGTGTGCGCATTGACCAGCCCCGGATGCAGCAGGCGCCGCGATGCATCGATCGCCAGCGCCTCGTCCGGCGCGTCCATTCCGGGCGCGCCAACCGCGGCGATCGCGCCGTCCTGCACCAGCACGTCGGCGGCGCCTAGAAACCGCTCCGCGTCCAACACCAGGCCGCCGCGAATGATCAGCGGCCTTTGCACACCACCCATTTGCTCGTTCATGGTTCAGCCATCCCACGTGGTACGCATCGATCAGGCTGGCATGCGCGGCGATCACTCGCCAGCCCCGCCAGCCATTGTGGCTTACGCCGCCAGCCGCTTTCGCGATAACCTTCTGGGGTCTGATCGGAGGGGAAGCGATGCCGCTCAGTGCAACGCAGCAATCGGCGCTCGACTGGATCGAGAGCAACCGGGAACGGCTGTCGGAATTCAACCGCAGAATCTGGGATTATGCCGAGCCGGCCTGGCGCGAATACAAGTCGGCGCGCGCCTATTGCGAGTTGCTGCGCGGCGAGGGCTTCGCCGTCGAGGTGGGCTCCGGCGGCATGCCCACCGCCTTTGCCGCCACCTGGGGCACCGGGTCGCCGGTACTCGGCAGCTATGCCGAATACGACGCGGTCCCCGGTCAGTCGCAGCAGGTCGTGCCGTACAAGGCGCCACGCGAAGGGCTGCATCCCTGGACGGCCGGCCACACCGATCCGCACTCGTCACTCGGCACGACGGCGTTGGCCGGCATCCTCGCCACCAAGGCGGCGATGCAGCGGCACGGGCTGCACGGCACGTTGAAGTTCTTCGGCGAACCGGCGGAAAAGGTGTGCGGCTCCAAGCCGGTGCACGCGGCGAAAGGCTATTACGACGGCTGCGACGCCTTCATCGCCTATCATCCGCACACCACCAATACGGTGCAGGGCGAGACCCAGTGCGGCGCGTATTGGAGCATGGTGATCACCTTCGAGACCCTGGCACCCGAGCAGTGGATCGACAAGTCGCTGCTGCCGATCCGCACCTCGGCGCACGCCGTCGCGCGCTGCCCTGGCGCGATTGATGCGCTCTGCCTGATGTACACCATGACCAAATACACCAAGGAGGCGATGTACCCGCACGCCGGCGCCTGGACCCTCAATGAATTCATCCTCGCCGGCGGCGACGCAACGTCCGACAACCTGCCGCCGCGTTTCAGTCAGATTCAGTATTCCTGGCGCTCACCGTCGCTTGCCGTGCAGCAGCAGATCTACCAGGTGCTGGTCAACAACGCGCGCCAGGCGGCAGGCACCTGCGGCTGCCAGGCCTCGGCACGCTGGGTCACGAAGACTCGCGTCGGCCTGCCGAACCGCACCATGATCGACTTGGCGTATCGCAACATGCAGGCAGTCGGTGCGCCTTCGTTCAACGACGAGGCCAGGGAGTTCGCGCGCAAGATCCAGTCGAACCTCGGCATCGCGCCGATGGACGACCCGTTCATCGCCGACAATCAGCGTCTGACCCCGCCCGAGGAGTTCGAGGCGCTGCAACGCCGCACCCTGCCGCCGTCGCAGTTCCACATCGGCGCCGACGACTACGTGGAATATAGCTGGCACGCCGCGGCGGCCCGCGTTTTCACCATGCGTCCGACGCTGCGTCCGCACAACGACGACTACGAATACCCGGCCTGGTGCCGCAACGCGCTGGGCGGACTGCCGGCGGCGATCGATCCGGGCCTGTTCCTCGGCGCCAGGACGCTCGCCGCGTCATTCCTCGACCTCCTCGCGCATCCCGAACTGCTGGAGCGCGCCAAGACAGAGTTCAACGAACGCACCGGCGGTGGTGTCGGCGGCAGCAAGTGGGTCGCGCCACTATTGCCGCGCGACTTCACGCCGCCGGTCGATCTGCGCTGGCCCGAATACGTCACCACCGCGCGCGGCGAGGAATGGTGGATACCGACGCCGTTCTCCGGCGCCGGTGCCGGAGAGAAGCTCACCTAGGGGGAATAGCCATGACCAGACGCGACGACATCGAGCGCCGCCGCTTCCTTGGCCTCGTGGCCTGGACAACCGCCGGGATGACCGCGCTTGGCGGCAGGCACGGGTTCGCACAATCCGCGCCGCCGCCGAAGCTGCCGGAGATCACCTCCATCCCTGACCGGCTGAAGGGCACCGGCGAGCTGCGCATCGCCGGCTACGGCGGCACCGCGCAGGACGCCGAACGCACCGCCTATTTCCGACCGTTCGAGAAACTCAGCGGCATCAAGACGATCGACGTTCCGGGCGCCGACCTCAACAAGGTCAAGGCGATGGTCGATACCCGCAACATCGAGTGGGATGTCGTCCAGCTCGGACCCTCGAGCGTCAAGAACATGATGAAGAAGGGGGACTACTTCGAGAAGATCGACTACGAGCTGGTCGATGTGACCGATATCGTTCCGCTCTACCGCAATGAGTACTCCTTGGACATGCTGGTGTGGTCCGAGGTGATGGCGTATCGCACTGATGCCTTCAAGGGCGCGGTGCCGGTCGGCTGGGCCGACTTCTGGGATACCAGGAAGTTCCCCGGCGATCGCACGTTGTCCGGCGACGGTCCGCTCAGTCCGGAGCTCGAGTTCGCCGTGATGGCAGCCGGCGTGCCGCCCGAAAAGATCTATCCGATCGACATCGACAAGGCATTCGCCAGCCTCGACAGGATCAAGTCGAGCGTCGTCAAGTGGTGGGAAACCGGCGCGGTGCCGGTGCAGATGCTGAGCGACCGCGAGGTGGTGCTGGCATCGGTCTGGAACGGCCGAATGGCCGCGCTCCAGGCAGCCGGTGTGCCAGCGGCAATAAGCTGGTCGCAGGGCCTGCTGAAACGCGACTGCTGGGCGGTGCCGAAGAATGCACCGAACAAGGCCAACGCAATGAAGTTCATCGCCTTCAGTACCATGGCAATTCCGCAGGCGCGGCTCTCAATGCTGATCCCTTACGGCTTCGTCAACAGCAGGTCGGCGGAATACCTGACGGAACAGCAACTGTCGGTGCTGCCGAGTGCACCGGCGATCAAATCGCAGCTTGTGCCGTACGACTACGACTGGTGGGTCGATAATCGCGATGTGGTCGTGGGTCGCTGGAACAAGTGGATTCTGGCCTGACGCAAGGGACGCCTCTCCCGCTTGCGGGAGAGGCCGCCGCGCCGTGCGCGGCGGGTGAGGGTGCGCACGGCGCTTCCGTCGTCCTGTCGGAGGTCGAGAAGCACTTCGACAGCCTCGCCGCGGTCCGCGGTGTGTCGCTCGATATCCGCTCAGGCGAATTTCTGACGCTGCTCGGCCCCAGCGGCTCCGGGAAGACGACAACGCTGATGATGATCGCCGGATTCGAGACGCCGAACGCCGGAGACATCGCGATCGACGGCCGATCGGTGCTCACGCTGCCGCCCTACAGGCGGAACATCGGCATGGTATTCCAGAACTACGCGCTGTTCCCTCATCTGACGGTGGCCGACAACGTCGGCTTTCCGCTGAAGCAGCGCCGAGTCGATCGCGCGACACGCGCGCGCCTGGTCGCCGAGAGCCTCGCACTCGTGCATCTGCCCGGCTACGAGCGTCGCTATCCGCGCCAGCTCTCGGGCGGCCAGCAGCAGCGCGTCGCACTCGCCCGCGCCATCGTCTTCCGCCCGCGTCTGTTGCTGATGGACGAACCGCTCGGTGCGCTGGACAAGCAGTTGCGCGAGAACCTGCAGCTCGAAATGCGCCGGCTGCACGCCGATCTCGGCATCACCTTCATCTACGTTACCCACGACCAGCAAGAGGCGTTGACCATGTCCGACCGCGTCGCCGTGATGAACGACGGCGTCGTCGCGCAGGTCGGCACGCCCGAGGACCTGTACGACCGCCCATGCAGCCGCTTCGTCGCGTCGTTCATCGGCGAATCCAACTTCCTGCCCGCCGTGGTTCGCGGGAACGAGCATGAGATGACGATCCTGGACTGCGCCGGTGCGACGATGCGGGCGCTGACACGGCATGCCCAGCCGGTGGGAGGCGCGGTAACCCTGGCGATCCGGCCCGAGCGCCTGCGCTTCGGCGGCGCGACCGGCGACACAGCGGAGAACCGAATTCCGGTAACCATCCGCGAGACCGTATTCGCCGGCGATTGCTGCCGGTACCTGTGCCAGGCCAGCGGCGCTATCACGCTCGCTCTGAAACAGCCGTCCGGCAGCACGATCCAGCGCCGCCATGCCGGTGAGAGCGCGGATGTGGTCTGGTCAGCCGCCGACTGCATCATCGTCTGACCATGCCCAAGCGGGTCGCACCTGTGCTGCTGGTGGCGCCGCTGGCGCTGTACATGCTGGTCTTCTACGCGCTGCCGGTGGCTTCGATGCTGGCCCGCAGTATCGCCGACCCGGCTTGGACACTCGAGAACTATCGCCGGCTGGCGCATGACGCCGTGTTTCTCGCGGTGTTCTGGAGCACGCTGCGCACCGCGCTGATCGTCACCTTGGGCACGCTGCTTCTGGGCTATCCGGTCGCCCTTGCCTTGTCGCGCCTGCGGCGTTCCGCCGCGGCGATCGTGCTGGTCGTGGTGCTGCTGCCGTTCTGGACCAGCGTGCTGGTACGCAGCTACGCCTGGATGGTGCTGCTGGGGCGTCGAGGTCTGATCAATGAACTGCTGTTGTCCGCCGGCATCATCGACACTCCGCTCAGGATGCTGAATACCCCGCTCGCAGTGCTTGTCGCCATGATTCACATCCTGCTGCCGTACATGATCCTGCCGATTGCGAGCGTGCTGCGGCAGATCGACCGCGCGTTGCTGCGCGCCGCCGCCGGCCTTGGTGCCCCGCCCCGCCGCGTCTTCGTCCAGGTTATCTTGCCGCTATCGGTGCCAGGCGTCGCTGCCGGCGTCCTGCTGGTCTTCGTGCTGTCGCTTGGTTTCTACATCACGCCGGCGCTGGTCGGTGGCCCGCGTGACCTGATGCTGTCGATGCTGATCGCCCAACAGGTCGAGCTGCTGAACTGGCCCTATGCGGCCTGCCTGTCCGTGGCGTTGCTCGCGATGACCCTGCTCCTGATCCTGTCGTTTCAGCGGCTTCCTGGAGTGCGCGAAATGCTGCGCGCGGCGACGCGATGATCGGCCGCTTGGCCTTCAGTCTTTGCTGGATCATGGCGCTGCTGTTTCTGGCACTGCCCATCGTCATCGTCGTCGCCCTGTCCTTCTCCTCGGCAAGCTACCTGAGCTTTCCACCGCCCGCATTCGGTGTCCGATGGTATCGGGCCTATCTCGGCAGCTCCGAATGGCTCGACTCGACCTGGCTGAGCGTGGCGGTCGCAGCCTCCGTGGTGGCCATCGCGACCACGCTGGGAACCCTCGCGGCGCTCGGCCTGCGACACCTGGCCGGGGCGCTGCGCACCGTCATCGGTGCGCTGATCCTCTCCCCGCTGATCGTCCCGGGCATCGTGGTCGCGATCGGCATCTACTACGTGTTCGCGGCTTATCGGCTGGTCGGCACACCCGCCGGCCTCGTGCTCGCCCACACCTGCCTAGCGGTTCCCTTCGTGGTCACCAGCGTAAGCGTCAGTCTCGCCGGTCTGGACCGCCGGTTGGAACAGGCGGCGCTCAATCTTGGTGCCACACCACTTGGGACGTTCCGCCAGGTGACCTTGCCGCTTATCCTGCCGGGTGTGCTGGTCGGCGCGCTGTTCGCCTTCATCACCTCGTTCGACGAACTGATCGTCGCGCTGTTCCTCTCCGGCTCGGGCGCGATCACGTTGCCGCGCCGGATGTGGGACGACCTGCGCTTCGCTATCGATCCGACCATCGCCGCGGTATCCACGCTGACCGTTGCACTCAGCGCGATGTTGCTGCTCGGTGCCCATCTCCTCCGCCAGCGGAAGGTATGAAACGCTTCAGCGCCAGACAGCCGGCGGCCTGACATTCTTCCCGGGCTGCGGCGGCGAGGCTACTCGTCGGGCCTGCTTCTGGTCGGCTGAAGGGCCCCCGGGGATGGTCTCCGGAGCCGCAGCACTTCCTCACACCCTCTGCCGGCGGTTGTTGTGGCGAGCCTGGTCCTTCTCCTGCGTCAGACCCAGCGCGGCACGCACCGTATCGACCAGCGTGCGGCTGAGGAAGGGCTTCATCAGCACCCAGCGTTCGCCGCCGATCCACTCACCGTCGCTGCCCGTAAGAAACACCACGGGAACGGAGAGACGGCGCGCACGCACCTGGCGGGCCAGTTCGACACCATTCATGCCCGGCATGGCGAAATCGACCAGCAGCAGGTGCAATTCCAAACCGCCGTCGATCAGTCTCAATGCCGACTGCCCATCTTCCGCCACCACCGGAGTAAGGCCGTTGGCGGTCAGCAATGCAGCAATCGTATCGCGGCAATCGGCTTCGTCATCGACCACAAGGACCGTGCGACGGCCCGACGTGACTTCCGCCGGGCGTTCGGCCTCGGCGGCGCGCTCCAGGCCCGATTCGCTGTCGAGACCGGGCTCCTGGGTCGCACGCGGAAACAGCACGCTGACCGTGGTTCCCTTGCCGAGGGCGCTGTCGATTCGCACGCTGCCGCCGGATTGGCTGGCGACACCATAAACCTGCGACAGGCCAAGCCCGGAACCTTGTCCGGTCGGCTTGGTGGTGAAGAACGGCTCGAAGGCGTTGCGCTGCACCTCCTCGGTCATCCCGGTGCCGGTATCGCTGACGGCAACAACGACGTATTCCCCGGCCGCCAGATCGACCACGGGGGCGTGCCGGCCCAATGTTGTGTTGCCGGTCGAAATGATCAGCGTGCCGCCATCAGGCATGGCGTCCCGCGCATTGATCGCGAGGTTCAGGATCACGTGCTCGATTTGCACCGGGTCGATCCGTGCCGGCCACAGTTTCGCCTCGAGTTTAGTCTCGACCTTGATCTTGCGGCCAAGGGTGGCGCGCAGCAATCCGCCCATTCCCTGCACGATCTTGTTCAGGTCCACCAGCACAGGTGCCAGCGGCTGTCGGCGTGAGAATGCGAGCAGGCGCCGCACGAGCTGGCTGCCGCGGCCAGCCGCCTGCAGGATCACCGCCAGCCGCTGCGCATGGTCCGGCTGCTCGTGCAACTGCTCGTGCAGGATCTCGGCATTGCCGCTGATCGCCGCCAGCAGGTTGTTGAAATCGTGCGCCACCCCGGCGGTCAGCCGGCCGAGTGCCGCCATGGTCTGTGCCTGACGCAGCCGCTCCTCGGTCTGCCGGCGGGCGGTAACATCGGTGTACAGGGTGACGAATCCGCCGCCCGGCAGCGGATTGCGCCGGATCTCGAGCTGCCGCCCACTTGGCCGCGGCCGCTCGATGGTGCCCATCGAGGCGCCGGCGCGAAGCAGTGCCATGCGCCGGTTCACCTCGGCTTCGACTTCGACCGGGCCGAACTCGCCAGAGGCGACCTGGCCACGCAGGATGTCCTCCATCGGAAGGCCCACACGCAGGATCTCGCGCGGCACGCCGGTGAACTCGGGAAAATGCTGGTTCCAGGCCAGAAGCCGCAGTTCCCGATCGACCATCATGATGCCGTCGCTCATTCCGGTCAGCGTGGCCTCGAGAATTGCCCGCTCATGCGCCAGGGTATCATGCTGCCGCTGGGCGGCGCGCTGCGCGCGCAGCAGCACGAAGGCGAGCAGCGCGATGAGTGCGGTGATTCCGCTGGTGAACAGCAATGCGTTGCGTTCCCAGGTCGCCGCCTCGGCCATCGCTTCGGCACGATTGGTGCCGACGACCACGGTCAGTCCGTAATCCGGTACGGTGGCAAGCGCGTAGATACGGTTGACCGGATCGAGGGTGGAGACGCCGGTCCAATTACCCTCCGCGGTCGCGCGCATCCTGGCGAACACCGGGCTGCCGCCGATGTTGATCACCGAGGGCGCCTGTCCCGGACCGGTCATCGTCCAGGCATTGCCGTCACGCATGCTGACGACGGCGATGAGGTCGTGCGTGCCGACATCGACCTCCCGGTAGAACCGGGCGAACGAATTGCTGTCGTAGGAAGCGGCAATGATTCCGGCGAAGCGACCGTCCGAGCTGTCAAGGCGGCGGACCAGGTTGATCTGCCACAGGCGGGTGACCTGCCCACGGGTCAGCTCGCCGACGAACATTCTGCCGTCGTCCGCCGGCAACGATGCCTCGTACTGGAAATAGTCCCGGTTACTGACGTCAGTGCCGACAATGACGGGCCGTGTACTGGACTGCACCCGTCCCTGTGGATCGGCGACAAAGATCTGCAGTGATACCTCCGAAATCACCACGACCTGTTTGGCACGTTCCGCCAAGTCGAAGTGCTGTGGGTCACGCTGCCACTCATACTCGAGGATGCGCAGCGTCTGATCCAGCGACAGCAACTCGCGGTGCAAGTCCTCCTCGAAGGAGAGCGCCCGCTCCAGCACTTCGGTCTGCACCCGACCCAGCGCCTCGCTGCGATGGGCTCGAATCGCATCGCGGGCTCCGACCCATGCCAAGGCAATAAGGATGGCCGCGGCAGCGATAATTGTTACGCGGCCGACCTGGTGCAAGGCACGGCTGAGGGCAGGCGTCTTGGCGCGCCCATCGCCCCGGGAGTGTCGGCTTTGATCGATTACGGGCCTCCATTTCGACAGCGGCACGCCCCGGAGATGCCGCTACGGCGGCGTGAGACATATCCCAAATTCGCGTGAGAGGAAAAGGAAACTTCGCGGGCCGGAACGAAATTGTCGCCGGCGGTGGTCGCCGGTATCCACGCCTCATGCTACATCGAGGCCCCAACGATGGAGGTGCGCGTGGCCGGTCCCAGCCAGTCTACCCGCTTTGGCCGCATCTTTCCGCCCGACGAGACCTGGTTGGCGAAGGCGCCCGAGGAGGCGGTTCTCGACCCCGACCTGCCGATCGTCGATACGCACCACCACCTTTGGCAACGTCCCGATCATCGATACCTGTTGCACGATCTGCTCGCCGATCTGCGGCGCGGGCACAACGTCGTGGCCACCGTGTTTCTGCAATGCCACGCGATGTATCGCGCCAGCGGACCGGAGGAGCTGCGCCCGGTTGGCGAGACGGAGTTTGTTGCCGGCATGGCCGCGATGAGCGACAGCGGCGGCTACGGGCCTGCCAGGATTGCCGCGGGCATCGTGGGGTTTGCCGACCTGACCCTGGGCGACCGGGTCGAGGCCGTGCTCGAGGCGCATATCCGCGCGGCAGGCGGCCGGTTTCGCGGCGTGCGGCATGCCGGCAACTGGGACGCCGACCCGGTGATCGGCAATGGGGCTCCAGGCCCTGATATTTACCGGCGCGCCGATTTCCGTGCCGGGCTGGGATGCTTGTCCAGCCTTGGCCTATCGCTGGATGCGTGGCTGTTCTTTACACAACTGTCGGATGTAATCGAACTGGCGCACGCATACCCAGCCACGAACATCATTGTCGGGCATGTCGGCGGTGTGTTGGGTTACGGACGCTATTCCGGCCGGCGCGAGGAAGTATACGCCACATGGAAGGCATCGATGACCGAACTGGCGAAATGCCCGAACGTCACAGTGAAGCTGGGCGGTATGATGATGCGGGCGGCGCTGTACGATTATAAGACCGCGCGGTCCCCCCTCGGTTCGCAGGAGTTGGCGACGGCGTGGCGCCCGTACATCGAGACCTGCATCGAGCTGTTCGGCGCCCGACGGTGCATGTTCGAGAGCAATTTCCCGGTCGAGAAGATGGGCATCGGCTGGCTGGCGCTATGGAATGCGTTCAAGCGGATCGCCGCCGGCGCATCGGAGGAGGAGAAGCACGCGTTGTTCCACGATACGGCAAAACGGGTATACCGGTTATGAGCGGCACCAGTCACCAGGATCGCATCCTGGATCAGTTCACCCGCCAGGCGACGCCGTTCAGCACCGCGGCGACCATCACCGACGCCAATGCGTTGCGCATGGTCGTGGAAGCGGCGGGCCCAGGGCGCGGCGACACGTTGCTCGATGTCGCCTGCGGCGGCGGCATAGTGGTGTGCGCCTTCGCGCCGCACGTGAAGCACGCGACCGGCATTGACATGACCCCGGCGATGCTGGACCGCGCACGTCAGCACGCGGCCGATCAAGGCATCGGCAACGTCACATGGGATGGAGGCGACGTCACCTCGCTGCCCTATGCCGATGGCACGTTCGATATCGTGGTGACGCGTTTCTCCATGCACCACTTTCTCGACCCTGTCGGCGTGATGCGCGAGATGAAGCGGGTCTGCGCGCCGGGCGGACGGTTGGTCGTGGTGGACATGTATGCCTCGGACGATCCGGCCAAGGCGGCGGAATGGAACCGGGCCGAGAAGCTGCGCGACCCGTCGCATGTGCGCTGCCTGACATTGGGCGAACTGAAGTCGCTGTTCCAGTTGGCGGCACTCCCGCCGCCGCGCGCCAGCTTCTATGAGCTGCGCGACGAAATCAGGAACCTGCTGGCGCGGTCGTTTCCCAATCCTGGCGACGACATTCGGATCATCGAGATGTTCGCCGCGTCGGCCATGGACGACCGGCTGGGAATCCCGGTGCGGCGGGTGGGCGAACGGATCGAGTACGCCTATCCGGTTGCCATCCTGGCGGGGCAACGGGCGTAATTAGCGCGTGATGACCAGGGGCGGAATCGGGCTCCCAATCGACGGGTCGATTGGGACCCGGTCGGAGGTTTGAATCATGCGCTCAAACAAAGAAAAAGCACAATGAGGTCAACCCTGACCTCATTGTGCTTTAGCCGAGATACGCGCGCCTGACGCGCTCATCGTCCAACAGATCGCGGCCAGGACCTTCCAGCACGACCTTGCCGCTTTCGAGCACATAGCCGCGATCGGCGATTCCCAACGCCATCGGCGCATTCTGCTCTACCAGCAGGATGGTCACGCCCTGCCGGTTGATGCGCCCGATCGTCTCGAACACCTGCTCGACCAGCATCGGCGCCAGCCCCATGCTGGGTTCGTCCATCAGCAGCACGCGCGGCCGTGCCATCAGCGCGCGCGCCGCGGCCAGCATCTGCTGCTCGCCGCCCGACAATGTGCCGGCGAGCTGCTTCAGCCGCTCGCGCAACCGGGGGAACAGCACCAGCATCTGTTCCTTGTCGGCCACCACATCGCGCCGGTCGCGGCGAGTGAACGCACCGATTTCCAGGTTCTCGTTCACCGTCAGCCGTCCGAAGATCCGGCGCCCCTCCGGCACGTGGACCACACCGGCCGCGGCGACCTCGTGCGCGCCCAGACCAGCGAGCGGGCGGCCGGCAAAACGGATGGCGCCCTGACGCGGATGCAAGAGTCCGCTGATGGCCCGCAGGGTGGTGGATTTTCCCGCACCGTTGCCACCGACCAGCGTGACGATCTCGCGCTCCTCGACCGACAGCGATATCCCCTTCAGCGCCTCGATCTTGTCGTAGAAGACATGGATGTCGTCGACTTCCAGCAGCGGCATGCGCTCACTCCGCCGCCGGCCGCGCCGCCTTGCCTAGATACGCCTCGATCACCGCCGGATCCCGCTGCACTCGCGCAGGCAGGTCGTCGGCGATCTTCACGCCGTGGTCCAGCACGGTCACGCGGTCCGACATCGACATCACCACGCGCATCTGATGCTCGATCAGCAGAATGGTGATGCCGAACTGCGCGCGCACCTGGCGGATAAAGTCCATCATCGCCGAGGTCTCGTGCGGGTTCATTCCGGCGGTCGGCTCGTCCAGCAGCAGCAGCTTGGGCCGCGTCGCCAGCGCACGGCCGATCTCCAGCCGACGCTGCTCGCCATAGGCCAGGTTGCGCGCCAGGATATCGCCGCGGCCGCGCAGTCCGACGAAATGCAACAGCCGCAGCGCCTCCTCATGCGCCGCCTGTTCGTCGCGCATCGTGTGCCGCGTGCGCAGCACGGCACCCATCCAGGTCGAGCGCAGATGCAGATGCATCCCCACCAGCAGGTTCTCGATCGCCGTGATGTTCCGAAACAGGCGGATGTTCTGGTAGGTGCGGCTGATGCCGGCGGCGGCGACGCGATCCGGTGTCAGGCCGTCGATCCGTGCGCCGGCGAACCAGACCGCGCCGGAACTCGGCCGCAGGTTCTGGGTGATGCAGTTGAACACCGTGGTCTTGCCTGCGCCGTTCGGTCCGATCACGCTGTGGATGCTGCGCTCGGCCACCGCCAGGTCCAGCTCGGCGATCGCGGTCAGCCCGCCGAAGCGCATCGTCAGCCGGTCGCAGCGCAGCAGCTCGGCCATCGTTACCTCGGCTGCGCCGGCACCGCATCGGCGCCCGCGTCCAATGCCAGCGTCTCGTCGGCCGCGTGGAGTTCACGCTGGCGGACGTCCGAAGGCCACAGTCCCTCCGGCCGCAGCCGCATCATTACGATCAGCACAGCCCCATAGAACAGGTAGCGGTACTCGCCAAACTCGCGCAGCAGCTCCGGCAGTCCGATCAGCACAATCGAACCCAGGACCACGCCGGGCAGGCTGGCCATCCCGCCGACGATGATCAGCGCCAGCACGTTGATCGAGATCAGCAACTGGAAGCTCGACGGATACACCGAGGTCAGCATCGTCGCGAAGATCGACCCCGCCAGGCCAGCGAAGGCGGCGCCCAGGCCATAGGCAAGCAGCTTCGCCCGCACCAGGTTGATGCCCAGCGCCTGTGCCACATCCTCGTCGTCGCGCAACGCCTCCCAGGCACGTCCCAGCCGCGAGTTCTCCAGCCGCCAGGCGACGAACGCGGCGAGCGCAGAGGCCACCAGGGTCAGGTAGAACAGCGACACCGGACTGCTCAGGACGAAGCTGCCGATGCGCGGCTTGGGGATTTCCAGAATCCCCTGCGCGCCGCCGAGCAGCGGTGCGGCAAAGTCGGACTGTACAATCACGCGCACGATCTCACCCAGGCCCATCGTCGCGACCGCCAGATAGTCGCCGCGCACACCAAGCACGGGAAGGCCGAACAGCACGCCGACGATCACCGCGAGCAGCACCGAGACCGGCATCGCCGCCCAGTACGGCAGGTGCATCAGCGCGTGCGCCGACCCGGCGGTGAGCAGCGCCGTGCTGTAGGCACCCACCGCGAAGAAGGCGACGAAGCCCAAATCCAGCAGGCCGGCCAGGCCGACCTCCAGGTTCAGTCCCATCCCCATCAGGATGTAGAGGCCGACCAGCATCAATACTTGACCGACATACGAACCGGCCACCGCCGGCAGTATCGCCAGGATCAGCAAGACGATGCCGGCACGGATCATGCGCTCGCGCCTTGGGTCGCAATTTTCGATGCGCGCGGCGCGCTTGCGCCCGATGAAGCCGAATACCTCGCTGAACAACGCGGCCAGTAGGAAGATCGTAACCGCGCCCTGTGCGCTGAGTCCTTCCCAGGTATAGACGAAGTCGCGGAAGTCGCCGACCGCTCCCTCGTACTGTTGCAGCATAAGCTGGATCAGCTCCTGGAATACGCCGGCGACCACCACGCAGATCGCACCGGGAAACACCGCGCGTCGCACTATCGGCGAGCTCCTGTGCAGCAGCGCCCCGGCCAGCCCGGCGATCGCGCCGCCGCCGATCAGGATGCCGACACCGGCCGCAAGGCCGAGGCCCAGTGTCAGCATATCGAACAGATCGTTGGATAGCGCGATGAAGATCGAATTCAGTGGCACCAGCGACATAAGGACGATCAATGCGGCAAGCGGCACCCCAGAGGCAGCGCCGGCCACCGCCCCCAGGGCCGGACCGCCGGGCGTCGCGCCGGCGCCACCGGCGATCAGCAACAGCGCGGCCTGCCCAAGTGTCAGCGCATCGACGATGATCCAGCGCTGGTGCATCGCCAGCAGCACTCCTACCGCCGCGAGATGCAGCGCACCGGCGCCGAAGGCAAGGCCGATCAGCGCGGCGCGCCGCATCATGCGCGCTTCTTGGCCATCGCCTCACCCAGCAGCCCGTGCGGGCGGAAGATCAGCACCATGATCAGCAGGGTGAACGCGATCAGGTCGCGCAACTGATAGGGCGCCGGAATGCCGATGCCGTCGAGAAACAGCGTGGGGCCAACCGACTCGACCATGCCGAGGAAAAACCCGCCCAGCATGGCTCCGGGAATGTTGCCGATACCTCCCAGCACGGCGGCGCCGAACGCCTTGATGCCGGGGGTGAAGCCCATCAGGAAATACACCTGCTTGTATACGAACGCATAGAACACGCCGGCGATGCCGGCCATGGCGCCGCCAAGGACGAAGGTGAACACCACCACCTTGTCCACGTCGATGCCCATCAGCGCCGCCGCCTCGCCGTCCTCGGCCACCGCGCGCATCGCGGTGCCCATCCGCGTACGCTGCACGATCAGGTAGAGCACGCCCATGAATACGACCGCGAGGCAGATCACCAGCGCATCGATGCGCGGCACGTTGAAGCCGAGTACATGGAAAGCGGCGCGTTGCCAGGGCGGATCGGGATATGACTTCACCGCCGAGCCGAACAAACCGCGGAAGGTCTGCTCCAGGAAGAACGACACGCCAATCGCGCAGATCAGCGGCGCCAGTCCGGCCACACGGCGAAACGGCCGATAGGCGATGCGCTCTGTCAGCACGGCGATGCTGGTGGACACGGTCATGGCCACCAGCAGGATCGCCGCCATGGCGAACACCGGGTGGCCCTGCAGGAAACCGGAACGGTCCAACGGCGTGGCGACGAAGTAGCCAGCAAAGGCGCCAGTCATCACGATGTCGCCGTGCGCGAAGTTGATCAGCCGCAGCACGCCATAGACCATGGTGTAACCCAACGCAATTTGCGCGTAGATGCTGCCGATCGTGAGGCCGAACATGACGAAGTCGAACCACTGGGCGGCGTTATAGCGGCCCTTGATCAGGGTGCCGGCGGTGCCGATGACCACCACCGCCACGACCCCGATGCGCAGGCCCCACAGGACGACGTCGACCGCGTTGAGCCGGGCGACGGCGCTACGCCACCGCGTTCCATTCAGCGTCATGGCCGGCGCATGGTCGGGCCAAAGCCCGACCACATGGGCCGGCCATCCACGTCTTTTCTTATTACAGCGGGCAATGACGTGGATGGTCGGGCCAAGCCCGACCATGACGTGAGGGGCCCGGATGCGTCATATATGCTACGGCCAGATCTTCTTCGGGTTCTTGCCGACGCCGAAAGTCTTCGGATCGGACGAGGTGAACTCCAGCACCGACGGCTTGAACTGCGAGCACTCGCCGTACTGATCGCAGGCGATCGGGCCGCTGATACCGTCGAACTTGGTATCGAACACCGCGTCGCGCAGCGCCTTCTTGCCGATGTAGAGGTTGCCGTCCTTGTCGGACTTCGCCACCTTCTCGATCGCCTTCACCGCCAGCATCGCACCGTCGTAGGCGTTGGCGTGATAACCGGAGATCGGCGCCTCGTTGTACGCCTTCTCGTACTCTTCGACGAACTTCGGATAGTTCTTGCCCATGGCGTCGGGCGACAGATCGGGGTAGCCGATGATGAAGCCGACCACCGCGGGGCCCGCCGCCTCGATGAAGTCGGCCGACAGCAGTGAGCCGCCGCCCATCAGCCTGGTCTTCTCCAACCCTGGCGTGTCCTTTGCCTGCCGCAGGATCTGCGCCGCGGCGGCGGTGAACACAGGGAAGTAGATCAGGTCCGGCTTTTCGCTGGCGATGCGGGTCAGGAGCGGCTTCATATCCACATCGGTCGGCGCGATCGCTTCCTGCGACAGCACCTTGCCACCCATCTGCTTGAAGTTGTCGGCCATCACCTGCTGCAACTGCTGCGCGTACGGGCTGCCGTCGTGGACGGTGACCACCGACTGTGCCTTGAGCACGTTATGGACATAGGTCGCGTCGGCCTTGCCCTGCTCGCTGTCGCTGAACACTGTGCGAGCGAAGCCGTTGTATTCCGGCTTGCGGTTGGCGGCGGTGAGCGCGGGCGCGGTACAGGCGGTGCAGATATCGACGATCCCCTGCTGCCACAGGATCGGCGCGCCGGGCGTGGCGGCGGACGAACAGGCGGGACCCAGCACGATCACCGTCTGCGGGTTGGCGGCAAGCTTGGTCGCGGCGGTCTGCCCGCCCTCGGCGTTGCATCCATCGTCTTCCGCGTTCAGCTTCAGCGGGTGGCCGAGGATCTTGCCGCCGAGGTCCTTGAACGCAATCTCGACACCGCGCTTTTCATCGAGCCCGAGCGCTGTGTCGGCGCCGGACAACACCCAGTAGGCGCCGATCTGGATCGGTGCCCCCTTGGCGATGCGGATCACACCCAGATCGTCGGTGACGGGACCGACGGTTGCCGCCGACGCGGCATGCGACAGGCAAAGCAGCGCGGCGCCCGCGCCCAGTTTCAGCAACGCCCCCAAGCTGACCTCCTGTTATGACGGCTGGTCGCCGTAGCTCGAAACTCTGGGACGCGCCTGCCGACGAAGTCAACAGTTGTGATACACTGACACGTTACAAGGAGGTGCGGGGAGAATGACCAGCCAGCTCGAACAGGAAATCGACGATCTCTGTGCAGCGGCACGGGGATACGATGCACGTCATCAACGTATTCCCAACCTCGCCTGGCCGGATGGGATGCGCGTCGCGGTGAACTTCACCGCCGATTTCGATGCCATGCTGTTGCGCCGGTTGCTGAACGAGCCGCCGATGCAGCTCGCCAAGGGCGAGTTCGGCGGGCGGATCGGCATCTGGCGGCTGGTCGAGCTGTTCGATCGCCATCGGATCAAGGCGACCATCTTCACCCCGGGGCGGATCTGCGAGCTGTATCCCCAGGCACTGCGCACGGTGGCGCGCAGCGGGCACGAGATCGCCGACCATATGTGGGAACACCACGTACCGAAGGAGCCGGCGCTGGAACGCGACCATTTGCTGAAGACTGCGATGGCGCTGGAGGCGATCGCCGGGCGCAGGCCAGTGGGGACACGAAGCTCGCACTCGCTTGGATTGCTGAAGCAGGAGGGCTTCCTGTATGTGTCTGAGGATTCCGCCGATCATCGACCGTACTACCTGCGCGATGCCGACAATGCGAACGCGATGCTGAACCTGCCGTTCCACTATGCGATCGACGATGCGATGTTCTACAGCTTCGCCTGGCTGGGCAGCGGCAACGCGGCGCAGCGGATCACCGATCCGGAGCGGGTGTTGGATCTGTGGTGGGCTGCGTTCTGGCAGCAGTACCGCGCCGGCGGCTATCTCAATGTCGTCATGCACCCGTTCGTGTCAGGACGCGCGCTGCGCATCGAGATGATGGATCGGCTGATCACCCGGATGAAGGCGCTGCCGGGCGTATGGTTCGCCACCTGTGAGAACGTGGCGCGACACTGCCTGGCGCATTATCCAGCGAAGGAGGCCGTGTGATGCCGTGGAAACAGGGTTACACGATCTCAGACGAGGTCGGACTGCGCGACGACGAGGTGCACTGGCCCAGCGCCAACCAATGCTGCGTCACGGTCACCGTGGACCTAAGCGTGGCGCGCGGGCCGCAAGGAATACGCGCGGTGGACCTGACGCGTCCGGACGCCTACTTCGCCGCGCATGACGGCCTGGACCAATTGCTCGCCGTGCTGCGGCGCTTCGGCATCAGAGCGACCTTCGCCGTACCCGCCATCATCGCCCAGTTGCGCACGGAACGGCTGCGCGCGCTGCTCGCCGATGGGCACGAGATTGCCGGCAACGGGCTCAGGCACGAGGACATCAGCGAGCTAAGTGCCGCACAGGAGGAGACGCGGCTCAGGTTGGCAACCGATATTCTGACGCGCGCGACCGGCCAGCGGCCGGCCGGCTGGTTCTGTCTGCCGCGTCAGGAGGATCCGTTTGCCGGAGGCACGATCAGCCCGCATACCATGGATCTGCTGATCGATGCGGGTTACGAGTACATGGGGAACGGCCTGGCGGATGACGTACCACATTACTGGGTGACGGATTTCGCCTCGCGTCGTGCACTGTTGACGTTGCCGTATTACTATCACTTCGATGACCAGTGGTTCTTGATGTTTCCGCGCCGTGGGACCGGGCTGGAGCACGCGGACGATCTGTTCCGTAACTGGCGGGCCGAGTTCAACGCGCAATACCGGCGTGGGCGGCAGTTCAGCATGGTGTTGCACCCGGGCATGGTCGGATGGGCGCACCGGCTGCACTTGCTGGAGGATTTTTTCGCGCATGTGCGCGGTTTTCCCGGGGTGTGGAATGCGACCTGCCTGGAATGCGCGCGATACTGGAAGACGTCGTATCCGGCTGATGAGTACCTGAAGCTGGAGCCGAGCATCTGGCGTGACTATCCTGGCAGTTTGAGCTGACGGTAATTCACCACAAAGGACAAGAAGGAGACCAAGAACTTCTTGGTCGTAGTGTGCTTTGTGGTGCAAACTTCTTAGTCGAACAGGCCCAGGTCGATGATATCGCCCATCCGGTTGTAGCCAGCGTCGCTCGGGTGCAGGTGATCGCCGCAGTCATAGACCGGCAGCATCCGCGTCGGATGCTCGGGATCGCGCACGCCCCGGTCGAAGTCGATCACCGCATCGAAAGCGCCGCCATCACGGATCCAGGCGTTGACCGCCTGCCGCACCGCCTCGCGCGCCGGCGTCCAGGCGCCAACCAGGAAGGTCTCATTCTCGAACGGCATCAGCGTCCCGCCGAAAATCCTGATGCCGCGCGCGTACGCCCGCATCGCCATCTGCTTCAGCCCGGCGATCATCTGTTCGGCTGTCACTTCTTCTTCCGGCTTCGCCCAGCGATTGCGCAGGTCGTTGGTGCCGAGCAGTACGATGAGGTGGGTGACACCCGGCTGCGCCAGCACATCGCGGTCGAAGCGGCGCAATCCGCTGTCGCCGCGGATATCGTGCAGGATGCGATTGCCGCCGAGCCCCTGGTTCATCACCCCCATCGGCCGGCCGCCGCGCGCGATCAGTCGGCGCGCCAACTGATCGGGCCAGCGGCAGAATGCGTCGTGCGTCGAGATGTTGGCGTCGGTGAGCGAATCGCCCAAGGCGACAATGCCGCCGGTATCCGCTGAGCCGGACACGTCGATGCCGTTGACGAAGAACCAGTCATCGGTGATGCGCCCCACCGGCATGACCGTCTCGGCTGAGAAATCTCCCGGTGGCGAGATATAGTTGGTCTGTCGGGCATAGCGGCCGGTGATGCCGAAGCTCGCCGGCAGGTCGCCGGGCAGCCAGACGCTGATCACCAGGTCGGAGAGCGGGGCAACCGATAGCTCGACCGGATCGCTCAGCAGCAGCGCACCCGCCGCGATGGTCGCGGACGGTTCCCCGCCGAACGTCAGTACCCGGTCGGAACCGGCGACGATGGCCGGGCCGGACTCGCGCAGCCCGACACGCCCGGCACCGATGGTCAGCGGACGCGCACCATATGCATTCGACAGCCGCACGCGCAGCGTGTCGCCGCCGATGCTGGCCCGCGCGTTCATCCGCAACGTCTGGTTGCTGAAGGCCGCGCCTTCCGACGGAGCTGGCGCCGTCGCCCAGGTGCCGACCCAATGCATGTCTCGCGTCATGTGTGGTCCCGGACGTAAGCCCGGCCTCCCGTTGTCATGGGCGGGCACGACCCGCCTATCATGGTGCGACCTCGATCGTGCTGGTAGGCTCGGACTGTGCCACGCCATGCGAGGGGGGAACAACGATGCGTGCAACCGTGGCTGCGCTGCTGGTTCTGCTCGCCGCTGTCGCGCCCGCCGGTGCGGCCGAACCGATCGCCATCGGCTTTGCCGAGGCACTGACCGGCGGACTGGCGGTGGTGGGCAAGTCCGGCGTGCTGGCGGCGCAGATCTGGGCCGACGAGGTCAACGCCAAGGGCGGTCTGCTGGGACGCCCGGTGAAGCTGGTGTTCTACGACAACCAGAGCAATGCCGCGAATGTTCCGGGCATCTACACCAAGCTGCTCGACGTCGACCATGTCGATCTGATCGTATCTGGCTATGCCACGAACATGACCGCGCCGGCGATGCCCGTGGCGATCGGGCACAACAAGCTGTTCGTCAGCCTGTTCTGTCTGGCGGTGAACAGCGAGTTTCATTATCCGCGCTATTTCTCGATGCTGCCGACCGGGCCTGACCCGAAGCATGCCTTCTCGCGCGGCTATTTCGATCTGGCCGTGGCACAGAACCCGAAGCCGCAGACGGTTGCGATCGTCGCGGCGGACGCCGAGTTCGCGAAGAACGCCTCGGACGGCGCGCGCGACAATGCCAGGGCGGCGGGGCTGCGCATCGTGTACGACGGCACGTACCCGCCGACCACGTCGGATTACACGCCCGTGGTGCGCGCGGTGCGGGCGGCCAATCCGGACGTGATCTATGTCGCCTCCTATCCGCCCGACACCGCCGGCATTCTGCGCGCGGCCAACGAGGTGGGGTTGAAGACGATGCTGTTCGGCGGCGGCATGGTGGGGCTGGCCACCGCGGCGCTGAAAACCCAACTCGGCCCGCTGCTGAACGGCATCGTGGTGAGCGAGA
>DATBKQ010000049.1:0-7059 GCA_036555825.1 Acetobacteraceae bacterium | reverse complement strand
TGGCGACCACCGGGGGCAATCTGTTGCAGCGGACGCGCTGCGTGTATTTCCAGGATGTCACCACGCCGTGCAACAAGCGCGAACCTGGCACGGGCTGTTCGGCGATCGGCGGCTATACGCGCTATCACGCCATTCTGGGCGCATCGGAGCACTGCATCGCGGTGCACCCCTCGGATATGGCTGTCGCGATGACGGCGCTGGACGCCACGGTTGTGGTGCAGGGCCGCCACGGCGAGCGCCGGATCCCGGTTGCCGATTTCCATCGCCTGCCGGGCGATGCGCCGGACAAGGATACGGTACTGGAGCACGGGGAACTGATCACCGCGGTCGAATTGCCTGCGCTGCCGTTCGCCTCCCTCTCGGCGTATCGCAAGGTGCGCGACCGCGCTTCCTATGCTTTCGCGCTGGTCTCGGTGGCGGCGGCGCTGGATATCGAACATGGCATCGTGCGTGACGTCCGAATCGCACTGGGTGGCGTGGCACATAAGCCGTGGCGGGCGAGGCAGATGGAAACGGCGCTGCGGGGCGCGCCTGCGACCTTGGAGAACTTCCGCCGGGCGGCGGAGGCAGAGTTGGTCGCTGCCAGGGTCCAGAACGGTAATGCCTACAAGGTTCCAATGGTGCGCAACACGCTGGTCGCCGTGCTGCGCGATCTTAGCGCGGAGACGATGTCATGAGCGCATCGCTGGCGAATGAACCACTGGAAATCCGCGCCATCGGCCTGCCGCTCGAGCGCATCGAAGGGCGGGCCAAGGTCACCGGCACCGCGCCCTATGCGTATGAGCACGCCCTTGCCGATCCGCTCTATCTCCATCCGGTGCAGGCTACCATCGCGTACGGCAGGATCACTGCCATCGATACAGGTGCGGCAAAGGCGCTGCATGGCGTGGTTGCCGTGATTACGCACGAAAACGCACCTAGGCTCGCCTCCGGCGACAACAAGGAACTGTGGGTGCTGCAATCGGACGAGGTCGGCTTTCGCGGCCAGTTCATCGGCGCGGTGATCGCGGAAAGCCCAGAAATTGCCTTGCATGCGGCTGGCCTCGTGCGCGTGCAATACGCCGAATATCCGCATCAGGCCGGCCTGCGCGCCGATCGCGACGATCTGTACGCACCGAAGCAGGTGAACCCCGACTATCCGACCGACACCGAGGAGGGCGATCCCGACGCCGGGCTGAAAACCGCGGCAGTGACGATCGACCACGTCTATTCGACGCCAATGGAATTCAACAACCCGATGGAGCCGCACACAACGGTTGCCGTCTGGGCGGATGACGGATTCACGCTGTACGACTCGACCCAGGGCGCGCATTCGGTTCGAACAACCCTGGCGTCGCTGTTCGGCCTGGACCCGGGCAAGATCCACGTGATTGCCCCGCATGTCGGTGGCGGTTTCGGTTCCAAGGGCGAGCCGCACGCGCATGACGCGCTGGCCTGTCTGGCAGCCCGCGCGGTCCCAGGCCGGCCGGTGAAATTCACCCTGACCCGCCAGCATATGTTCGCCGTCGCCGGCCATCGCACGCCGACCATCCAGCGCATCCGGCTCGGCGCCGACCGCGACGGCCGCCTGACGGCGATCGTGCACGACGTGATCGAGCAAACCGCGCGGATCAAGGAGTTCGCTGAACAGACGGCGGTGCCGACCCGCATGATGTATGCCGCGCCGGGCCGCCGTACCACGCACCGGCTCGCGGCGCTGGACGTGCCGGTGCCGTCCTGGATGCGCGCGCCGGGCGAGACGCCGGGAATGTTCGCGGGCGAGGTGGCGATGGACGAGCTGGCGGTGGCGTGCGGCATCGACCCGATCGAGCTGCGCATCCGCAACGAGCCCGCGACCGATCCGGAGTCCGGCAAGCCGTGGTCGGGCCGCAATCTGATTGGGTGCCTGCGTGAAGGCGCGCGTCGGTTCGGATGGGACGGTCGCGATCCCAGGCCGCGCATGCGCCGCCAGGACGGGTGGCTGATCGGCATGGGTGTCGCCAGCTCCACCTATCCGCGTTACGCGCTGCCAGGCTCGGTCGCGACGATCCGCCTAGGCGCGGACCGGCGCTACGCGGTCCGGATCGGCGCGGCCGATATCGGCACCGGCACGTGGACCGCCTTGACGCAGATCGCCGCCGACGCGCTGCGTTGCCCGATCGAAGCGATACGGCTGGAGATCGGCGACACGGAGCACCCCGCCGCCTCGGTAGAGGGCGGCTCGAGCGGCATCAGCTCCTGGGGATCGACCATCGTTGCCGCGGCTCGTGCGTTCCGTGCCCTGCATGGCGACGCTCCGGCCGAGGGCGCGGAGACATCGGCGGGGATGCCGGAGAATCCCGACGAAAAGCGCTTCGCGATGCACTCCTTCGGCGCGCAGTTCGCCGAGGTGCGGGTGAACGAGGACACCGGAGAAGTCCGTCTCACACGGATGCTCGGCGTGTTCTCGGCGGGGCGGATCATCAATCCGCGCACGGCGCGATCACAGTTCATCGGCGGAATGACGATGGGCCTGTCGATGGCGCTGCTGGAGGATGGCGTGCTGGATGCGCGATTTGGCCATGTGGTGACACACGATTTTGCCGAATACCACATCGCGGCGAATGCCGATGTCGTCGATATGGACGCGATCTGGCTGGATGAGGTCGATCCGCATTCCAATCCGATGGGTTCGCGCGGCATTGGCGAGATCGGCATCGTCGGTGCCGCGGCGGCGATCGCGAATGCAGCCTGGCACGCGACGGGGGTCCGGGTCCGCGACCTGCCCATCACCGCAGACAAGTTCCTTGTGTGACGGCCTCCTGTTCAAGACCATTCACAATCGGTTTCAACCGGCTCACCCAATGAGCGTCCCGATCGCAACGGGAGGAACTGGCATCCAGCGGCGTCATATGTCCTGTCGGCTGTCCCGCGGACTCCGGCAGCGGCCTCACGCGGAACCAGATCGCGTAGAGCGCCGGCAGGAAGACCAAGATCAAAACGGTGCCGATGGCCGTGCCGCCAATCAGCGTATAGGCCATCGAGCCCCAGAACACCGAACGCGTCAGGGGAATGAAGGCCAGCACCGCGGCGAGCGCCGTCAGGATCACGGGCCGTGCGCGTTGGACCGTGGCCTCGACGACAGCGTGGTAGGGATCGAGGCCATTCTGCTGATTCGTACGGATCTGCCCGATCAGGATCAGCGTGTTGCGCATCAGGATGCCGGCGAGTCCGATCAATCCCAGTATGGCGTTGAAGCCGAAGGGCTGATGGAACAAGAGCAGCACGGGAACGGCGCCGATGAGGCCGAGCGGCGCGGTCAACATCACCATGCCGGTCGCGGAGAAGGAGCGGACCTGGAACATGATGATCGTCAGCATCAGCGCCACCATGATGGGAAAGACGGCGGCGAGAGCCACGTTGGCCTTGGCCGATTCTTCGATCGAACCGGCCATCTCGATACGATAGCCTGCGGGGAGATTGGTCATGATCGGCTGCAGTGCGCGCTGCAGCTCCATGGAGACCTCGGGTGGCTGGAGGGATTCGTCGATGTCGCCGCGCACGGTGATCGTCGGCACGCGATCGCGCCGCCGCAGGATGGGATCCTCCATCCGCACCTCGATATGGCCGATCTGCTCGAGCGGGATCATGCGCCCGTCGCGTGAGGAGAGGGTGAAATCGGCAAGGCGGGCGGGGTCGAGCCGTTCCGCGCCAGCACTGCGGGCGACGACATCGACCGTGCGGATATCCTCGCGCACCTGCGTGACCGTCACGCCAGTGAGCAGGAACTGCAGTTGTTGCGCCGCTTCGGCGGGCGACAAGCCGATCAGCCGCAGCCGATCCTGGTCGAGGACGAAATGCGCCGTCGGCACGCGGTTGCCCCAGTCACGGTTCACCTGACGCATGCCCGGATTGGCGCGCATCACTGCCTGAACCTGGTCGGCGATGCCGCGCAGGATCTGAGGATCCGGCCCTGTCACCCGGAACGCCACCGGGAAGGGCGAATACGGTCCGAACACCAGTTGGGTGACCCGCAGCCGCGCTGCCGGCGCAAGGCCCTCGGCAATTTTTTGCCTCAGCCGCAGCTTGAGCGCTTCGCGGACTCCGGCATCGGGGGTCAGGATGACGATCTTGGCGAAGGAGGGATCGGGCAGCTCCGGCGACATCGCGAAAAAGAAGCGCGGCGCGCCCTCGCCGATGTAGCTGGTGACAATCTTTGCTTCCGGCTGCTGCTTGAGCCAGGCCTCGACCTTGGTGACGGCAGCCGTGGTCGCCTCGATGCTGCTGCCCTCGGGCATCTGCACCTCGACCATGACTTCCGGACGGTCGGAGGTCGGGAAGAACTGCTGCTTTACCGCGCCCATTCCCGCCCCGGCGATCAGGAAGACCGCCACCACTGCACCCGCGACGAGGAACTTGCGACGCACCGACCAGGCGACCACGCGACGCAAGCGACGATAACCTTGTGTCGCGTAGATCGCGTCGTGCCCCCCTTGGACCGGCTTGATCTGGGGCAGCAGTTTCACGCCGAGGTAGGGCGTGAAGGCGACCGCCACGACCCATGAAGCGATCAGGGCGAAGCCGACGATCCAGAAGATGTTCCCAGCGTATTCGCCAGCGCTCGAGCGGGCGAAGCCGACCGGCATCAGCCCGACCACGGTGACGAGCGTGCCCGACAGCATCGGGGCGGCGGTGTGGCTCCAGGCGTAGGCGGCCGCCTGGATGCGATCCATGCCCTCCTCCATTTTCACCGCCATGGTCTCGATGGCGATGATTGCATCGTCTACGAGGAGGCCGAGAGCCAGGATCAGGGCGCCGAGTGTGACCCGGTCGAACACGCGCCCGGTGTCCAGCATGATCACGAAGACCGCCGCCAAGGTCAGGGGAACCGCAGCAGCCACGATGATCCCGACGCGCCAGCCCAGGCTCAGCAGACTGACGACCAGCACCACGCCGAGGGCGACGAAGAACTTGAGCATGAACTCATCGACGGCCTCGGTGATGTTGACCGCCTGGTCACTGACCTTGCTCAGGGTGACGCCGAGAGGCAGACCGCTGGAAATCGTCTTGGCTTCCGTCTCGAGTGCCTTGCCGAGGTCCAGTCCGTTCCACCCCTCCTGCATGACCACGCTCAGCGCAAGCGCGGGCTCGCCCTGGTTGCGGATCAGGAAGTTGGGCGGATCCTCGTAGCCGCGGCGCACTGTGGCGACATCGGAGAGCTTGAGATTGCGCCCGCCCGCCACTATTGGGGTGTCAGCGATCTTCTGGAGGTCGTCATAGGCGCCGTCCAGACGCACGAAGACCTGCGGTCCCTTGGCATCGATGGAACCGGCTGGCGTGACGGCGTTTTGGTTGCGCAGCGCAGCGAAGATGTCCTGCGTCGTGATGCCGAGGGTGACAAGCCGTGGATAGGAGAATTCGACGAAGACCCGCTCCGGGCGTTCGCCCAGGATGTTGACCTTCTTCACGCCGGGGACGTGCAGTAATTCCTGCCGGATCGTTTCGGCCTGCCGGACGAGCAGACGTGGCGGCATCCCCGGCGCCTTAAGGGCATAGAGTGCGAAGGTGACGTCGGAATATTCGTCGTTGACAAAGGGGCCAAGCACGCCCGCCGGCAGGTTGCGGGCTTCGTCGCCAAGTTTCTTGCGCGCCTGGTAGAACTGCTCGGGGACGTCGCCGGGTGGTGTGCTGTCCTTGAGGGTCACAGTCATGAAGGCGAGGCCCGGCCGCGTCATCGTCTCGACGCGGTCGTACCAACGCAGCTCCTGCATCCGTTTCTCGAGCGGTTCGGCGACGAGATCCTGCATCTCTTGCGCGGTGGCGCCCGGCCACGCCGCGGTGACGGTCAGCACCTTGATCGTGAATGAGGGATCCTCGGCGCGGCCGAGCTTCTCGAAGGCATAGGCGCCGGCGACAGCGATAACGATGATGAGGAACAGCGTGATGCTGCGCTCGCGCACCGCCAGAGCGGAGAGGTTGAAGCGGGTCATTGGACGGCGCTCCGATGATCGGCGAGGCGGACACGCTCGCCCTGGTGGAGAAGGTGGGCGCCCAGCGCCACCACGCGCTCGCCGGACTCGACGCCGCTCACGACGGCGGTCTCCTCGGCAAGCCGGCGAACCTGCACGGCCCTCAATGAGACGGACGAGGAGTGGGGATCGACGATCCAGACGCCGCTGGATTGCCCGTTGTCGTAGAGCGCGCCAAGCGGGACTTCCACGCCATCACTCGTTCCGCCTGTCGACAGCGTGACAGTGACAGTGGCGCCGAGCGGTGCAAGCGATGCCTCGCCGTCCAGAACATAGCGCGCTTCGTAGGTTCGGCTCGCGGCATCGGCGGCATCCGACAACTGCCGAAGATGTGCCGGTGAGGGGATGGACGTATCGCCGTACACCCGAGCCTGCGCCGGCGAACCAATGGCTGGGCGCACGGTCTCCGGAAGGTTCACCAATGCTTCGCGACGCCCCGCATGGGCCAGCCTCACCACCGTCTGGCCGGCGGCGACCACCTGCCCGGGCTCGGCCAGGGTCTCGACGACAGTGCCGTCGGCGTCAGCGAGCAGCAGCGAATATCCGGCTTCGTTTCGGGCGACATCGGCTTGGGCCTCGGCGGCGGCCAATTGCGCGGCCGCGGTATCGAAGGCGGCTTTGGCCTGCTCGTATCTCTGCCGACTGGCCCAGCCGTCGGCGGTGAGCTGACGGTAGCGCACCTCGTCGTCCCTGGCCTGGACGGCGGCGGCGCGGGCTGCCGCGACGGCATTTTCCTTGGCGGCGAGGGCGAGATCGAGATCCTTCTGGTCGAGGCGCATGAGCGGCTGGCCGGCGTGAACCTCCCGGCCGACATCGACGAGGCGCTCGACCACCTTGCCTGGGACGCGAAAGCCGAGGTTGCTTTGCACGCGTGCCGCAATCAGGCCCGTGAATGTCCGCTCGGAGGCCACGGCCGGCTTCGCGACAGCGATCTGGACGAGCTGGGATCCCTGACGAGGATCGAGCTGCGCCGCCTGATCCGGATCACGGTTGATTGCCGCCGCCGGACCGAAGATCACCGCGGCGGTGCCGAGGCCGATCGCCGCCGTCAGAGCGGCGGCGGATAGGACTA
>DATBKQ010000048.1:0-32688 GCA_036555825.1 Acetobacteraceae bacterium | reverse complement strand
GAAATTCCACAACGGCGACCCGGTCACGGCGGACGATGTGAAGTTCTCGTTCGAGCGCTATCGGGGCGCGGCGCACGGCCTGCTGAAGGAGCGGGTTGCCTCGGTGGAGGCGCCCGATCCGCAGCGCGTGGTGTTCAAGCTGAAAGACCCATGGCCCGACTTCATCACGTTCTATACGGTTGCCTCGGGCGCCGGCTGGGTAGTGCCGCGCAAATACGTCGAGAAGGTCGGCGACGACGGATTCAAGAAAGCGCCGATCGGCGCCGGGCCGTACAAATTCGTCTCGTTCAAGCCGGGCGTCGAGCTGGTGCTGGAAGCGTTCGAGCAGTACTGGCGCAAGACACCGGCGGTGAAGCGGATCGTGCTCCGGGTGATCCCGGATGAATCGACGCGGCTTGCCGCGCTGAAGAACGGCGAAGTGGATATCGCCTATTCGGTCCGCGCCGAACTGGCCGAGGAACTGCAGCGGACGCCCGGACTGACCTTGCGGCCAACGGTCGGTTCCGCACCTTACTATATGTATTTCCCCGAGCAGTGGGATCCGAAGTCGCCGTGGCACGACCGGCGCGTGCGGCTCGCGACGAAATACGCGCTGGACTACAACACGATCAACAAGGCGCTGACGCTGGGCTATTCCCATATCACCGGCAGCGTCATTCCGGAGAACTTCGAGTTTTACGAGAAGCTTTCCCCGCCGGTCTACGATCCGGAGAAGGCGAGGCAGCTTCTGGCCGAGGCCGGCTTTTCCGGCGGCTTCGATGCCGGATTCTATACCTGCGACGCCGCGTATGCGAACCTCGGCGAGGCTGCGGTGAACTACCTGGGCGAGGTCGGCATCCGCGCCAGGCTGCGCCCGCTGGAACGCGCGGCGTTCTTCAAGGGCTATGCCGAGAAGAAGTACAAGAACATCATTCAGGGCGCATCAGGCGCGTTCGGCAATGCCGCGACGCGGCTCGAGGAGTTCGTGGTGAAGGGCGGCAACTATGCCTATGGCAGCTACCCCGAGATCGACGAACTGTTCCCCCAACAAGCGGTGGAACTGGACCATGCGAAGCGAGCGGCAATCCTAACGAAGATGCAGCATCTGCTCGACGAGCGGACGATGTATGTGTCGATCTGGCAGCTTGCGTTCATCAGCGGCGTAGGGCCTCGGGTGGCGCAATCCGGGTTCGGCCTGATCAAGGGCTTCGTCTATACCGCGCCGTACGAAGAGATCACGCTGAAAAGCACATAGGGAGCCGTCATGAAGCGGTTCGTCACCCGTCGCCTGGGATATTCGTTGCTGTCGCTGCTGCTGCTGTCGCTGACGATCTTCTTCTTCGTCCGCGTCACTGGCGATCCGGCGACACTGCTGGTTGAACCAGGAGCGAGCGAGGACGACATCGCGGCCATTCATCGGCAGTTTGGGCTCGATAAGCCGCTGTGGGTGCAGTACGGGCTGTTCATGCTGCACCTGTGCCAGGGCAATTTCGGCCAGTCGTTCTATTATCAGACCCCGGTGCTCGATCTTTACCTGGATCGACTGCCGAATTCGCTGGCGCTGGCGCTGGTCGCGATGGCGTTCTCGCTGCTGGTCGGCATCCCGAGCGGCATCCTTGCCGCGGTCCGGGTCGGGCGTTTCTGGGACAGTGCCGGGAAACTGTTTACATTGCTGGGCCTGTCGCTGCCATCGTTCTTCGTCGGCCTGCTGCTGATCCTGCTGTTCTCGGTCTATCTCGGCTGGCTGCCGTCCTCGGGTTCCGGCGGGGTTCTGCACATCCTGATGCCGGCGTTCGCGCTGGGATGGTATTTTGCCGCCGCGCATATGCGCCTGACGCGCTCGTCGATGCTTGAGGTGCTTGGCTCGGAATACATCAAACTGGCGCGGCTGAAGGGTCTGCCGCAGTCGCTGGTGATCGCCAAGCACGCATTCAAGAACGCGCTGATCCCGGTGCTGACGCTGGCCGGCATCAACCTCGTGCTGATGATCAACGTCGCGGTGGTGGTGGAGACAGTATTTGCCTGGCCCGGCGTCGGCCGGTTGCTGTACGAGGGCATCAGCTTTCGCGACTTCCCAGTGGTCCAGGGCGTGGTGATCATGGGCGGCACCATGATTATCGCGGTGAACCTGCTGGTCGATGTTGTCTACGCGGTGATCGATCCCCGCATCAGACTGGAGAAGTGACGGCCATGAGTATGTCGAGCGAGACCATTGCGCTTACGTCGCCGCTGCCGCCGCGCGCTTCGGCGTTCCGGCTGGGCGAGTGGCCGCTGATCCCGATCGTGATCCTGGCGACCATCGCCTTGACGGCGATCTTCGCCAACGTGCTGGCGCCGCACAATCCCGAGGTCGGCAGCCTGACCGCACGCTTCCGCCCGCCGTTCTGGCAGGCAGGCGGCTCGATGGAGCACATCCTGGGCACCGACCAGTTGGGGCGCGATGTGCTGTCGCGGCTGATCTTCGGCGCACGCGTGTCGATGGTGGTGGGCTTCACGGCCGTGATCTTCGCCGGTGTCATCGGCACCGCGCTGGGTATCCTCGCCGGCTATATCGGCGGCTGGGTGGACCAGGTGATCATGCGCATCACCGATGCCTGGCTGGCGCTGCCGGGGCTGACTTTCGCGATCTTCCTGGCCGCGATCGTCGGACCCAGCATGTGGAACATCGTGATCATCCTGGGCGCCGTTTACTGGACCCGCTATGCGCGCGTGGTGCGCGGCGAGGTGCTGTCGCTGAAGGAACGCGACTTTGTCCGCCTTGCAGTTGTCGCGGGCTGCTCCAAGCTTACCATCATGCGGCGGCATATCCTCCCGAACGTGGTGAACTCGGCGATCGTGTTGGCCACCCTGATGCTGGGCGTGGTGATCGTCACCGAAGCGTCGCTGTCGTTCCTGGGCGTGGGCGTCCCGCCGCCGCAGCCGGCCTGGGGCCTGATGCTGTCGGACGGCAAGCAGGGACTGATGGTCGGCTACTGGTGGCTGACGGTGCTGCCGGGTTGCTGCATCATGCTGATGGTGCTTTCCGCCAACCTTCTCGGGGACTGGCTCCGTGTCAAACTCGACCCTCAGCTCCGTCAGCTTTGAGGCGCGGCGCGCGGTGGCCGCCGCGCCGGACCGCCCGCTGCTGCAGATCGACAATCTCTCCACGCACTACATCTCCGCCCAGGGCACCCGCGTGGTGCGCGCGGTGGACGATGTAACGCTGCGCGTCAGCGCGGGCGAGACGGTCGGCATCGTCGGCGAATCCGGATCGGGCAAGAGCACGCTGGCGCTGAGCATCCTGCGCGTGCTGCCCACCGCCGCCCGCATCGTCGGCGGCCAGATCTGGTTCGAGGGCCAGGATTTGGCGCGCAAGACCGATGCCGAGATGCAGCATATCCGCGGCAAGCGCATCGCCATGATCCTGCAGGACCCGATGGCGTCGCTGAACCCGCTGTTCACCATCGGCAACCAGGTGGCCGAGCCGATACGCGTGCATGAAGGGTCGCGCCGGTCGGTTGCCTGGCGACGGGCGCGCGAGCTGTTGAAGGCGGTGCGGATTCCCTCGCCGGAGACCCGCGTGACGCAGTATCCGCACGAGATGTCGGGCGGCATGCGCCAGCGCATCGTCGGCGCCATCGGCATCTCATGCGAGCCACGCCTGCTGATCGCCGATGAACCCACCACCAGCCTAGATCTGACGATCCAGGCGCAGTACCTGAACCTGCTGCGCGAACTGCAGCGCGAGCATGGGCTGGCGCTGATCTTCATCACCCACAATCTCGGTATCGTCGCCAAGATGTGCGACCAGCTCGTGGTGATGTATGCCGGGCGCATGGTGGAATCCGGTCCGGTATCCCGCATCTTCAACGCGCCGGTGCATCCCTATACCAAGGCGCTGCTCAATTCGATCCCGCGGATGACCGACAACCGCCAACGCCTTACCGCGATCGACGGCCAGCCGCCGGACCTGTCGCACCTGCCGCGCGGCTGCGCCTTTGCCGCGCGTTGCCCGGCAGTGTTCGAGCGCTGCCACAAGGAGGCACCGCCCGAATTCAATCTCGACGGTGGGCGCACCGCGCGCTGCTGGCTGGCGAGTGTCGCCATGCAGGGCGGAGCAGCGTGATGCACGTGCTCGAGGCGGCGGGCCTGACCAAGCACTTCGAGGCACGGCGGGGCATATTCGGCGGCAGCCGCGGCGTGGTGCGCGCGGTGGACGATGTGTCGTTCGCGATCGAGAGCGGGCGCACGCTGGGCGTGGTCGGTGAATCCGGTTGCGGCAAGACCACGACGGCGAAGCTGGTGCTGGGCCTGGAGGAGCCGACCGGCGGCAGTATCCGGTTCGAGGGACGCGATCTGCAGGCGCTGGATCCGGTCGAGCGGCGGCGTTACCGGAAGTCGGTGCAGGCGGTATTCCAGGACCCGTTCGCTTCGCTCAGTCCGCGGATGCGGGTCAGCGACATCATCGCCGAGCCGCTGGTGACCAACGAGAGCGTCACCGCGTCCGATGTGCGCCGGCGCGTGCTGAAGCTGCTGGACCTGGTCGGATTGCCCGAGCGTTCCGCCGATCTCTTCCCGCACGAATTCTCTGGCGGCCAGCGGCAGCGGATCGCGATCGCGCGGGCGCTCGCGTTGTCGCCTAAGCTGATCGTGCTGGACGAGCCGGTATCTGCACTCGATGTGTCGATCCGTGCGCAGATACTGAACCTGCTGCGCGATCTGCAGGAGCAGTTGGGGCTATCGTATCTTTTCATCGCACATGATCTCGCCGCGGTCGCGCATATGAGCCACACGATCGTGGTGATGTATCTGGGCAAGATCGTCGAGATGGGGAATGCGCAGACACTGGCGCGGACACCGAAGCATCCCTATACCGCCGCACTGTTCTCCGCTGCGCTGCCAAGCCATCCGGATGAGCGGCGCGAGGAGATCATCCTGGCGGGCGAGGTGCCTTCCCCGCTGAACCCTCCGGCTGGCTGCCGCTTCCACCCCCGTTGCCCGCGTGCGATGCCCGTATGCGGCGTGCAGGAGCCGGCGCTGATGTCCGTCGATGATCGGTTGGTGGCCTGTCACCTGTACGACGAAGCGCGGCACTGAAGCATGTTTGGAGGGAACCGGGTAGCGCGGAAAACGACCTTCGCCGGGCGCGTCTTCTACATCGTCGCCGGCCAGCCATGGGGGCGTTTCCTGTCGGCAGTGGCGAGAAGCTCGCCCCGGTCATCCGCGGTCTCGCTTCGGCGGCGACCCGGTCCGGTGTCCGGACGGCCCTAACTGAACTAGGCCCCTCCGAACAGCTTCGGCAGCTTGGGACGGGCCGCCGGTGGGATGGCTTTGATCGCTTTCCGCAACTCCATTCTCAGGATAGCCTCCACGACCTCCAGCGCCTCGTCGATGGTCGCTGGGCTACCGATTATCCCGGTCTCCTTGTCGTACACCCATACGCATGCATTCGCGCGCCAGAGGAGCCAGGACGCGCCGGCTCGCCCTGGAACTTCGAAGGGACGATAGACTTCGATGGCTTCGGGGGACGCGCCGTGCTCCGGGCTCACCACAACCCAGATGGCCTTGCGACGCAGCTTGCGCCTGAACGCGAGTATCGCGAGGTGATCTGCCGTGGAGAACGGGACCGCATCGACTGCCGGGCAGAATGGCGAGATTGGCGGGGAAGAAGGATTCGGCACGACTGACCTCGATGCTAGGGCTGCTGCTACCTGTCCTCAGTGGCGGCCATCGCAGTGTGACCTGAACGAATGACCAAGTGCTGAATGTTGGACCCGTAATGGGCCAGAGCCCGGTTCGGCCTGAGCGAAGGATCGGTCGGGCGTGGCGATCATGATGCCCTGGGAACGCTTGCGAAAAAGTTGCTCCGACCAATGTGGTGGCGGCGTGTAACCAGCCTGGGCCATAATGGAGCAATCCGAGAGGCACGACTCATCGGGCTCGTATCAGTCGGAAGGATGAATTGACCCTGTCCCTTTTGCCGGGGCGACGGAGGCATCGCTGCTGAAGTAAGGCGGCGCCATGGTTGGTTGCAGCGGTTGGGGGCGCTTCGCCCGGCGGCGCAGGGGGCCGGTTCCTGATGGGTGAAACCTGGTTGATCGTCGCTGTGCTGATTGGCGCCGACGGATTGCCGCACACTTACCGGCCCGCGGTCGAGTTCGATCTCGATAGCTGTCGGCGTCAGGCGCACGCGCTCAACACGCGCTGGCTCGCCGAGCATCAGGTCGGAGTGGTCACGTGCAGGCTGGAGCATGACGAACCGCGCTGACCGGGGCCTGGCCGCGCCCCACCATCGGTCGGACCGTCTGCCCAAGGACCCGCCGATGAACGCGGCCGCCGTGGAGCGCGGCCTGGCCCCTGCGGACGCCGCCCGGTGGGCGTGGACAAGGCGCTGACGGTCGTCACCCTTGGGGCGCGCAGCTTGGTCCTGGTCGTGACGCGCCAGAGTTTCCGCTGCGCCTATTTCTCCGGCGCGGTCAGGACAGCCCCCTCGTCAGCGACGAAGATCGCGAGGAGACTCGCCGGTTCCGTGGCGCTGGCGTTCGCACTGACCAGATGGACGCTGCCCGGCGGCTCGAAGAAGCTTTCGCCGGCCTGGTAAACCTTGGCCGGGCCGCCCACGGAGGTTTGCGAGCGGATCATCCCGGACAGCACATAGGCGTAGACGCTGCCGGCATGGTGATGCGGCGGGGAAGCCTCGCCCGGTCCATAGCGGACAACGACCGCGGTCAGGCTCTTGCCCGGTGCGTTGGGAAGCGGGCTGCTGAAGGCGAGCGTCGCACGGCCGACGTGCTCCTCTGCCAAGGCGAATGATACCAAGCCGGGCGTGAGCGAAGCGAGGAGAGCCCCCGCCAGGATTACCAGCCGCGGGAAGGCTGCTTGATTGGGCCGCATTCCGATCTCCATCGGTGGCATTGCGACTTGCGTTATTGCGGGTGCGGACCATGGCAGATCGGCGGGGCTGCCGCACCGGCAGGGGCGACAATCATAACCTGCGAGGCGCAAGCGAGCGACCGTCTTTCGCCAGAACCTCTGCGAGGTGGACCGGCCGAAAACCCCACACGTCCACTCCGACATCGAACTGGTGGGGGAGCGGCTTCAATTTGCCGTGGCTATGACCGTGCAGGTCAATCGCTCCCCTGGCCATGCCCCGCCAGGTACGGAACGGGTAGTGGCAAAGCACCAACCGGACGCCATCGAGCACCAGTTCCGCATATGTCTGAACGCTCTGCCAGGCACCGCACCCGGTGACAGCGACGTCATCGTTGTTGCCGACCAGGAGATGCTTGTGTCCATTCAGCACCTCGAGTAGCGATTGCACCTGCTGTGCCGACCGGCGAACGGCAAAATCGCCCAAATGCCAGACCTCATCTCCCGGCTGAACGACAGCATTCCATCGCTCGACCATTGCCTCGTGCATTTCCGCTGCCGAGGCAAATGGCCGTCGATAGAAGCTTCGCGCGGCACCATGGCCGAAGTGGTGGTCGCTGGTAAAAAGTACCGCCATCGCCCTGGGGCACTATGCCGGCGTCCGGGGTTGACCCCAAATGTCGTCATACACAACGTCACGGAGTGGTACGCGCCGCACAGGACCAAACCTGCCCAGCGGATAGCCGATCGGCAGTATCGCATAGGAATGGTGGTCGTCAGGTATTCCCATCGCCGACTCCGCTTCCTTCTCGTGGATAAGGTAGAGGGTCGTCAGCGTAGTGCCCAGCCCCAGCGCCCTTGTCGCCAACAGCATGTTCTGCACCGCTGGGTAAATCGACGAACCGGAGCCGGGCTGACGCGGTCCAGCGAGACACGGGACGATCCACACCGGCGCTTCGTGAATATGATCCGCGAGATGTTCGGCGGCAGCCAACATTCGGCCGAATTGCGCTGATGTCATGCCCGGCGCTGGCTCCGCGGCCCGATATCGAGGTGCCACCACCTCATGCCATGCCTTTCGGTACCAGGTTCCCGCGGCTTCCTTGGTCTTCCGATCGCGGATTACCAGGAAGCGCCACGCCTGCATGTTGCCGCCACTGGCCGCGAAGGTGCCACACTCAAGAATACGATCGAGCAGGGCATCCGGCACCGGGTCGGTCTTCAGACGCCGCATGGATCGCGTGGTACGCATGATCGCGAACAAGTCGGATCCGGTCATTGCAATTGCCTCGTCAGTCCGGTCCGTGCCCTTGCATGCTGCTGTCAGGGCGCCAGCACCACGTACTCTGCAAAGCGCTCCTGGCGCGGATAGTTTGTCGCGATTGCCGCCTGAACGGGTCTGGTATAACGCTCGTCGTAGAGCTCGCTGCCCGGGCCAATCTCGGTAACGATGAATGCAAACGCATGCAAATTGATAAGATCGACCAGCTTGCGCTGGTCCCATCGCCCGAGGCTTCCGAGCTCGGCGAAGATCGCGGGTTCGATCGGCACCTGCTTTCCTGCCCGCAATAACAGCACCATGTCGTCGGACAGCACCGGCTTCTGCGCCGCTTGGATCATGCGGAACAGGTGGTCCATCGCCTCCCGTGTCGGCGCGCTGGTGAGCGAGGTCGTGTCCGGCAACCGAATTAGCAGCATTTGCGCCGCCAGCAGAGTGGGGACGATCAGCGCCATTGCCGGCGCGCTACGGCGCCGCATGGCATCGAGTGCATCACCTATCGCGATGCCAACGAACACGCTCAATATGCACATCCACTCGATTGAATAGTTCCGGTTTCCGCCGGTCTTGCCCACGGTGGCCAGTGTGATCACGACCGCAATGCCCAGCCAAGCAGTGACAATCGCCAGGATCAGCGCCCCGTAATCTTGACGAACCAGCGCACGGATGGCCGGAGAGCCCGGCCCACGTAACCGCCACCAGCTTTGGACCAGCCCGAAAGGAATGGCGACGAGCAGGTATCCGGCAACCCGGCTGGTGACGCGCAACTGCCGAAGCGCCTGGATGATGCTGAACCGGTTGATGTTGTAGAGGACGATGTGCCGCAGGAAGCCGCCATGGGTCTCCCAGCTCAGCCAGGCAAGTGCGGCTGCCGCGAGGCTGAAGCCGAAGACGACCGGGCCGCGCACCGACCGTGGTTCGCGCAGCCATAGCACGCCGAATGTAGCCGCTGGCGCGGCGACCATCGTCTGTTTCGTATAGATGCTGAGGGCGAAGGCCAGAGCGGCCGCGTACAGCAGCGCCGGGCGCCGCACGCCCAGCACCGCCAGGTAGACGCCGGCGAAGCCCAGCGCGACAGCGAACATGTCGACCCGCATGATCGGCGACCAGATTGCGACCGGCAGATAGGTGAACACCGTGGCGCCGCCAATGGCGGAAGCAATCGTCGCAACTGCCACCGGCACCCGTTGCCGCAGCAACCGTGAGATCAGCGCCCCTACGAGGACGGCTGTCGCGACGGTGGATGCTACGGACAGCCAGCGTCCGGCGTACAGGAGGTCAACGCCAAACGCCGCTATCGCGCGCGCGGTCACGTGGTAGAGGGGCGGATAATGAAAGACTATGTAGGGATAGACATTGATGTCCCCGTACATTCTCGGTCCAGGGATCAGCATCGCCTGCTGCAGAACGATGCCTTCACCATAGTCGATACTGTACGGTAACGGGAGCAGGGCGCCGATATAGCCGACGTAGCGCCACAGGCGCCACAGCAGCAGCGCCGCCGCGATGCCGAAGGCGGTCAGCGTCGCCCACTGCAGGCTGCCAATTCTGCGTCGCGCCTCATCAGCGGTGGTTGGCGGATGCGGGTCGGCCGTCCGTGATTGTATCTTCATCTGCTCCTCGGCCGCGCGCGCAGCAACATCTGCTTGCCGAGCGGCTTTACGGGTGAGGCAAGATAGGCCCGGATCAGCAGGGGCGAGACGGGAATTCGCGATTTGATGGTGAGCGGCATGAAGCGTGGCCGCACCTCCACAATGTCGTAACCATTGGCCGTCAGGAAATCTGCCAGACTGACGTGCGAATAGACAGTGATGTGCGTGTAATCGTCGAAATATTGTCGGAACGCGTAGCGATAGTTTGGCTGCACAATCGTCAGCGTCCCCTCCGGCCGAAGCTTCGCACGCAACTGCTCGAGCACCGAAGCCAGATCGGCCTGGGTGATATGCTCAAAGAGGTTGCTGGCGAACGCGAAATCGACGCTGTTGTCCGCAAGGAAGCCAAGCTCCGTAACGGAGCCGACAACGGCCTCGACCCCCGGCGCGAGATAGCTCGGGCATTCCGGCCAGGCATCGACGGCAATCCGCCGCTCCGCGACCACGGTATTGATGAAACTGCCGTAGCCGCAGCCGAGATCAAGCACACAGTCGCGCGGCGAGATGAGTTTGCTGAAATAAAAGCGCCATAACACCTGCCAGAGCACCTCGCGCCGCCGGTCTGCCGGGAGGCGCGAGGAATGGTAGCCGCCGCTCATGCGCTTATCAGTCTCCAGCCAAACACGATGCCCAGAATCATGCGAGCTCCGACCTTCAACGCACGCACATTGCTGGTATTGCCGCCCTTGCTGACGCCGACTCGCGGATGAAAGGTCACAGGGCACTCAACGATCTTCAATCCATGCGCCAACGCCATATCGATGAAGTACGCATTGAACTCCAGATTTACCGACGAATCCAGGTGCGGCAGCAGCCGCTTGAGCCCGGGGGCACGACAGAGCTTGTAGGTGGTGCCAACATCCGTCAATGTGCATCGGCCTAGTCGCTTCGCCTCAAGCAGTTTTCCGACAAACAGATTGCCGTAATACATAAAGGTGCTGAGTTGCGTCCGGTACTCACGAAGCGGCTCGGCTGTGCGAGTGCCATTTACGACGTCCGCGTGCGGAACGTAGGCGAGCAGCTTGTCGATGTCATATGCCCGAAAGGTTCCGTCACCCTCACACAAGACAAGCAGCTCGGTGTCGGTGTAGCGCAGCGCTTCGGTGTAACAGCGATGGACGCAGCGCCCATAGCCTGGCAGCGGCTCGTTCACTGCGATTGCCCCGGCAGCACTCGCGCGATCGATCGTGCGGTCGATACTATTGTTGCTGACGACGATGACGCGCCGCACCAGCGGGTGGTCCATGAAGTCTCGCACTGCCGGCCCGATGCTGGCTTCGTCGTTGTATGCGGTCAAAGCCACAGTCACGTGGCAGTCGCGAACAGGACTGTAACGTAGCTCGGTGGGGTCACGCTTCTCGCCGAACAAAACGAATAGATCCACGAGCGCCAGTAGGATGCCGGTGACCAAGGGAACGCCACTGTACCAAACCAGCCATTCACTCAACGGCCGCAACAGCGATTCGAGCCCAAGCAGGTAGCGGGGAACGACCATCAGAACACCGGTCAGGTACATCGCCATGGCTACGCAAACCGACAGTCCGCCGTACATGAGGAACGGGATCCGCTTGATGCGCCTCACATATGAGAAAGGGGGAATCGCGACTGTCCTCCGGTTTCTTGTCTATCCTGCTATCCCTTGCCAGCCAGTATCAGTGGCTATCGGTTGAGCTCGGCAGAGTGAATGAATGCAGCCGCAGCCCGAGCATCCCTAGATCTCCGCACCGGGGCCAGCCCCCGCTGTCGACGATCGTGAACTGTCGCGGCTGTCGGGGAAATCCATTGCCATTTCAGGGTCCCGATGGAGGTTTGTTCTCTTGTCCCGGTGCGGCCCGCGATGCTGAATTTTGCCGATCGTGAACGCAAGTCACGATCGTCCGATGAGATTCCGTGATTGAATGCCGATAGGGCGGAATGGTCAGCGGGTAAATGGCGTTGCGCCCTTCGTTTCGCGGAACCGGATAGTGACGAACATAGTCCTCAACGTGCGCGTGCGCACCCCGTGCCAGGCACTCCGCGCTCCATCCAATCGCGACCCTACCTTCGTCCATTGGCGCGGACCTTCGGCTTGGAAGTCAATCGAGGTCCGGGAGGGAGTTGGTGTCTGGCTTATGCTCTCGCCGATGCGATCATCGCCGATGCGGTGCGCGGGGGCCCGACAAGGACCGATGCACGCATCGTTCCGTCTGCCACGAATCGAACAGACGACGGGAGCACGATTTCGTCAGCGAACACGATTTGCATGTGCATTGCTGCAAGTCCACACTGCACAGGGTCCGACCCTCCTTGTCAGGGGAGGAGATAGACTTGGCAACGCGGAATTTGCTGCTGGATTTGGCTTTCTGCGGACTGAGCGTGGCAGCTGCGGCTCAAGTCGCACCCATGCCGGAGAATTGGGCGCCCATCGGCCGCCCAGCACTAGTGATAACTGGCCGCATAAGCTTCACGCCGACCAAAATTACGTTCCAGAACGGGACTTCGCTGGCGCTTACGCCCAGTGGCCAAATGCTTTTCCGGCCCGAGCCGAAGAAAAAGAAGGTCATGGCTGATCTTTACCGGGTTACGCCACCGGGCGATCCGGTGCTCGAGAACGGCAACCGGCTGTGCAAGGGGAAGCCAATCGCCTATCTGATCGTATGGAAACCGGCAAGAATTGGCGCGGAAGTCGACCCGCGCACGTTTGCGGCGTTTTCCGGGCAGAAGTTTGATCCCGGTTCGCCGGATGACTGCGGGCACTACACTTACGATGCCGGAATGCATTGACACCGATTCCATCGGCTCCCCGGAGCGCCGCGCCAGGAAGGAGCGAAAAGCCGCCTGCCGCATCCAACGATTGCACCGCACACTGCAGCGGTGCACCGTTTCCCAATGCTGAGCCCAATGCCGTTTCGCGTTTTCGCCAATCCGCGCCTCGGCGCGATATCGGCGGCACCTCTGCCGCAGCAGGGCTTTCTGCAGGCGAAGAAGACGATCGTTGCGTGGCCTGGCTACGCTCCGACACCGCTGCGGGACTTGCCCGCATTGGCGTCATGCGCCGGAATGGCGTGCATTCGGCTGAAAGATGAAGCAGGACGCTTCGGGCTGGGCAGCTTCAAGGCGCTGGGCGGAGCCTACGCGGTGGCAGAAGCGCTGTCGGCGGAACTGGCGCGGCGGGGCGTGGTCCCGCAGGCGGGGGCGGCCGATTTGGCCAGTGGCAGGTACCGCGGCGTGACCAGATCGGTCGTCGTGACCTGCGCCACCGACGGCAATCATGGCAGGGCCGTCGCCTGGGGCGCGCAGCGCTTTCACTGCCGCTGTGTGATTTTTCTGCACGAGACGGTGAGCCATAGCCGCGCCGATGCCATCGCGCGCTACGGCGCCGAGGTGCGCCGCGTCCCCGGCAGCTATGACGAGGCGGTGCGGGAGGCCACGCGTCAGGCGCGTGAGAACCAATGGTTCGTGGTCTCCGATACATCTTGGAGCGGCTATACCGAGGTGCCGCGGCAGATCATGCAGGGCTACCGCATGATGGCGGATGAGGCGGCTGATCAGTGGCAGGGCGAACCGCCCACGCATGTTTTCATCCAGGCCGGCGTGGGTGGCGCGGCGGCCGCGGTATCCATGCACATCCGCAGCAGGTTCCAGCCGGCTCCGACGCTTATCGTCGTGGAACCCGATCGCGCGGCCTGTCTGCTGGCGAGTGCCGAATCAGGTGAGCCGGCCACGGTGCCTGGCAAGCTCGATACGGTGATGGCGGGTCTTGCATGCGGCGAACCGAGTATCGTTGCGTGGCACGAATTGAGCGGCGCTGCCTCCGCTTTCATGGCGATTCCAGACGAGGCTGCAATTGCCAGCATGCGGCTGCTCGCCCGGCACGGCGTTGTGGGTGGAGAGTCCGGTGCCGCCGGCGTTGCCGGATGCCTGCTGGCGGCGAGTGATCCGATGGCGCGGGAGACGCTTGGCCTGGATGGCATGAGCCGCGTCCTCGTATTCAACACCGAGGGTGCAACCGATCCTGAATTGTACGAGCGGCTGGTCGGCATTCAACCGGCCAGAGTCGCGATCAAATAAGGGATCGACAGAAAACCGGACACCGAACCGACCCACGATCGCGCCAGTCGCTACCGGCGGGACCACCGCGGCGGAGACGCTGGACTTCACGACGGAGAGGAATGCGGCACGCCCGATGAGCCGGAGCATGCCCGCTACGGACCCTGCCCGTTGCGCTCTTCGATATTCACCGCTCCGTACTGCTTCAGGATTCCGGTGACGGCCGGCGCATGCATCTCGTCCACGGCCACGGTAACCAACGGCCTCTGCCAGGCGCTGGCGCTGCGGTGCCAACCGGATGCGCTGCCACCGCGGGCCCGTGAACTTCTGATCTCCCGTTCGACCATTGCGGACGGTATGCGTGCCGCCTCGAGGTCTCGGCTGGCCGCGTCGGCTGCCGACGCCCTGTCGAATACAGCAATGATAATTTCTGTCACCGGCAGCTTCCTTTCCAGTTGACGATCTCCTCAGAACCATTGCTGGGGCGAGAGGTTCGTGTTGTCGCACGCATTGGTGAACAGCGGCCATCGGTTCGGGCCAGACACTGGTGCACGCGCCTTCTGCTCTGGCTGATGCGTCCGGTATTTCGCGCCGGTCGGTCCAAATTTCCTGACTGAAACCAATTAAGTGTCTAGGCGCGGAGTCTTCCCACCTAAGTGGAGGGAATTACGACGGGACTATGCGAAATCCTATCCGACCTGGTCTAACCCTCGTCGGTGCCCGGAGCGTTGGGGTGCTCGACGCGATCGCAACGCGCGTCTCGCCGCGTCGCACGGCGGCGCCGCCTACACTGCGTCGTAACATTAACGTCGAAAAACAAAGCGCTTCATCAAGGTAGAGCCAGCGTGCCAAGCGCCTTCGTGCAACGAGACTCATATCGCACTTGATTCTTAATCTTGTTCCCATTGACTCCTATTCACGTCCGGCTTTGCCTGGGGGTACAGCAGTCGGGGGTGGATCAAACATGAATGAAGTAAGCAAGCCGGAGCTGGCTGAACTGGGCGCCTCATTTATTCAGGCGGGGTCAGAGGCAACCCGTAGGGTTTGCGAGCAGGGGCAGTCCGTGGCGAAGACAATCACCGAGTGGAATGCCGAGATCAGTCAGTTCCTTTCCCTGCGAGCGGCTCGCAATGGAGAGGCATTCAGGCGCATTACGCAGTGCCAGAGCCTCCCCGACCTTTTCACCGTCCAGGCTCAATGGCTGCAGGACGCCGCCGACGACTATCTTCGGGAAGTGAGCAAGCTCATGGAGGCTAATGGACAAATGGTGGGTGGCCTGCTGGCTCGATGGCGATAGCGGGCGCATCGGTTACGTGCGGCGCGAACGCGGCAATGTGGAAGTGCCAACGGCCGATCGGCGCGTCATGCGGCCAAGCCGCCGCGATGCCGGCCTGCGGTGCAGGCGTGTTGGCGGAGGGGATGAGATTCGAACTCACGATAGAGGTTGACCCCCTATAACGGTTTAGCAAACCGCCGCCTTCAGCCACTCGGCCACCCCTCCGCCCGGGTGCTCGCACGGCGTATGCGCCCCGGTATCTAGGCCCTCCCCGCAGGGGCGTCAAACAATCACTCGGGCCAGCGACCCCGGACGATCGCCGAGCTAAACAGGTCACACCAGCCAGCATAGACTGGCCCCCATGCGCTGCATGATCTGCCGGACGTTGCTCCTCCTCATCGTGCTGATTGCTGTCCGGCCAGGTGCGGTCCTGGCGGGCACTCCGCAGGCGGCGAATGCCGCGGGTCGGGTCGCCGAACTGCGCGAGTTGCTAGCCTCGCAGCAAGGCGCCGCCATCCTGGACTTGCTCGGTGATCCGAACGTCCGCCAGGCCATCGCGCAGGAGCCGGCTGCCAACGCCGTCTTCGGATTGGAACGGGCTACGGCGGGCGAAATGATGGAGGGCACCCTCACCGGCGTCCGTACCCGACTTGGCCACCTGGCAGCGGAGTTCGCCGCTCTTCCGGAAGAGCTGGCTGCTGTCCGCTCCCGCATGCAGGTGCTGTTGCCAGGACCCGAGCTGCCGCGGCTGATCGCGTTGATCCTTGCATTTCTCGCCGGCGGCATCGGTGTGCAGCGCCTCTTTTACCACTCGGCCAAACGATGGCGCGCGCATCTTGGCGCGCTCACGTTGAGCACGGCCCGGTATCGGGCGAAGGCAGCGGCCGAGCGGCTGATATTCGGCACGCTGCTGATCGGCGCGTTCGCGGCCGGAAGCATGGGAGCCTTCCTGCTGTTTGCCTGGCCTCCCGCGACCGGATCCATCATCCTCGGTTACCTGCTTGCGTTCCTCACGGTGCGGCTCAGCCTCACCGTTACGCGCTTCTTTCTTGCTCCGGGCGCCGAACGGCTGCGGCTGGTGCGGATGAGCACCGAGGCCGCCTGGTTCTGGCACCGTTGGGCCGCGAGGATGATCGGCACAGCCGCGGTCGGCTGGCAAACGATACTGATGCTCCACGCGTTTGGCATGTCACAGGCCGGCGTGGATGTGCTGCGACAGCTCCTTCTTCTGCTGCTCACCGCGCTTGGTATATGCATCATCTGGACGATGCCGGGTGCAAGCAGCGAAGGCGCGCGCGGAGCGATGCCGCGTGTGCTGGCCTCTCTCGGCCTGTTGCTCGATTGGCTGCTGTTTCTCACCGGAGCGGCGGAACTTGGCTGGACACTGTTGATCGTCGCGGCAATTCCTGTGGTGGCGTTCCTGCTTGGCAGATCGATCTCGTCGGTGATGCATGGAGATGCGCCGGAATCCGATGCCGATCACTCGCCCTACGGGGCGATCGCCCAACGAACCATGCAGGCCGTGGTTGTGATGGTCGCGGCCGCGGCGCTGGTCCGCGTGTGGCGCATCGATATGGTCGCGATGTCCAATCTGGACACCCCGATGACGCGGATCGCGCGAGGCCTGCTGGAAGCCCTGGTAATCCTGGTGATCTCCGATCTGCTCTGGCAGGTGGTGCGCCTGCTGATCGATACGCGATTGGCGGGCGAGCAACCGCCGATCGACGGGCTGGGCGATGACGAGCGGCGCCGCCGCGCGCGGCTGCGCACCCTGCTGCCGGTGCTGCGCAATTTCGCGCTGTTCGTTGTACTGGTCATGGCGTCGCTGAGTGCGCTCGCCGCCATGGGGCTGCAGATCGGACCGCTGCTCGCGGGTGCCGGCGTGGTCGGCATCGCTGTTGGTTTCGGCGCACAGACCCTGGTTCGTGACATACTTTCCGGCGTGTTCTTTTTGATCGATGACGCGTTCCGGGTCGGCGAACACATCGAAAGCGGCGGGATCCGCGGCACCGTTGAAAGCTTCTCGCTACGTTCCATCAAACTGCGCCACCTGAACGGCCAACTGCACACCGTTCCGTTCGGCGACCTGAAGGCAATCACCAATTATTCCCGGGACTGGGTGGTGGAAACCCTGCATGTCGTCCTAACCTATGATACCGATCTCGACCTGCTTGAGCGCGCCGTGACCACGGTCAGCGACGAGTTGATGGCGGATCCCGACTTGGCTTCTGAATTCATCGAGCCGCTGAAGTCGCTTGGCGTGCAGGCGATGGTCGAGACCGGCATGCAGATCGGGCTGACGTTCAAAACGCGTCCTGGGCGGCAGTTCGCAGTTCGCCGCGTCGTGTTCAGCCGGATCAAGCTGGCCTTCGCGGCGCACGGCATCCGCTTCGCGTCAGCCCTGCTGCAGCCGGTCGTCGAGCCGACCGTGACCGCCTGATCAGCTCAGCGCCACTTCGAAACCGCGCTTCGTCCCCGGACGTGCCATCATGGTTTCGTACCACCGCTTCACGTTCGGGAAGTCGGCCAGGTCCACCTTGTGCCGCTCGTGCCGCCAGGCCCAGCCCAGGATCGCGAAGTCGGCGATCGATACCGGGCCGCCGGCGAATTCGACCTGCGACAGCCGCTTGTCGAGTACGCCGTAAAGCCGGCGCGTCTCCTTCATGTAGCGCTCAAGGCCGTAGCGCCGGTCCTGCTCGTTTTCCACCTGCAGGAAATGATGCACCTGGCCGGGCATCGGGCCGAACCCCCCCATCTGCCACATCAGCCATTCCAGTACCGGCACCTGCGCACGCAGGTCGGTGGGGTAGAACTGCCCGGTCCTGGTCCCGAGATAGATCAGGATCGCGCCCGATTCGAACACGCTGACCGGCCGTCCCCCAGGACCCTCCGGATCGATGATGGCCGGAATGCGGTTGTTCGGACTGATCTTCAGGAACTCGGGATTGAACTGCTCGCCCTTGCCGATGTTCACCGGGTGAACGTTGTAGTCGAGGCCCATCTCCTCCAGTGCGACACTGATCTTGCGGCCATTTGGCGTGTTCCAGGCGTAGAGTTCGATCGCCATGATGTGCTCCCGAGAGATGGCATGGGCCGGAGTGTCACCGAGGCGGTAGTTTGCCGCAACCGCCGGCGTTACGCGCGCAGGCGGGGATGTTCCGTTCTGGAAGAAGTGGCGCCAAACCGCCTGGCCAGCAGCGCCGCGGCGGCCAGCGCGAGGCCACCGACCACAGCGCCGCGGTGCCGGCTGGTGAAGAACTCCCAACTGCCGGTCCTGGCTCTTGCGTCGAAGCGGCCGTGCGCGCCATACGCACCCGGCACCGTCTCGAACAGATTTCCCGGTGCGCCGGCCGGCTTTGGCTCCTCGGTCAATTGACCGGAATAGCCCATCTTCGCCAAAAGACGGTCCAGCAGCCCCGGTGCAATGCGGTTGGCGAGAATGGTCTTCAGCGTCGGCATACCGACCCAGACTTCGCGGCGAGGGTGGAACGCGGCGAAGACGATGGCACGAGCCGCCACCTCGGGCTGGAAGATCGGCGGCACCGGCTGCGGCCGCCGATCCATCTTGTTGAGCGCCCAGTCGAACTGTGGAGTGTTCACCGCCGGCAGGTGCACCATGGTCAGCCGCACATTCACGCCGTCGTGCAGCAGTTCCGAGCGGAGGGAATCGGTAAAGCCGCGCACCGCGAACTTCGCGCCGCAATAGACCGACTGCAGCGGGATGGCACGATAGGCGAGGGCCGAGCCGACGTTGACGATCGTGCCCCGGTTGCGCGGCCTCATGCGCCCCAGCGCGATCATCGTGCCGTGCACCTGACCGAAATAGGTCACCTCGGTGCCACGCCGGAACTCTTCCGGCGTGAGCATGTGCACCGGCGCGAAGATCGTCGCCATCGCGTTGTTCACCCAGATGTCGATCGGCCCCAGCTCTTGCTCGATCTCGTGCGCCGCCCGATCGAGCGCCTGGTAATCCACCACATCGGCCGATTGCACCACCGCGCGCGCGCCCAGCGAACGCAGCTCGTCGGCTGCCTCATCCAGGCGCCGCCGGTCGCGGGCGACCAGGCCGACGTTGCAGCCGTGCCTGGCGAATTCCCGCGCGGTGGCACGGCCGACCCCGGCGCTCGACCCGGTGATCACCACGACTTTTGTCATTTCTCGCTGCTCCATTTGCGCTGCTGCCAGAACAAAGCGTGGCACAACGTGGTTCGCCGGCCGAGGTTGCTTCTACTTCACCAATCTCCGCTGACCGTGAAGCCTACGCTGCAACGACGCCGGCAGGAAAACGTTTGTGGCGCAGCAGAAGCAGCAGGCAGGGCGATCTCCATGAGCCAAACGGTTGGCGATTTCTTCTGGCACCGCATGCACGAGTGGGGGGTGCACACGATTTTCGGTTACCCGGGTGATGGCGTGAACGGACTGCTGGGCGCGCTGAACCGGGCGAATGGGCAATTCAAATTCGTTCAGACCCGGCACGAAGAGATGGCCGCATTCATGGCGTCGGCCTATGCCAAGTTCACCGGCGAGGTTGGTGTATGCTTGGCCACCTCGGGTCCTGGCGCCTCGCACCTGATCACCGGTCTCTACGACGCACGGCTCGATCATATGCCGGTGGTGGCGATCGCGGGCCAGCAGGCGCGCACCGCGATCGGCGGGCATTACCAACAGGAACTCGACCTGCAGAGCATGTTCAAGGACGTGGCAGGGGCATTCGCCTATCAGGCGAGCGCGCCGGCCCAGGTGCGCCACCTGGTCGATCGCGCCATGCGCATCGCCAAGGGCACGCGCCGGGTGACCGCCCTGGTGTTTCCAAACGATCTGCAAGAGGCCGAGTACTCCGATCCGCCACGCGCGCATGGCACCGTGCATTCCGGCGTCGGCTACCGCGCACCGCTGGTGGTGCCGCATCAGCAGGATCTGCGCCGTGCGGCAGAGGTACTGAATGCCGGCAAGAAGGTGGCGATCCTGGTCGGTGCCGGCGCGCTGCGAGCGACCGACGAGGTGATCGCGGTTGCTGAAAAGCTGGGTGCCGGTGTCGCCAAGGCGCTGCTCGGGAAGGCCGCACTGCCCGACGATCTGCCGTGGGTGACCGGCTCGATCGGCCTGCTCGGCACCAAGCCAAGCTGGGAGCTGATGAGCAACTGCGACACGTTTTTCATGATCGGGTCGGGCTTTCCCTACTCCGAGTTCCTGCCGAAGGAAGGCCAGGCACGCGGCGTGCAGATCGATATCGAGCCGGAGATGCTCAGCCTGCGCTATCCGATGGAAGTCAACCTCGTCGGCGATGCCGCCGAGACACTGCGTGCGCTGCTGCCGATGCTCGAGGAGAAAAAGGACCGCACCTGGCGCCGACAGATCGAGAAGGAAGTGGCCGAGTGGTGGAACGTGCTGGAAAGCCGCGCCATGGCGTCGGCCAATCCGGTCAATCCGCAGCGCGTCGTATGGGAGCTGTCGCCGCGGGTGCCGGAGCGGGCGATCATCACCAGCGATTCCGGGTCCTGCGCCAACTGGTATGCGCGCGACCTGAAGATCCGCCGTGGCATGATGTGTTCGCTTTCCGGCGGGCTGGCGTCGATGGGCGCCGCGGTGCCGTACGCGATCGCCGCCAAGTTCGCGCATCAGGACCGGCCGGTCATTGCATTGGTCGGCGACGGCGCGATGCAGATGAACAACATGGCGGAGCTGATCACCGTCGCGAAATACTGGAAGGAGTGGTCGAGCCCGAAATGGGTGTGTTGCGTGTTCAACAACCAGGACCTGAACCAGGTCACCTGGGAGCAGCGCGTTCAGGAGGGCGATCCGAAGTTCAACGCATCGCAGCAGATTCCCGATGTGCCCTATCATCGCTTCGCCGAGCTGATCGGGCTGCGCGGCATCTACGTGGACCATCCGGACCGTCTGGCAGCGGCCTGGGACGAAGCACTGGCCTCGGATCGTCCGGCGGTGCTGGAGGTCAAGACCGATCCGGAAGTCCCGCCTTTGCCGCCGCATATCACGCTGAAGCAGGCAAGGAACTTCACCTCGACCATTCTTGCGCCTGACCCGAACGAGAAGAGCATGCTGATCGGAACGGCGAAGGAGGTGCTCAGCACGGTGTTCCCGGGCAAGAAGTGATGCTCGGCGTTCGCGTCGAACGCCCCGTAGGAGCGCCAACACGAGGGGAATATGGCACGATCGGACCACACCGAGCTCGCGGCGCTGAGATCCGCGGTGACGAACCTCGCCGGTGCGCTGAAACCGCCGCCGGCGCGGCGGCCGCTGGCGATTTCGCCGCGACAGGATAGGGCAGCGCACATCAGGGCGGCACGCCGGCTGAACCGGTCTGCCGGGATTCTCGCAAGCTCCGTTCTTGCCGACAGCGCCGTGGAGCACTATCGCGGTTCGTTCGAGAACCGTGCCATGTATCTGCCGCTGGCCGTCGGGTTGCTTAGCCTTGTCGTCAGCGGGCATGGGGTCGGCGATCAGCGCACCGGGGCGCACGTGGTGCGCGATTCAGTCTATGCCATTGCTGGCGCGACCGGTCTGGCGGGCACGGGATTCCATCTTTACAACGTGGCCAAGCGGCCGGGTGGGTTCTCCTGGCTCAACCTGTTCTATGCGGCGCCGGTCGGTGCGCCCGTGGCGCTGCTGCTTTCGGGACTGCTTGGCTTCACCGCCGAACGCGTGCGCGACAATGCGCCTGGGGTGACGCCGCGTATTCTGGGCTTCCCGGCGGGGCGCGCGATGGCGGCTCTCTCGGCGCTTGGCATGCTCGGGACCGTGGGTGAGGCCGGGCTGCTGCACTTCCGCGGCGCCTACCACGATCCGGCGATGTTCCTGCCCGTCTCGGTGCCACCGGTTGCGGCGGGCCTGCTCGGCAACGTGGCGCTCGCACCTCGTGGCAGGGATCGCTGGTTCACCCGCTGGTGGCTGCGGCTGACCGCCGCCGTCGGCCTGGTTGGCGTCGGCTTCCACATCTTCGGCGTGGCACGGAACATGGGAGGTTGGCGCAACTGGTCGCAGAACGTGCTGAATGGCCCTCCTATCCCGGCGCCGCCGAGCTTCACAAGCCTCGCCCTCGCAGGCCTCGCGGCGCTGGGTTTGCTCGAGGATCACCCGGATGCCTGATCGCTATCCTGGCTATGGTGTTCTCAGCAAACGGTCCAGTCCTTCCTGGAACGAGGTGACACGGCGCGTTATCGACCAACGCCTCTCGCTGCCGCGCGAGCCGAACTTCTTTACGGAAGATGAGTGGCTGACACTCAGCGCCGTCTGCGACCGGATCGTACCGCAGCCCAAGCACCGGGTGCCGATACCGGTCGCCGCATTGATCGACCACAAGATGTCCATCGACAAGACCGACGGCTACCGCCACTACCAATTGCCGCGCATGCAAGATGCTTGGAAGCGGGGCCTGCATGCGCTGGATCAGGAGGCACGGGCGCGGTACGGTGGCCGTTTCCATATCATCAGTGTCGCGGAGCAGAACGAGCTGCTCGGTAGGATGCAGCAGGGCGAGCTTAACGACCCTGTCTGGGGCGGCATGCCGTGCAAGGTGTTCTTCTCCGAGCGCATGGTCCACGACATCGTCTCGGCCTACTACACGCACCCGACGGCGTGGAACGAGATCGGCTTCGGCGGGCCGGCCAGCCCGCGCGGCTACGTTCGAATGGGCTTCGACAAGCGCGACCCGTGGGAGGCTGCGGAGGCCAAGCCCGGGCACGAAGACGAGGCCAGGCGCAAGAACCGCCATGTCGGATGATGCCCAGGAGCGGCCGCGCGGCAAGAACGGTCGCGCGCCGGATCCGCTGCGCATTGGCGGCTGGATGCCGATGCGCGAGTATCCGGAGAACGAGCCGGTTGACTTCGCCATCGTCGGTACTGGCGCGGGCGGCGGAACGCTCGCGTGCAAGCTTGCCGAATACGGCTTCTCCGTCGTGGCATTCGACGCGGGCGCATGGTGGCGGCCGCTCGAGGAATTTGCGTCGGACGAGGACCACCAGCAGAAGCTCTACTGGACCGACGAACGCATCTGCGACGGCGACAACCCGCTGAAGCTCGGGTCCAACAACAGCGGCAAGGCGGTCGGCGGCAGCATGGTGCACTTCGCGATGGTGTCGCTGCGTTTCCGTCCGGAGTGGTTCAAGGCCCGCAGCAAACTTGGCTACGGCGTCGATTGGCCGCTCGATTGGCGCGAGATGTGGGACTATTACCGGGAAGTCGAACAGACGCTGAAGATTTCCGGCCCGGTCAATTATCCATGGGGGCCACCCCGTCCGCGCTATCCTTATCGCGCGCATGAGGTGAACGCCGCCGGCCTCGTGCTGGCGCGAGGCTGCGAGGCGCTTGGCCTGAAATGGACGCCGACCCCGTTGGCGACGATATCGGCGCCGAGAGGGCTGGCGCACCCTTGTGTCTATCGTGGCTTCTGCACCATCGGCTGCTCGACCAATGCCAAGCAGAGCGCGTTGATCACCTGGGTCCCGCGCGCGGTGCGCGCCGGTGCCGAGATTCGCGATCTGGCGATGGTCGGGCGGGTGGAGACCGGCCATGCGGGGCTTTGCGCCGGCGTGCATTACCTGCGCGAGGGACAGTGGCGATTTCAGAAGGCGCGCAACGTCGTGGTCGCCGGCTATACCATCGAGACTCCGCGGCTGCTGCTGATGTCCTCGAACAACCGGTTCCCGGATGGGCTCGCCAACAGTTCGGGACTGGTCGGCCGCAATCTGATGGTGCAGACCAATCAGGCGGTGTGGGGCAAGTTCGAGGAAGAGATTCGCTGGTACAAGGGGCCGCCGTCGCTCGCACTGACCGAGCACTGGAACTACACGGACGAGGGCAAGGACTTCTTCGGTGGCTACGCCTACATGAGCCAGGGCCCATTGCCGCAGCAATGGGCGGATACCCAGACCGGCAATCATAAGCTGTGGGGCGAGGAGCTGATCCGCGACATGGCGGATTACAACCACCAGGCGGGGCTGAAGATCGTCGGCGAGGTGCTGGCGCAGGAGCGCAACTGCGTCACGCTGGCCGACGAAAAGGATCAGTACGGTTTGCCGGTTGCCCGGGTGACATTCTCGCTCGGCCAGAATGACAAGAGCTTGGTTCGGCACGCGATCCACCACATGACCGAGGCGATGCGGGCCGCCGGCGGACGCGACATCTGGCAAGAGGACGATGATACCGCGCATCTGAACGGCACCGCACGCATGGGGGACGATCCGCGCTCCAGCGTGGTCAACGCGGATTGCCGAAGCTGGGACATCCGCAACCTGTGGATCTGCGATGGCTCGGTGTTCCCGACCGTGGGCGGCGTCAATCCATCGCTGACCATCCAGGCGATCGCCTGTCGCACGGCCGACCGGATCAAACAAATGGCGGCAGCCGGCGATCTTTGATCAGACGGCGCTTGGCCCGGCGCGATTCGCCTCGATAGGGTGCCCACGCGTCAGCCGTCGTCGGAGGAGTTTCTCAATGGCTTTCGAAGTTGAGGACCATATTCGTGTTCGCGCTTATCACCTTTGGGAGGCCAATGGCCGCCCCGAAGGCCGCGACCTGGAATTTTGGGAACAGGCACGCCAGTCCATCGCACTGCACGGGCAGGCGGTGGAGAGCCGGCGTGGCGCCACCCGGTCGCAGACAGGCGGCTCGGCCGCGGCGAAGGCCTCGAAGCGCGGCCGGCGCACGACCAGAGCGCGATGACCGGAGGCTGATCGTTCAGCCCTTCTTGGTGCTGATGTCGCGCGCCATGCGCTCGAGTTCGGCGTTGGGCGCCGGGCCGAGGATCGCGTACCCCATGCCCTTCTCGATCCAGGAGCAGGCATTCAGGTCATCGCGGTCCCATCGGGCGATCGGGACATGCAGGTCCCTCGCCATCGGCCGCATCAGCAGCGACATGCGGTTGCCTGCACTGTCCTCGTACATGAAGAGAGCGGCGGGGTTGCCCTGCTCGGTGGCGAGCAGGCGCCCGCCGATCAGCCGGTAGCCAAAACCCGAAAGATCGGGCGGGGACACGGGGCGGTTCAGCCGGTTGGACAGCCATTGGGCAAGATGATCACGCTCGGCCGCCGTGACCTCGATCGGATGCCGGCGGTCAGGGCCATACACGGCATGGCTGGTTAGCGCCTCGTGCTCCAAGGCCGCCATGGCCAGAGTGGCCCGACCGGGCGCCGGTGATGGCCGGTGCAGCATCCAGCCGCCGGCTCCCCCCGCTACCAGCGACAACACGACCACCGCGGCGATTTGCCACGTCGCATGCGACCGCCGCCGCAGCCGGTCCTCGATCAGCCGGCTCAGGTTCAATTCCGGCGGCAGCGGTTGAGTCAGATACGATGCGAAGGCGGCGCGAAGCGCCTTGCGCTGCGCCAGATCGGTCGCGACGCGCCGCGCGGCGTCTGGATTCGCCTCTAGATATCGTTCAACGAGGGGCCGCAACTCGGGGTCAAGTTGGCCATCAACGTAGCTGTTCAGGTCCTGCTCGCCGGCCGGTCCCACCGGTTCGGTCATGGCACCCTCCCAGGCGACCCGGACGTTCCGCTGCCCCCCATCGATTGCCGCAACCGCTCCCTTCCCGCAGCCAACAGAGACATGACTGCGGTGATCGGCATTCCCATCACCTTGGCCACCGCAGCATAAGATAGGTCCTCTACCGATATGAGGAATATCACACTGCGCTGTTCCAGGGGTAACTGGCCGAGCGCACCGGTCAGCTCCGTCGAGGTTGTGGGGCCACGCGGTGTCCGAGCTGACGAGGAGGGGCAACGCGGGCGTCGGGGCCGCAACCGAGTGGTCAATTGCCTGTACACATAAGCGAACAACCGGGCGCGCAACTCAGCCTCGTTACGGGGCGCGCGCAGCCGGCCGACCGCGTCGGCCAGGCAGGCCTGTACCACTTCATCGGCTTCCCCCTGGTCCGACAGCATTGCCACGGCGTAACGCCGGAGCGCTGGAACCATCGCCTCAATGCTTGCGAACAGTCCGGTCATGACGGCTGACGCACGCCGGTATTCTCGGCCCATCCCGGTTTGGCACAGCTACTCACGCTTGCTTCCCGCATCTCCTTTCCGCACGGACGCCCGCATGGCGCGCAGCGGCGGCGCCAGGATTTCGCAATTCCGCCCGAGGTCAAGCAGTGGTCGCCGGATGACCCGGGTGATACGCAGAAGTCCTGTCGGATGAAAGTCCCGAGTATTTGTCCGAGATCAAACCACCATGCCAGCAGTATCCAGAAATTGAACTTGAGAGATGGCCAGGAAAAGCCCTTGGGATTCGTGCCGCGGAAGAAATCTGGCCAAGAATTAACCAGCGTATCGCTTGATGGCCGATAACGAATCGACCAACTCGACGCCGTCGCTTCAGGCGTCCAAGAACCGGCGTGCTTCCTGGTCGCCCTCAAGGTCAAGCCATGGGAGGACCCAATAGATGCATCTACGTCGGCGCCACGTTCTGCAGGCCGGCCTCGGTCTGGCGGCGGTGTCCACGCTGGCCAGGCCAGCACTGGCAAGCGGGCAGACCGTCACCGTCTGGTGGAACCAGGGCTTCTATCCGGCCGAGGACGAAGCGTTCCGCAATCTCGTCTCGGCCTGGGAACACGCCAGCGGCAACCACGTCGAGCTTACGCTGCTGCCTGGTCAGGCGCTGAACGAGAAGATCGTCTCGGCGCTGACCAGCGGGCAGGTGCCCGACCTGATGTATGCCGACAACGCGCCGGCGCAGATCATTCCGCAGAACGCCTGGCACGATAAGCTGCTCGACCTTGCCGATGTGGTCGAGACGGAGAAATCCGAATTGAGCCAGACCGCCCTGCAGTCGGCGCAGTTCTACAATGATGTTGAGAAGCGCCGCGGGTTCTATGGTGTGCCGTTCAAGGGTTCGACGCTCAACATTCCGGTATGGAAATCCCTAATCGAGAAGGCCGGCTACAAGGTCTCCGACATGCCCAAGACGTGGGATGCGTTCCTGAACTTCTTCCGGCCCGTGCAGGACAAGCTGCGGCATGAGCGCATGCGGCATACCTACGGCCTTGGCTATACGCTTTCGACCACCGGAGACGATCCCAACAATACCTTCAATCAGTTCCTGCTCGCCTATGGCGGCGGCGGAATTGTGACGCTGGACGGTCAGTTGCATACCAAGGACACGAAGGTCCGCCAGGCGGTGATCGCCACGCTGAAATGCCTGACCGATCCGTTCAAGGCAGGCTACGTGCCGCCCAGTGCGCTGAACTGGGGGGATCCGGACAACAACAATGCATTCCATGCCAGAGAAATCGTGATGACGCCGAACGACACGATCTCGATCTCCGTGGCGGTCATGGACAACAAGAAGGAATACTACGACGAGATCATGACCTGCCCGCTGCCGATGGACAACGCGGGCAAGGAAATCCCGGCACTGTTGGGGGTGGAACTCGCGTTCATTCCAAAGGGTGCCCGGAACGCCGATCTCGCCAAGGATTTCCTGCGCTACCTTGTGCAGCCTGCGCATCTCGGCAGCTATCTGAAGGAAGCGAAGGGGCGGTGGCTGCCGGTGATGCCGTCGATCGTGCACAACGATCCCTATTGGCTCGACCCGCACGACCCGCATCGTCCGCCGGCTGTGAAGCAGGGCGTGCTGGGAACCACGACAACCTGGTTCTACGTGTACAACCCCGCCTACGCGCAGGTGGATGCCGAGCACGTGTTCCAGGTCGCGACATCCGACATCATCAACGGCATGGCGCCAGACCAGGCGACGGATAAGGCATTCAGCCGGATCGAGGACATCTTCGCACAGTATCAGATCGCCCACGCGGCCTGAGCTGCGCGATGGATGCCACTGTCGGCATCGCGCCTGTCGGGGCGCGGCAGCCAATTCGGGTCGCGCGCCGGTTCTGGCGCCGCGGGCCGCAAGGCTCCGACCTCAACTGGGCGCTCGCGTTCCTGGTGCCGTACGCGGCGGTGTTTCTGCTGTTCGTGGTCTATCCGGTCGGCTACGGCCTGTGGCTGGGGCATCGTCCGGCAAGCTACGCGGCCCTGTTCGGCGATCCGATCTATCTGAAGACGGTCGTCAACACGCTGATCTACCTGGCGGTGGGTGTTAACCTGCATCTGTTCGGCGCGCTGCTGCTGTCCGGGTTCTTCATGCGCCGCAACTGGCGGGTCCGCTCGCTGCTGCTGATCTACATGTTGCCCTGGGCCGTGCCCGCCATTCCCACCTTCATCGCGATCCACTGGATGCTGAACGGCGAATGGGGCTTCCTGAACAACCTGCTCTATTCCCTGTTCGGTATCGACGGGCCGTCCTGGCTCAACTATCGCTGGCTTGCCCTGGGGTCGGTGATCGTCGCGTATATCTGGAAGTGGATGCCGTTCTGGACGGTCATCTTCCTGGCCGGCCGCATGGCCATTCCGCAGGAACTGTACGAGGCCGCCGACATGGACGGCGCCACCGGCTTCCGGCGCTTCGTGCACGTCACTTTCCCGCTGCTGGCCAACCTTTATCTGATCTGCACCCTGCTTTCGACCATCTGGACCCTCGGCGACTTCAACACGGTGTATTTCGTCACCGGCGGTGGGCCTGGCCTGTCCACGCATGTGCTGGCGACACTCGGCATCCGCGACGCGTTCGAAGTCGCGAATCCCGAACTCGGCATGGCGGCGGTCATGTCCGCGCTGCCGCTGCTGATCCCGCTGGTGATCGTGCTGATGCGCAAGCTCGCGCGGCATCAGGTGCAGCTATGAGCGCTGCTGTCGCCACAAGCAGCCGGCGCAGGTCGCGGCTGCGCCATCCGCTCGCGCTCGCGGTGGAGAGCATCGCGTGCCTGGCGATCCTGATCTGGACGTTGATGCCGCTCTACACCATGGTCGAGGTCGCGCTGGAGCATCAGGACGACGTGTTCAGCGGCGATCTGTGGCCGGCGCAGCCGACGCTGGCCGGCTTCTGGACCGTGCTGACGCAAGGCTACTGGTACGTCGCGCACTTCTGGCACGAGATGGGCAACAGCCTCTATATCGGTGTCGGCACGGCGCTGCTGACGCTTGCGATCGGCACGTTGACCAGCTTCGCCATCGGCCGCATGCGCCTGCGGAACGCCTGGATCGTCAGCAACGCGGCGCTGCTCACCTATGTGATCCCGATGTCGTTCCTGGCGATCCCGTTCTACCGGGTCATGCAGACCTATGGCCTGGCCGATCACCTCTGGGCCGTGATCTTCGTCGAAGTCACCTTCGCGACCCCGTATGCCATCTTCATCTTCCAGCAGTACGGCACCAGCATACCGGTCCAGCTCGACGAGGCCGCGCGCATCGACGGCGCGACGCCATGGCAGATCTATTGGCGCGTCTATCTGCCGTTGATGGCGCCCGCGATGGTCGCCGTCGGCACTTATGCCCTTCTGCTGGCATGGAACGAGTACCTGTATCTGTTCCTGCTGCTCTCCTCGCCGCCGAACATGACCGTGCCGGTGGCGCTGGGCCGGTTCCTCAACAGCGACGAAGCACCGTGGAACCTGATGATGGCGACCGCGGTGATCTACGCGCTGCCGCCGATCGCCATCTATTACGCCTTCCGGCGCCACATGAGTTCCGGTCTGACCATGGGAGGCGTCAAGGGGTAGCGCTTTATCCGAATTCGAAGGGAGGTCAGCACCATGTCGATCGCAACCAGGTCTGCTGCTGCTGTTCCGTGGTGGAAGGAGCCGACCCGCGACCAGTGGATCGCCTGGATCGCCGCCTGGCTCGGCTGGACGCTCGATGCTTTCGACTTCACCATTTTCCTGCTCATCATGGTGCCGATCGCGCAAACGTTCAACGTGCCGCTGGTCGAAGTGACCGCGGTATTCACGGTCACGCTGTGGCTGCGATTGTTCGGTGCAACGGCGTCCGGCTGGTTGTCCGACCGGGTCGGTCGCAAGGCGCCGCTGATGATCTCCATCAGTTGGTACTCGGTGTGCAATTTCATCGCCGGCTTCTCGCCGGCCTTCTGGTTCCTGTTCCTGTTTCGCGCGCTCCTGGGTATCGGCATGGGGGCGGAGTGGCCAGCCGGCGCCGCCCTGGCCATGGAGACCTGGCCCGCGCGCTCGCGCGGCCTCATGAGCGGCATCCTGCAGGGCTCCTGGGGCATCGGCTTCCTGCTGTCCAGCGCGGCCTACGGCCTGCTGTACAACAGCATCGGCTGGCGCGGCCTGCTGTGGATCGGCATCCTGCCGGCGCTCGCCGTGCTGTACGTGCGCCGGTTCGTGAAGGAACCGGAAGTATGGGTGGCCAACCGTGCCAAGCAGCGCGAGCAGCAGAAGGAGTTTCGCGCCCCTCTGCTCGATATCTTCCGGCCGCGCGTTCTGGGCAACACCATCACCGCATGCCTTTGGATGGGCAGCGGCTTCGTGGTGTACTACTCGGTCTATGGGCTGTTCGCCACGCACATGCAGAAGGACCTGCATTTCAGCCCGGGATTGGTGGCGCTGCCGATCGCGCTCGCCAATCTCGTCGGGTTCCTGGCCAGCGGCTTCTGGGGCTGGATCGCCGACCTCTACGGGCGGCGCTGGTCGATGATCATCCCGGCGATCATCGGCGTCTTCATCACCCCGATCTACCTGTTCACCGCAAGCTACCCGGTGATCACCGCGGCCTTCGTCGTGCAGGGCGTGTTCCTGGGCGCCATATATGGCCAGAACCCATCCTATCTGTCCGAACGTTTCCCCACCGAGGTGCGCGCCACCGCGGCTGGCTTCTGCTACCACCAGGGGGCGATCTGGGGCGGTCTGGTCGGCCCGGTGCTCGCCACGTTCGCGGCCGGCCAGCCCTCGGGCTTCGCCATACCGATGCTGGTCGGCACCGTCGGCGGTGCGCTGGTGTTCATTGTTGCGCTGCTGCTCGGGCCCGAAACCAAGGGCAAGGTGCTGGTGTCCGACATCACCCTGACCGCCGAGGCCTGAAGTCCGCTAGCGGCTTGCGTCCAGCGCGCTCTGCAGCAGCCATGCGGCGGCGGCACGATCCACCGCCGCCGCCCGCTTGCGCCGGCTCAGATCCGCCTGTCCGATCAGAAACCGGTTCACCGCGGCCGAGGACAGCCGCTCGTCCCATAATGCAGCCGGCAGGCCGGTCGCCTCGGACAGCGCCAGCGCCCAGTCGCGTGCCGCCTGCGCCGCCGGCCCGACGCTGCCGTCCATCGACAGCGGCAGCCCGACCACCAAGCCGCCGGCATCCTCCTTGCGCGCGATCGCCAGGATTTCGGCCGCGTTGTCGCGCAGCCTGCGGCGCCTGATGCTGCCATAGGGCGAGGCCAGCGACAGGCCGACATCCGACAGCGCCATGCCGATGACGCGGCGGCCAGGGTCGAGCCCGATCAGCCGCCGGTCGCGGGCCAGCGACGCTCGCAGCGCACGCATCTCGATCAATGCCATCCCCTGGACTATCGGCATACGGTGTCGCGCTGGCAAAGCCGGTCGCGCCCCGGATCGGTTGAACCGCCGGGTCGCGGCCGGTATGGTCGGTGGCTCACCAAAACAGGACAACGCCGCATGTCGCTCGATGCCGCGACAATTCGCCGTATCGCGACCCTCGCCCGCATTCGCGTCGAGGAGCACGAACTGGCGCCGCTCGCCGCCGAACTGAACGGCATCCTGGGTTGGATCGAGCAGCTTAACGAGCTGGATGTCGATGGCGTCGAGCCGCTGACCGGCGCGCAGCAGATGGCGCTGAAGATGCGCGAGGACGTGGTGACCGACGGCGGCTACCCCGAGAAGGTGCTGGCCAACGCGCCGGACCGGGCCGGCGACTTCTATGCGGTGCCCAAGGTGGTCGAGTGACCCTGACCGACCTCACCATCGCCGCCGCCCGACAGGGATTGCGCGAGAAGAAGTTCTCCGCCCGCGAACTGACCGAGGCGCATCTCGCCGCGATCGAGGCGCTGAACCCGCGGCTGAACGCCTATGTCACCGTCACGGCGGAGCGCGCACTGGCGCAGGCCGATGCCGCGGATGCGGCGCTGGCGACAGGCAAATTCGCAGCGCTCACCGGTATCCCGCTGGCGATCAAGGACCTGTTCTGCACCGAGGGCGTGCGCACTACCGCCGGCAGCCGCATTCTCGCACCTTTCGTGCCGCCGTACGAAAGCACGGTCAGCGCCAACCTGCTGCGGGACGGGGCGATCTTCCTGGGCAAGGCCAACATGGACGAGTTCGCCATGGGCTCGTCCAACATGACCTCGGCCTACGGTCCGGTGGCCAATCCGTGGCAGCGACGGCAGGACCAGGAGGCGGTGCTGGTGCCCGGCGGATCGTCGGGCGGCTCGGCCGCCGCTGTCGCCGCGCGCATCGCCATGGGCGCGACCGGCACCGACACCGGCGGATCGATCCGCCAGCCTGCGTCGTTCTGTGGGGTGGTCGGCATGAAGCCCACCTACGGGCGCTGCTCCCGCTGGGGCGTCGTGGCCTTCGCCTCATCGCTCGACCATCCAGGACCATTCGGGCGCACCGTCGAGGACTGCGCGATCCTGCTGGCTTCGATGGCAGGGCACGATCCGAGGGACTCCACCAGCGCCGATGTCCTTGTTCCGGACTTCGCCGCCGCCTGCCGGGGCGATGTGCGCGGCCTGCGCATCGGCGTGCCGCGCGAGTACCGCATGGACGGCATGCCGGAGGACATCGAGCGCCTGTGGCGGCAGGG
>DATBKQ010000047.1:0-4543 GCA_036555825.1 Acetobacteraceae bacterium | reverse complement strand
GTCCGAAACCGTGCCGTTCGGCATCAGCCCGAACCGCCCGTCGCGCGTGAGCCGCGGACCGTTCGGCGTGTTCACCGTGAAGAAGCCGTCGCTGGTCAGCGCAAGGTCGAACGAGTTGCCGGTGCGTGTGATCGTGCCTGCCTGCTGCTCGCGCCACGTGGCACGGTCCTGCGTGTAGGCGATGCTGCGCTCGCCGCGCGGCGCACCGCCCGGGCTCTGCCGCGTCAGCCAGTCGCTGAACTGTACTCTCTCGGCCTTGAAGCCTGGCGTATTGGCGTTGGCGATGTTGTTCGCGATCACGTCCATGACCCGCTGCTGTGCGGCCAGGCGCGACAGGGCGACGTTGCCGGTGATGTCCATGCCCGCCCTGAAGCAACCGGCGTGCCAACCCCCTGTCATTGCGAGGAGCGCAGCGACGAAGCAATCTCGGTCACATCTGGCGTGACGAGAAGCGAAGCGACGAAGCAATCTCGGCAAAGCTGCGCATCTGCACCTCGCCAAGCGACCGGCACCTGTTGCCGCCCCCGGCGAAATCTGCCGGGCAATGCTTCCTTAACGCCTCGCTGCCATGCTGCCGCGCACCAGGCCGAAGGAGCAGCCAGTGGCCAAGGCCGCGCCAGCGGTCGAACCGGAAAAGCCGGACGACGCACCCGAACAGACTGAACCGCAACCACAGGCCTCCGGCGGCAGGCGCAGGCTGATCGTCTTCGGCGCCCCCGTGGCGCTCGCCGGCCTCGGCAGCGGCCTGTGGTTCAGCGGCGTCCTGCCGCACCTGCTCGGCATCCAGCACACCCAGGTCGCCGCCGAACCCGCCACACCATCGCAACCGATCTACATCGACCTGCCCGAGTTGATCACCAACCTGAACAACAACACGCCGCGCACCAGCTACGTCAAACTCACCGCGCGGCTGGAGGTGCGCAGGCAGGAAGACGTGGAGCGGGTTAAGGCGGCGATGCCACGCCTGCAGGACCTGTTCCTGACCTACATCCGCGAGATGCGGCCGCAGGAGATGCGCGGTTCCGCCGGCACCTATCGCCTCCGCGAGGAACTGATCGCCCGCGCCAATCTCGCCGCCGCACCCGCCAGGATCACGGACGTGCTGTTCACCCAGATGCTGATCCAATGATGCCAGCGGCCCTTTCCAAACGCGCCCGCAAGCCGGCCGGCGCGCCCGCTGGCATCATGCGCGCAGGGTTGGTGTGGCGGCTGCGCGCGAAGCAAAGACTCATGCCAGCGGCCCTCCGCCTGCAGAACGGTCAGCCAGGAGAGCCGCTGGCATGAGCGATACACCGGACCGGCAGATGTCCGACGAGGAACTCGCCGCCACGTGGGGCGCGGAGACGGAATCCGATGTCGCGTCCGCGCAGCCGGCACGCGTGCTCAACCAGGCGGAAATCGACAGCCTGCTCGGCTTCGACGAGGGACCCGCCGGCGGCGAAAACCGCACCGGCATGCAGAAGATCATCAGCTCGGGGCTCGTGTCATACGAGCGCCTGCCGATGCTGGAGATCGTGTTCGACCGGCTGGTGCGCATCATGTCCACCAGCCTGCGCAACTTCACCTCCGACAACGTGGAAGTCGGCATCGACAACATCCTGTCGCTGCGCTTCGGCGATTATCTGAATTCGATCCCGCTGCCCGCCATGCTGGCGGTGTTCAAGGCCGAGGAGTGGGATAATTACGGCCTCATGGTGGTCGATTCCGCGATGATCTATTCGATCGTCGATGTGCTGCTCGGGGGCCGCCGCGGCACCGCGGCGATGCGCATCGAGGGCCGCCCCTACACCACGATCGAACGCACCCTGGTGGAGCGGCTGATCCAGGTGGTGCTGTCGGACCTCTCGGCCAGCTTCGATCCGCTCTGCCCCGTCACCTTCCGCTTCGAACGGCTGGAGGTGAACCCGCGCTTCGCCACCATCAGCCGGCTGTCGAATGCAGCCGTGCTCGCCCGCCTGCGCATCGACATGGAGGACCGCGGCGGCCGCATGGAGCTGCTGCTGCCCTACGCCACACTGGAGCCGGTGCGCGAACTGCTGTTGCAGCAGTTCATGGGCGAGAAATTCGGCCGCGACTCGATCTGGGAAACGCACCTTGCCGAAGAGCTGTGGAACACCGAGGTCGAGCTCGACGTGGTGCTGGACGAACAGACGATGCGCCTCTCCGACGTGATGGCGCTGGAGCCGGGCACCCGCATCGTACTCAACTCGGCACTCGGCGCCCCGGTACTGGTTCGCTGCGGCGCGGTACCGCTGTTCGAAGGTCGTGTCGGCAGGCGCAAGAGCCGCATCGCGGTCCGCATCGACCGCGACCTGCCACGCCTGCAATTGGCCGAGCGCTAGCGGCCGCAGACCTGATAGCCGAAGCTCGGTGAAAACGACCCATCGCGACCTTCCGCTCATTGCTGGAGAAGTGCACGGCTCGTGCCCAACACTCGCCCGTCCGCGCGGCATGTTCTGCCTTGTTTTCACACGGAGGGCGCCGAGGACCACAGGGCCCCACGGAGACATGTGGGGCGCGCATGCGCAACGCGGCACGGCAACGGGCGCGCAGCGCCTGTCAATTCTTCTCAGTGGCGCTCAGTGGCCTCGGCGTCCTCCGTGTGAAACAGAACCGGGCGCATGGCACCAGCGCCGCCAGGAGGGCACAGCCGCCGCATGGTCACCGCCACCGCGACCTGGTTATGAGTCGCGGTCGGATGATGACAGTCGAATTCACTTCATTCGCAGTTTCCTAACCCTCCCGCGCGAAACTCTGCCGCATGCAGTGGATCCTGGAACTGGCGTTGGTGGGCCTGCTCGCGGCAACGCTGTTCCACGCCGTGCGGCTGGAGCGCGCGCTTGGCGTGCTGAAACGCGACCGCGTGCAGTTGCAGGAGCTGATCGCCGGGTTCAATGACAGCACGCGCCAGGCGGAACGCGGCATCGACCGGTTGCGGGCGGCAACCGACGGGGCCGGCATCCAGATCGCGCGCCAGACCGACGCCGCCCTGTCGTTGAAGGATGACCTCGCGCTGTTGATCGAACGCGGCAACCGCCTCGCCGATCGGCTGGATCACCTCGTGCGCGCCGGCCGGCCGCTCGCCACCGAGACGCCGCGGCTCACCGTGGTATCCGACTCGGGCAGCGACCAGCATCGCGTGCGCAGCCAGGCCGAGCGCGACCTGCTCAAGGCGCTGAGGATGGCGAAATGACCTTGTCTATCGCCTCCATCCGCCTCCTGCCGATCACGATATTTGCCCTCGGCAGCCTGCTGGCTGTGAAGTCGACGCAGTTGGTGCGCGCCGCGGTTCCGACGCTCGATGCCGCGCCGTCGGCCGTCGCGAGTACCGCGCCGGCGGCCGCCCCGACGGTATCTCCGCAGCCGCGGCAACAGGAACCGTCGCCGCAACCATCGCAGGATGCCGGGCCACCGCCGATCAGCGACGCCGAGCGCGCGGTGCTGCTTGAACTCCGGCAGCGCCGGCAGGAACTGGACGCTCGCGATGCCGCGCTCGCGGCGCGCGGATCGGTGCTGGCGGCGGCCGAGCAGAAGTTGACCGCGCGGGTCGCCGAACTGCAGGCGCTGCAAAAGAAACTCGAGACACTGGAGGCAGCGCGCAAGGAACGTGAGGACGCAGGCTGGCAGGGTCTCGTCAAGCTCTACGAAGCAATGAAGCCGCGCGACGCCGCGACCATCTTCAACGACCTGGAGATGCCGGTGCTCCTGCAGGTGGTCGATCGCATGAAAGAGGCGAAAGCGGCACCCGTGCTGGCGGCGATGCTGCCGGACAAGGCGCGCGACCTCACCGCGAAACTCGCCCAGATGCGCACCCAGCGTGACGGCCAGGCTGGAAGCTGAGCAGGAGAAGAAGCGAATGGCGATGCCGATCGACAAGTCCATCAACGTGCTGATCGTCGACGACTACAAGACGATGCTGCGCATCATTCGCAACCTGCTGAAGCAGATCGAGTTCAACAACGTCGAGGAGGCCACCGACGGCGCCGACGCGCTGGCCAAGCTGCGTTCCGGCAATTTCGGCCTGGTGATCAGCGACTGGAACATGGCGCCGATGACCGGTCTCCAGCTCCTGCAGGAAGTCCGCGCCGACGCCAGGCTGAAGGGCACGCCGTTCATCATGGTGACGGCCGAAAGCAAGGTGGAGAACGTGGTCGCCGCCAAGCAGGCGGGCGTGTCGAACTACATCGTCAAGCCATTCAACGCGGAAACCCTGCGCGAGAAGATCGAGAAGGTACTCGGCCATGCCTGAGGCTGACCAGTTGGCCGGACGTCTCGTCGAGATCAGGCGCCGCCATCCCGGCTCGGAACCGGAACTGATCGCCGAGGTGGTACGCGCCGTGCTGTCCACGCTGAGCGGTGACCTCTCGGCAAAGGAAACATCGCTGCTGGCCGAGGTGGAAGCGCTTGGCCGCACCATTGCCTGCGCCAAGGCGGAAATCGCCGCCTTGCGCATCGACGACATCAAGGACAATCACATTCCGTTCGCGACCGACGAGTTGGACGCCATCGTCGAACACACGGCAACCGCCACCAACGCCATACT
>DATBKQ010000046.1:0-9686 GCA_036555825.1 Acetobacteraceae bacterium | reverse complement strand
CCCGGGCAAAGGACCGCAACTGATGAACACCCAGCGCAGCGACGACTTCATCCGCACCCGCATCAAGCTCGGCAAGCAGGGCGCCATGCCGGCATTCGGCTCCACCTTCAGCGATGCCGACATCGACGCGATCATCCGCTATATACGCTCGCTGAAGCCGGAGCAGGGATGAACAGCAGGGCATGGTATCTCGCGGCAGCGGCCGCGGTGTGTCTGGTTCACGCGGCTCAGGCGCGCACGCTGAGCGCGATCCGAGAGAGTGGCTCGATCAGCCTTTGCGCGCACCCGAACTCGCTGCCCTTCGCGAGCCGAACGGCGCAGCCTCCCGGCTTCCAGGTAGAGCTTGGCCAGGCCCTGGCGCAGGAGCTGGGAGTGTCGCTGACGCTGGAGTGGGTGCTGATCAGCTATCAGATTCCGCGCACCACCTGCGACATCATTCTCGACACCATCGCCGCGAACGATGCCCCGACGGATTACGGCATCAAGCTTTCGAAGCCGTACTATCGCAGCGGAGTGTTTCTCGCCGTGCCTCAGGGCAGCGCAATTCACTCTTTCGACGATCTCAATCGCCAGACCAAGGTCGCGGTGCAAACCGGATCGCTGGCCGCGATGAGCGTCGATCGGCGGCACGTGCCGATCTCGGTGTTCGGCTTCGAGGACGAAATGCTGGACGCCTTGGCGGAACACGAGGTCGAGGCCGCCGCCGTCACGCCGCTGATTGCCGGTTACTACAACCTTCAGCATGCCGACCATCCGGTGACCCTGCTGTCGCTGGACCAGGCCGAACACGACCTGCAGTGGAACGTCGCGGTCGGCATGCGGCGGCCGGACGATGCGCTGCGCGAGGCGATCGATCAGGCGATCGAGCACCTGACGACGACCGAGGCAATCGCGCACATCTATCAGCGCTACGGGATAACGTTGCAGCCGCCGCGATAGGTGCCACGCGACGCCGGCCACCTGTGGGCCGGCCAGCCTCGCGGAACCATGGCCGCCATCACGCGCATATTCCTGGCACTGCCGGCCTTCGTCGGTTAATAGCCGGGATGGGGGAGCGCCAACGCATGCTTGACGCCAAAATAACGACCGAACGTGACAGCATGGCGACATCGGCCGATCTGCATATCGGCCGCCGGATCAGAGGCAAGCGTCGTGCGCTGGGGCTGAGCGAGGAGAGCCTCGCGGCGGCGCTGGGGGTGGAAACCGGCCGCATCACCGGGTATGAGCGCGCCACCGAGCGGGTCTCATCCGACCATCTCGTGCGGCTGAGCGAAATCCTCGAAGTCCCGCTCAGTTACTTCTTGCCGGCCGCACCCTGTCCCGGTTCGTGACCTCGACCGAGCGGGCCAGTATCGGGTCGAAGGCGACAGCCGGGCCAGCGTGACCAGCGCGGCGACCTTTTCCGAGCCACCGTAGAGCGGACCCACCCCCTGGCTTTGCGCGCGGGGGAATTGTGCTAAAGCCCGCGCCCCATGCGCCATTACCTCGACTTCGAGAAGCCGATCGCCGAGTTGGAAGGAAAGATTGAGGAACTCCGGCGCATGTCGGAGCCCGACGGCATCAACATCGCCGAAGAGGTGTCGCGGCTGACCGCGGTGGCGGACCGCCAGTTGCGGGCGGCCTATGCCAGGCTGACGCCGTGGCAGAAGACCCTGGTCGCGCGGCATCCGGATCGCCCGAAGGCGATGGATTACATCGGCGCGCTGATCAGCGAGTTCATGCCGCTGGCGGGCGATCGAGCGTATTCCGACGATGCCGCGGTGTTGGGCGGGTTGGGACGCTTTTGCGGCCGATCCGTCATGATTTTAGGCACCGAGAAAGGCGCGGACACCGAGAGCCGGGTGAAGCACAATTTCGGCATGGCGCGTCCCGAGGGCTATCGCAAGGCACGCCGGCTGATCGAGCTTGCCGGCCGCTTCGGCCTGCCGGTGCTGAGTTTCGTCGACACCTCGGGGGCGTTCCCGGGAGTGGAGGCAGAGGCGCACGGCCAGGCGGAGGCGATCGCCCGCTCGATCGAGGCCTGCCTCGAGGCGCCAGTGCCGCTGGTGGCCACCATCATCGGCGAGGGAGGCTCGGGCGGGGCGATCGCACTCGCCGCGGGCGACCGCGTGCTGATGCTGGAGCATGCGATCTATTCGGTGATCTCGCCCGAAGGATGTGCGTCCATCCTATGGCGGGACTCCTCCCAGGCGACCGCGGCGGCGGAGGCGCTGCGGCTGACCGCCGACGACCTGAAGCGGCTGGAACTGGTGGACGAGGTGATCGCCGAACCGCTCGGTGGCGCCCAGCGCGACGCCGCGGCGGCCATCGCCGCGGTGGGCCAGGCGGTGAGCGCGGCGCTGCAGCCGCTGCTCGCCCTTGACGGCGTCACCTTGAAGGAGCGGCGGCGGGAAAGATTTCTCGAGGCGGGCCGCGAAGCGTTGGTCTGACGGTGAGCAGGCGGGCCCGGCGCGTGGATCAGGGTGTGTTATCGAAGCCTGCCGGCGCCTACGGCCGGGACGAGGAGGCGTCTCGGGCAAGCATTCCGGTCGCCGGATGAACGCGCGTCTTTACCGAGGCGGCGGCAGGTCGTTAGCGTCACGGCCGAATGCCCGATGAACAGCGGACTCTGAGCTTCGATCCGGCGGCATTGCTGGATGCCGAAGCCGAGGTGGTCGCGTGCACGGGCCGTGGTGAAGTCGCGGCGTTTTCCAGCCCGGACGCAGCCGTTCTGCGTGCCGCCTTCCTGCGCCATCTGCTGCTGGGTCTGCCGGTCGGGCCGGACCCGTGGCCGGTCCGGCTGCCGGGCGTGCGCATCCGCGGGGCGGCGATCGATGGGCGGCTCGACCTTGCCGACTGTGCAGGCTCGGGCGGGGCCGGTCTGCCGCCGCTGACGCTCGAGAATTGCGCTTTCGCCGACAGTATCGATCTTGGCAACGCCCGTCTGGCGCGCCTTTCCCTGCGCGGCAGCCGCATCGGCGAGGTCATCGCGCGCGGGCTGCGCGTCGATGGCGTGCTGGACGTTTCCGCCGTGTCCCCGCTGGTTGATACCGCCTGGATCGATGCGCACGGCGCGGTGGTCGACGGGGACCTGCTCTGTCGCGGCGCCCGTCTGCAAATTCCTCCGCCGCGTCCGGGCGTGTCGCATCGTGACGCGCGCTATGCCTTGCGGCTGTCGGGGGCACACATCCGCGGCAGCCTGGACCTCATGGGGGAATTCACCGCGATCGGCGGCGTCGCGCTCGACACGGCGCATGTGGGTGGCGACCTGATCGCGCGGGGGGCGCGGATCGGTGCCGGCGAAGGCGATGCGCTGGGAGCGCAGGCAGCGCGCTTCGATGGCGTGGTCATACTCGGCGATGGCTTTGCCGCGGCGGGCGTCATATGGCTGATGGGCGCACGTATTGCCGGCACGCTGGATATGAATGGGGCGCGGTTGGTCAATCGCACCGACGATGGGCAGGGCGTCGTGTTGGCGGCCGATACCGCCGAGGTCGGCGGCTCCATCCTGCTGCGCAACGGATTTGCCGCCGAAGGCGCCATCAGCCTGCGCGGCACACGGGTGGGCGCCAGCCTGGAGTGCGATGGCGCCAGCCTGATCAATGCCACCCCGAGCGGCACCGGCATCGCGCTGGCGGCGGACCACGCGGCGATCGCCGGCGCGGTGCTGCTGCGCAACGGGTTCGTCGCGCAAGGCTCGATCAGCCTGATCGGCACGAGGATCGGCGGCAACCTGGAATGCGATGCCGGCACACTGACCAACGCGGCCGATGACGGCACCGGCGTCGCGCTCGCGGCGGAGAACGCCGAGATCGGCGGCGCGGTCCTGTTGCGCCACGGGTTTGTTGCCCGCGGCGGCGTCAGCTTGCTCGGCGCCACGATCGGCAGCAACGTGGAATGCTGCGGCGCAGCGCTGGAGAACTGGTCCGAGAGAGGTTCGCGCGAAACGCTGCGCCTCACCAACGTCGAGATCGCCGGGGACGTGCTGCTGAACGCGGGGTTCAGCAGCCTGGGCTACGTCAGCCTGTGGGGGACCAAGATCGGCCGCGACCTGGATTGCTCGTCGGCGACCTTCATCGGCCCGGCGGCCGCGGCCTCGGGGCGTTCCCTGGCGGGCGCCCTGGTGGCGACCAACCTGGAGGTGGCGGGCGACGTCAAACTGCTGGACACCACAATTCTGGGCAGGATCGACTGCGAACACCTGCGGACCGGCGGAAGTCTGATCTGGGATGGCCTGCGGTTCCCGCGGGAGATTTCGCATCAGGGTCAGCGCCACGGCTATCGCGCGGGCGTCGATGCGCTGCCGCGGGTCCTGTTGTCGCATGCACGGATCGGGGCGGCGCTGATGGCGCGCGACCTGACCGCGGAGGTGCCACTGGCGATCGATCTCGGCGGTGCGCGTGCCGGCACGCTGGACGACGTGGGTTTCCCGGGCGGTTGGGGGGTCGGACGCCGGCGGGAAGGGAGGTTCTGCAACCTGAACCTCGATGGCTTCGTCTATGACCGGTTCGGCCACTTGCCGGCGGACGAGGCGAGCGGCGTCGCGGTCGCCCTGTCGGCGTTCGGCCGCTGGGCGGCTAATCTCGGACGCGGCCGGTCGGCATCGTGGGCGGTCCGCCTGGCCCACCGGATGTTGCGCGTCCAGCGCGCGCCGGTACGGCAACGATTGGCATGGGTGCAGCGCCAGCAGAACAGGGACAGCCAGTTCCATCCCCAGCCGTACCGGCACCTGGCGAAGGTGCTCCGCGCGCAAGGGCACTATCATGCCGCCCGCGAGGTGGCCATCGTCGAACAATGGGCGATGCCATCGTCGAACCGCGTCACGCGCCTGCTGCGATCGATCTGGGGGGTATGCTTCGGCTTCGGCCTGTCGCCGGTGCGCGCGACCGCCACGGTCGCGGTGCTGCTGGCGATCGGCACTACCGGCGTGTGGTGGGCCTGGAAGGTGGCGGACGTGCTGGTCGTCAACTACTCGTATGCGATGACCGAGGTCGCCGAATCGCCGGTGTTCCTGCATGCCGACAAGGGCCAGCTCACGGCAGACGCTCCGCCGTGCGGCGCCACCGACATCCAGCCGCTGTTCTACGCCATAGACATGATGGTGCCGGTCATGGCGCTGCATCAGACCGACAAGTGCTGGGTCGATTCGCGGCCAGGTACCGGGGCCTGGCAGGTGCTGTGGGCCGTCTATTCCTTTATCGGCAAGCTGGTGACCTCGCTGGCGCTACTGACATACTCCGGTGTGCTGAAGCCGAAGGAGGAAGTCTAGATCGGGATGCGCGCAGAAGTGTGCGCTCATCCTGATCCAGCACATTGTCTGATCGCGTGATTCAAACCTCCGGCGATTCCGCCCTCGGTCATCACGCTCTAGCTCATCGGAACATGGAGTGCGGCCCGGTGGCGGCCAGGGCCGCCGCCGTGGTGGCCTCGGGCCTTACGCCGGAGGAGGACGCAGCGGGGCGGCGGGTCGCGTCGCCCGAGCGGCTGACGACGGCATCGGCTCCAGCCGCGCCCAGGGCGCGGGAGAGCTTTGCAGCGGCGTCCAGCACCATCGGCAATAACGCTCGCGGCCGGGGCGGACGCATCCGCATGGTTGGAGCGCTGACCGAGAGTACCGCCACGACCTGGCCCGAGGCATCGCGCACCGGTGCCGCGACCGTCGCGGCGCCGGCGACGACTTCGTCGGTGGTGAGCAGGTAGCCGCGGGAGCGGATGCGTTGGAGATCGGCGGCGATCCAGGCGGCGTCGGTCCGGGTCGCCGGAGTGAAGCGTGGCAGGCGCTGCGCCAGGACCTGGGTCTGCACCGCTTCCGGTGCGTGTGCCAGCAACAACCGGCTCGAACCGGCATGCAACGGCTGGCGCTTGCCTACCTCACTGTAGAGGCGCAGACCCGGATCGGCCTGGTAGATCGCCACCGTCTCGCTTTCCAGCCCATCGCGCACCCGGAGATAGGCGTTCTCGCCGGTGGTCTTGCCGAGAGCAACGAGGAACGGCATGGCGGTCGCCTCGAGCGCGCCCTGTTCCGCCGCCGCCCGGCCCAGCACTCCCCAGCGGGCGCCCAGCCGCCACATGCCCCGAGCCTCGTCCTGGATCGCGAACCCACGCGCCTCCAGGGTGCGCAGCAGGCGAAAGCCCGCGGTGCGGGTGCAGCGGGCCTGGCTGGCCAAGGCAGCCAGCGGGGCGGGACCGATGCGCGACAATGCCTCCAGCAGGTCGAGCGCCCGGCCGACCGCGGCGATGCTGTAGTCGCGTGCGGGTGGAGCGGCGTCGTGCGATCCGTTGCCCGAACGTGCCCGGGACTTGGTCTTGCCCTTACTGCGGCTAGCCTGCGCCATGCATGCACCTGCGAAATGATACCGGCTGAAACCAAGCTAGCACGGAAGGAACCGTTTGGGCATGGGGCGGAGGTGGCCAGCCGGTCAATTGATGCGCAAATCTCTGAGCGAGCGGAGCCTGACTCTGGCACCGGCGAGTCATGCGGTCAAAGCCCCTGGCGCTTTCCCCCCCGAAGCTTTCTGCGAGCTTCCTTGTCGCCTCGGTTCGGCTGCGCTAAACGCCCGGCCTTGCCCAGGATCGGCAGCCGGGCGGGCGTGGTGGAACTGGCAGACACGCCAGATTTAGGTTCTGGTGGCGCAAGCCGTGGGGGTTCAAGTCCCTCCGCCCGCATCATGCTGTGGGCGGACAACGACAGGATTGGTCAATGCAGGTAACCGAGACCCTCTCCGAAGGGCTGAAGCGCGCTTATACCGTGGTTGTACCGGCGGCCGATATAGAAACCCGGCGCGCGGCGCGGCTGGCCAGCCTGGGGAAAACCTTGAACCTGCCGGGGTTCCGGCCCGGCAAGATCCCGCCCGCGGTGGTGAAGCAGCGTTACGGCACCGCGGTGAACGCCGAGGTGCTGGAGCAGTCGGTCAGCGAGGCGACCCAGCAGGTCCTGACCGACCGGGGGCTCCGCCCGGCCCTCCAGCCAAAGGTGGACGTCGTCAGTTTGGACAGTTCCGGCGACAACGACCTGGAGTTCAAGGTCGAGTTGGAGCTCCTGCCGGAGATCGCGCTGCCGGACTTTGGCGAGCTCGCGCTGACCCGGATGAAGGCGGAGGTGGCGCCGGAGACGGTGGACAAGGCCCTGGGGGATATCGCGCAGCGGAACCGCACGCTGGAGCCGATCCCGGCGGAGGAGTTGGGCGATCGCGGCGCAGCCCCGGGCGAGGTGCTGACCGTCGATTACATCGGCCGGATCGAGGGGGCCGAATTCCCAGGCGGTACCGGAAACGGCGTCGAGGTGGAAATTGGCGGGTCCGGCTTCATCCCGGGGTTCAGCGAGCAGCTCGAGGGGATGAAGCCAGGCGAGACCCGCACGATCGAGGTCAGCTTTCCCGCCGAGTACGGGGTGCCGACGCTGGCCGGGAAGGCGGCGGCATTCGAGGTCACGGCCAAGGCGCTGAACCGGCCGGTGGTGCCCGCGGTGGACGAGGAACTGGCGAAGAAGCTGGCATTCGAGGACCTCGCCGAGATGCGGGACACGCTCACCCGCCGGGTCCAGTCGGAGTACGACCAACTGTCCCGTCTGCGCCTGAAACGGCAGTTGCTGGACGCGCTGGCGGACAAGGTGAGGTTCCCTTCGCCTGAAGGCATGGTAGAGCAGGAGTTCAGCCAGATCTGGCAGCGGCTGGAGACCGACCGCAACGCGGGCCGGCTGGATGAGGACGACAAGGACAAGGACGAGGAGACGCTCAGGTCCGAGTACCGCGCCATCGCCGAACGGCGGGTCCGGCTGGGGCTGCTGCTCGCCGAGATCGGCCGGGTCAACAGCATCACGGTCACCCAGGACGAGATGACCCGCGCCATGCGGACGGAGGCCATGCGCTATCGGGGCCAGGAGCAGCAGGTGTTCGAGTTCTTCCGTCAGAATCCGCGGGCCGCCGAGACGCTGCGCGGGCCGATATTCGAGGAGAAAGTGATCGATTTCATTCTGGAGCTGGCGAAGGTGGAGGAGAAGGCCGCAACCCCGGAGGAACTGGCGGCAGAACCACCCACCGACGGCGCGGGGAAGGAACCGGCGGCGGCCGGCGAGGGCGCCTAGTACCGTCACCCGGTTGGCGTCGGGTTCGGTTCCGCTTATCTATATGTCTCTCCGACTGACAGGTGCCCCATGCAGGATCGCGATCCCGTTGAGGTCTATGCCAATAACCTCGTGCCGATGGTGGTGGAGCAGACCGCCCGCGGCGAGCGTGCCTACGACATCTATTCGCGCCTGCTGAAGGAGCGGATCATCTTCCTGACGGGGGCGGTCTTCGACCAGGTCAGCGCGCTGATCTGCGCGCAGTTGCTGTTCCTGGAATCGGAGAACCCGAACAAGGACATCGCCTTTTACATCAACAGCCCTGGCGGGGTGGTGTCCGCCGGGCTGGCGATCTACGACACCATGCAGTACATCCGCAGCCCGGTCTCTACGGTCTGCATCGGGCAGGCGGCCTCGATGGGAAGCCTGTTGCTGACCGCCGGCGCGAAGGGCAAGCGCTTCGCGCTGCCCAATGCCCGCATCATGGTGCATCAGCCGTCGGGCGGTGCCCAGGGGCAGGCGACCGATATCGAGATCCAGGCGCGCGAGATCCTGACCCTGCGCAAGCGGCTGAACGAGATCTATGTCCGACACACCGGCCAGCCGATCGAGGCAATCGAACGTAAACTCGAACGCGATACCTATATGTCGGCCGAGGAGAGCCGGGACTTTGGGCTGGTCGATGAGGTGGTGGAGAACCGGCCGACCCCGGAAGAGACCAGCACCCGAGGCTGATCTACCCCTTCCCCGCGCGGCGGGCAGGGCCCTGACCTGCTGGCGCCGCCGCGCGGCCCCGGCTTTTCGTGGTCCTTGTCCCTCCCGGCCGCCGGGGGGTAAACTCGTCCCTTGGCTCCCCGCGAGTCCGGGGCAGGAGTACGCATGAGCAAGTCCGGCGATTCGAAGAACACCCTATATTGCTCATTCTGCGGCAAGTCCCAGCATGAGGTGCGCAAGCTCATCGCCGGCCCGACCGTGTTCATCTGCGATGAATGCGTCGAACTCTGCATGGACATCATCCGCGAGGAGCACAAGACCCACCTGGTCAAGTCGCGGGATGGGGTTCCGACCCCGCGCGAGATCTGCAAGGTGCTGGACGACTACGTGATCGGCCAGGACCATGCCAAGCGGGTGCTGTCGGTGGCGGTCCACAACCACTACAAGCGGCTGGCCCATGGCCAGAAGAACAACGATATCGAGATCGCCAAGTCGAATATCCTGCTGGTCGGCCCGACCGGCTCTGGCAAGACCCTGCTGGCCCAGACGCTGGCCCGCATCCTGGATGTGCCGTTCACCATGGCGGACGCAACGACCCTGACCGAGGCGGGGTATGTCGGCGAGGATGTCGAGAACATCATTCTGAAACTGCTGCAGTCCGCCGACTACAACGTCGAACGGGCGCAGCGCGGCATCGTCTATATCGACGAGGTCGACAAGATCTCGCGCAAGTCGGACAACCCCTCGATCACCCGGGACGTGAGCGGCGAGGGCGTCCAGCAGGCGTTGCTGAAGATCATGGAGGGCACGGTCGCCTCGGTGCCGCCGCAGGGTGGGCGAAAGCACCCGCAGCAGGAGTTCCTGCAGGTCGACACCACCAACATTCTGTTCATCTGTGGCGGTGCATTCTCTGGGCTGGAGCGGATCATTG
>DATBKQ010000045.1:0-11473 GCA_036555825.1 Acetobacteraceae bacterium | reverse complement strand
GTTGCGGTGTAGGTGAACGCCGGCAGGAACACCGCGTCTCCAGGGCCGATACCCTCCGCCATGAAGGCGATCTGGATCGCATCGGTGCCGGAACTGACCGCCACGCAATGGCGGGCACCGCAGAAGCGGGCCAACTTGGCTTCCAGTTCCGCGACCTCGGGGCCCAGGATGAACTGGCAATGCGCGAGAACGCGGTCCAGGCGGTGGCGCAATTCACCGGCGATGCGCGCCTGCTGTGCCTTCAGGTCGATGAATGGAATGGATGAGCGCCCGGTCATGGATGGGTCACCACCGGCATCAGTCCTTCCGCGTTATGCTCGAACTCCGGCACCAGACGACCCAGCAGCGTGAGCGCCAGCCGTGCCTGCCCACCGCGGCAGGCGGTGGCGATCTCATCGATGGCACGCCCGACAATGGCTGGGTCGGCGGTGCGGGGTGCCGCCATCAGCAGGCCCGGGAAGCCGGTCGGGACCGGCGGCTCCTTGCCGTGAAACAGCTCCTCATGCAGTTTCTCGCCGGGGCGCAGGCCCGTGAAGCGGATTTCCACGTCACGCTCCGGCGTCAGTCCCGCCAGCCGGATCATCTGCCGCGCCAGTTCGACGATCTTCACCGGCTGTCCCATGTCCAGCACGAAGATGCCGCCGTCCTCGCCGGAGGGGAGCGTCGCGTCGCCGGTGCCAACCACGCTCGCCTGCAGCACCAGGCCCACCGCTTCGCGCACCGTCATGAAGTAGCGCTGCATGTCCGGATGGGTGACGGTCAGCGGGCCGCCACGTTCCAACTGCCGCTGGAACAGCGGCACGACCGATCCCGTGCTGCCCAGCACGTTGCCGAACCGCACGGTGATGCAGCGCATTCCCCGCCCGGCATGGCGCGCGGCGATGTCCAGCGCCTGGCAATACATCTCGGCCAGGCGCTTCGTGGCGCCCATGAGCGAGGTCGGGTTGACCGCCTTGTCGGTGGAGATCAGCACCATGGCCCTGGCGCCGCTGCTCCGCGCCGCATCCGCGACATGACGCGTGCCGGCGACATTGGTCAGCAGGCCTTCCAGGGGGTTGGCCTCCACCATCGGCACGTGCTTCAGCGCCGCCGCGTGGAACACCAGCTCGGGACGGAATTGCCCAAACAGGTCCCGGATGCGCGCCTCGTCGCGGATGTCGGCCAGCAGCGACACGCGCGGCACGTGCGGGTGGTGTTCGGCCAGCTCCAGGTCGATCAGCCACAGCGCGTATTCGCCATTGTCCACCAGGATCAGCCGTTCGGGGCCCAGTGCGGCGACCTGACGTGCGAGTTCGCTGCCAATCGTGCCGCCCGCACCGGTGACGATGACGCTGCGGCCTTGGATGAGCCGCGCCATGCCTTCGCGATCCAGCGGCACCTGCGGCCGGTTGAGCAGGTCCTCGATCGCCATCGGCCGCAGTTCCAGCTCGCGCGAAGGCTCGGCCGGCCCAGCCGGATCCAAAGCCGTCGGCCGCGGCGCGCGGCGGATGGGCATGCCGTGCCTTTCCGCCTGCTCGACCAGCGCCGCGAGGGATTGGCCGGCAAGGTCCGGAGTGACGACGACCAGCGCATCCGGCAGTTTCCCTTCAGCAGCGAGGCGATCCAGGACTCCCGCGGCATCGTCGATCGATCCAAGGAACGGCGCGTTGTGGATGCGCCGACCGGTCTGGCGCGCGCCAACCGCGAGCAACCCCCCAACCTGCAGCGGTTGCCGCCTGTCCCAGGCCAGTGCACGCAGGAACAGGTCGATATCCTCGGCCGCGCCGACCACCAGCGCGGTCGGGGTTTCGGGCGGATAGCCGACGGCGCCTCCGCCGCGCCGGTGCCGCCAGCGCTTGTATGCGACGCGGGGAGCTCCCAGCAGCACCAGCAGGGTCAGGGCGTACACCACCGGAAATGCCGGATTGCCCAGCGCGGCCCCGGCCCACGCCATTGCCAGGCTGAGCAGGGCCGCGCCGCCGGCGCTGGCCCAGACCACGCCGAGCAGGTCCTCGATTCCGGCAAATCGCCAGTATTGCCATGGCAGCCGAAAGGGTAAGCCAGCGAGCAGCAGGGTCGCAGCTCCCCCCGCTGGCAGCCAGTAGGGGTCCAGCCACAGGCCCCTGGGACCGGCGATCGCACGTGCCAGCGGCGCCGCCAAGGCAGCCAGAGCGCCATCGATGGCCACATTGAGGGCGATTCGCACGGGCGGACGCGCTGGCATGGCGGCTCCTATAGCCCAGAGCATGCTACCGGCACAGCCAGCCAGAGCGAACGTATTGGCTATCGCATTTTCCGGCGATTCGCCTAATAATCGCGACGCGTGGGAGACGCATCCCGTCAGCTTTGTCGCGGGAGATCGAAATCACGGCCGGATGGGTTCCGGCCGCGGAAGGGAACGTACGCCATGTCATCGCAACACCGCCTGTCGCGTCGATCCGCCCTCAAGATCGGTGCCGCCGCAACTGCCCTGCCCCTGGTCCACATTCGCACCGCAGGCGCCGCGGGCAAGCTGAGCCTCGCGCTGTGGGATCATTGGGTCCCCACCGGCGACGATGCGATGCGGAAGCTCGTCAGTGCATGGGCCGACAAGAACAAGGTCGATGTGCAACTCGACTTCATCTCGAGCGTCGGCAGCAAGATCAACATCACCATGGCCGCCGAGGCGCAGGCCAGGACGGGCCACGACGTCTATGCCTTCGACCAATGGACGGTGCACCAGTATGCCGACAGCCTCGACCCGGTCGACGACGTAATGGAGCGGCTGATCGCGAAATACGGCAAGCTGGGCCACGCCTACGAATACCTGGCCTTCATCAACAAGCATTGGATGGCCGTGCCGGTGGGCTGGGGCTCGGCGCCGCTGCCGCCGGTTGCGCGTATCAGCATGTGGAAGAAGTTCGCCGGGGTGGACGTTCAGGCGTGGTTCCCGGACCACCCTTCGACGCCGGACGCCAGCAAGGAATGGACCTACGACAAGCAGCTCGAAATCGCCGAGGCATTCTTCAAGGCAGGCTATCCGATAGGCTTCGGCTGCCGCGCCGGCGACAGCACGGACGCGAACCAGACCTGGGGGGCCACGTTCGGTGCCTTTGGCGCCGACCTGGTGAATGCCAAGGGCGAAATCACCGTCGAGTCCGACAACGTGATGAAGGTGATGGAGTACGTCCAGAAGCTCATCAAGTTCATGCCGCCGGACGCGCCGCAGTGGGACGATGCGTCCAACAACCGGGCGTTGATCTCAGGGAAGGCGGCCTACATTTGGAACCCACCGTCGGCCTGGGCGGTGGCGAAGCGCGATGCGCCGGACGTGGCAGCTGATTGCTGGCATTTCTCGCAGCCGCGCGGGTCGGCCGGCCGGCTGGTGCCGCACCGGCCGTATTTCTGGGGCCTGTGGAAATTCGCCAAGAACAAGAGCGCGGCCAAGGAACTGGTCGAGTACCTGTCGCAACGCGAACAGGTCGAGGCGCTCGCCGCTCCGGTCGCGGGCTACGACATCCCACCATTCACCTCGATGTACGACATGAAGATCTGGAGCGAGGTGGAACCGCCGAAGGGCACGGTTTACAACTATCCGGTGCGCCCCTGGCACAACTCCGAATACTACATCGCTGGCTCGTCGGCCCCGCCGGAAATCGCCGTGCAGATGTGGAACCGCGGCATCCCACCGGCGATGGTGACGCGCCTGATGGCCGGCGAGACGATCAAGTCGACCATCGCCTGGGCCAAGGAGGAACTGCAGGGCTTCATCCGCTAAGTCCGCGGACTGGTCACCGGCTGCGGTTGGCTGTATCGGGCTCCTCCGCCGTGAGGAGCCCGAATGACGCTTGTTGCCGTGCTGCGCCATCTGGCGTTCGCCGCCGGACTGGCGGTGCTGTCGGCCGCCGTGGTGCGGGTGATGATCGCCGTGCGGGTGCTGGACTGGCCGGACCCGCGCAAGGCCCACACGCTCGCCACACCAAAGGGCGGCGGCGTTGGCGTGGTGGTGGCTTTTCTGGTGGGCATCGTCGTGCTCTATCGATACGCGGCGTTCGCCCGCCTGGCGGATCCTTATTTCGTTGGCGTCATCGAGGCTTCGATGGCGATTGCCATCGTCGCCTTCCTGGATGACCTGTACGACTGGAAGTTCACGGTAAAGCTGACGGCACAGGTATTGGCGGCGCTGGTCGCTGTCGCCAGCGGGCTGTACGTGGTCAACTTCCACGTGCCGTATACCGGACCGCTCGATATCGGTTGGCTGGCGGCGCCGGCGACGATCCTGTGGCTGCTGTTCGCCACCAATGCCATGAACTTCATCGATGGGATGGACGGCCTGGCCAGCGGCGTCGCCCTGATCGCAGCATGCTTTCTTGCCGGGATCGCCGCCGCGCACGGCGGCTGGTTCGCCTACTTCGCCGCACTGCTGCTGATCGCCGGACTGGCGGGCTTTCTGCCGTTCAACTTCCCTCGTGCCCGCATCTTCATGGGCGATGTCGGCAGCCAGTTTTGCGGCTTCGTCCTGGCCATCCTGGCGGTCGTCGCCAGCCGCTTCGACAATGTCGAATTGTCGTTCCTGATCGTGCCGATGCTGTTATCGGGCGTGCTGTTCGACGTCGCATTCACCCTGATACGGCGTTCGGCCGCGGGCGAGCGGTTAACCTCCCCGCATCGGGGGCATCTTTATCAGGTGGCGCAGCGCGCGGGGGTCCCGGCCACGGCCGTCACGGTCGTGCATTGGGGCTTTGCCACTTTCGGCGGGCTCTGTGCGCTGCTGTTTGTCGCGTCCCCGTCAGAGGCGAAGCCATTCATTCCGCTATTGACTCTGGTCCCGCAACTGTTCTGGGTTGGCCTGGTGGTACGCATCGCCCGCACCGCAGGTCTGAGCGAGTGGGGCTAAAGCATGAATGAGGTCAGGTTACCTCACTCTGCTGTAGCGTCCTTTGGTTGAGCGCGTGATGGCCGGGACGAGCCTGGACGAGCCCGGCCACGTGTTCAAACCTCCGACGATCCCGCCTCTGGTCATCTCGCGCTAGGCGACCGCTGTCCGCCGGTTCGGGGTCTCGGTTCCCGGCGGGGGGGCCTTCTTTGCCGTGGTGGCAGCTTCGCCCATGATTGAGCGCAGGTCGCGCAGGAACGCAGCGCCCTTGAGTGTACGCTGCACCAGAATGCTGCGGCGATCCAGCGGATCGACCTTGCGCCGGGCAAGGTCGAGCTCACCAAGCCGGTCGAGCGCGCGCGTGATCGCCGGCTTTGAGACGTTGAGTTCCGCCGCCAAGCCACGCACCGTATGTCCGCCGTCGCGAAGATAGCAGGTCAGGAACACGCCGAGTTGGCGAGCGGATAGATCGGGCCCGTCGCGGCGCACCAGGGCGACCACGGTTTCGCGCAGGATGCCGACCAACTGTTCGGCGGAGGGACTGGCAGCCATCGTTGTTCCTTTCCAAGGTCCTGGGCAGGATCAGTTGGTTCGAGAGGGTGTACCGATGCAGAAGTGCCGGAGCAGCATCAATCCTAGGGTAGTTCCATTTCCGAAGCGATGCCTCCGCTCCTGTGCCTCGCGAAAAAGTTATTCAGCACTCAGGCGCGGGGCCCGCACTTCCCAGACGCGCTGCCAGAACTGCGAACAGCGCGCGCATACCAAAGGCTTCCCCTCCTTCCGGACGGCCCGGCGAGGCCTGATCGTTCCAGGCGTAGAGATCAAGATGCGCCCATGAAACGTTTTCCGCAATAAACCTTTTGAGGAAGAGTGCCGCGACCACGGCACCCGCATGCGGCTTGGATGCCACGTTGTTGAGATCGGCGATCGGGCTGTCGAGCCAGCGGTCGTAAGGTGCCCACAGCGGCAGCCGCCACAGCGGATCGTGCTGTTGCTGCCCATGCCGCAACATTGCCGCGGCCCACGCATCGTCCGTACAGAACAGCGCCGGCAGATCGGGGCCGAGTGCGACGCGCGCCGCACCGGTCAGAGTCGCGCAATCCACCAACAGTTCTGGCCGCTCATCGCACGCCTCGGCCAGCAGATCGCACAGCACTAGACGGCCTTCGGCGTCGGTGTTGCCGACCTCGACAGCCAAGCCCTTTCGGGTGCGGATCACGTCGGAAGGCCGCATTGCGGCGCCGGAAATGGAGTTCTCGACACACCCGATCCGCACCGCAAGCTGCACCGGCAGGTCCGCCTCCATGATCATGCGGGCAAGGCCCAGCAGGGTCGCGGCACCTCCCATGTCCTTTTTCATCCGCAACATGCCGCTGGACGGCTTGATGTCGTAACCGCCGGTGTCGAAGCAGACGCCCTTGCCGCACAGCGAGATCAGCGGGGCATCGGCATGAGCGCGGCTGCCTGACCAGCGGAAGATCGCAACATGCGCCGGGCGCACCGAGCCGCGTCCGACGGCAGCGACAGCAGGGTAAGCTTCGCAAAGAGCGTCACCGGAGACGACAGCCGTGGCGGCCCCATATCGCTTGCCAAGCGCCTCGGCGAACTCAGCCAGTTCGCGCGGTCCAAGCAGATTGGCCGGTGTGTTGATAAGGTCGCGCACCATCCAGGTTGCCGCTGCCGCCGAGCGACTGCGTTGCTGTCTCAGGGGGGCGACCAGCCGGGCAGGTGCACGCTTCGGCGTCTTGAACTCGCGGTAGCGATAGGCGCCAAGACAAAAGCCAAGAGTTGCGATTGCCGGGTCGTATTCACCATCCTGAAGCCGCCATTGCGTCGTCTCCGGCAGGCGGAACGCCAGATCGCCAAAGGCGGCGGGCGAGGCGTCCTCACCAAGTCCCAGCACCGCCCCGGCAATGCCATCCTCCCCGGGTAGGAAGCAAAGTTCCTGGGCGGCTCCGCTGAAGTTGAGCTGGCGGAGGAAGTGCGACTGCACCGGGCTCGCGGCACCGAGGAATGCTGCGAGCCCGGAGGGTCGCACGGCATACAGGGGCCGCGCACCATCTTCGGATGCGACCAGGCAATCGAGCGTTTGCTCCAGCATGCGACCTCTCCCACAGTGTCACTCGAGCAGCGAGGCCCGGACCTCGGCTGCGGTGAAGCGGATCAGTTCTCCGCCAAGGATGACCGGAGCAACGCCGTCACCCGCCGGGCAAAACCGGCAGGGTCCCGGGGCAGGTCCCCTTCCTGGACACGAGCCAGGTCGAGCAGCGTGCTGGCTGCATCGCCGATCAGTGTTTCGTCCGACAACCGGCTTGCCAGCGCCGCTATTAACGCATGCCGCGGATTGATCTCCAGCACCGGCGGCGTCGGCAGCATGGCGCGTCCGGCGCGCCGCAGCAGGCGCTGCATCTGCAGGTCCGGTCCCTTTTCGGCCGCCGCCAGGACCACCGCGCTATCAGTCAGGCGGCTGGTCGCCCGCACATCCGATACGTCGCTCTCCAGCGCCTTTTTCAACGCCGCAAGCAGCGGCGAGACGTCGGGCTGGTCGGTATCCTTGTCCGGTTCCGCCTGCGTGACGCTCTTCAGATGCTTGCCCTCGAAACTATCGAGCCGCTCCGGCCAGAAGGCGTCGATCGGGTCCGTCAGCAGCAGCACCTCGATGCTCTTCGCGCGAAAGCCCTCCAATTGCGGCGACACCTTCAGTGCATCCAGGTTGTCGCCCGCCAGATACCAGATCGTGTCCTGCCCGACCTGCATGCGCGGCAGGTAATCGGATAGCGACGTCCAGCCGTCCTGTGTCGAGGACCGGAACCGCAGCAGCGGCGCGATTTCCGCACGGTGCTCCGCATCCTCCCATACGCCCTCCTTCAGCACCGCGCCGAAATTGTCCCAGAACTTGCCGTAATCCTCCGCGTCCTTGGTGCGGGTTTTCAGTTCGGACAGCACGCGGCCGATCAACGCCTTCCGGATCCGGCCCAACACCGGCGTCGTCTGCAGCATTTCGCGCGAGACATTCAGCGGCAGGTCCTCGGTGTCCACCACGCCCTGCACGAAGCGCAACCAGGCCGGCAGCAGTTCGGCCCGGTCGGTGATGAACATCCGGCGCACGTGCAGCTTCACATGCGAGTCGCGGTCGCCCTCGAACGGCTCGAACGGTTTCATGCCAGGAACGAACAGGAGCGCGAAGAATTCCAGCATTCCCTCGGCGCGCCAGTGCAGCGTCGCCCAGGGCGTGTCGAACAGATGGCCGAGATGGCGGTAGAACTCGTTGTACGACTGCTCGGTGATATCGGCGCGCGGCTTGCGCCATAACGCGGTACCCTCGTTGGCGGGCAGATCCTTTCCGTCGCGGGCGATGGTGATGGGCAGCGTGATGTGGTCGGCCCATTTGCGCACGATCGCCTCGAGCCGGATCGGATCGAGATACTCATCGGCATCCGCTTTGACGTGCAGCACGATATCGGTGCCCGCGCCTTCGCGCGCCGCGGGCGTGATGGTGAACTGACCGGCGCCATCGGAGGCCCAGATGAACGCCTCCTCGGAGCCTGCCTTGCGCGAGGTCGCTTCGACGCGGTCGGCGACCATGAAGGCGGAATAGAACCCCACGCCGAACTGGCCGATCAGGCTGGGCCGTTCCTCGGGCTTGGCCGAGGCCAGCGCCGCCCCGAACGCGCGTGTGCCCGAGCGCGCGATGGTGCCCAGGTTGTCGATCAGCTCCTGGCGGCTCATGCCGATCCCATCATCGGCTATGTGCAGGGTGCGGGCGGCCTTGTCGGGCACGATGCGGATCTTCGCCTCGGCCGGCGGAGCCAGCGCGGGGTCGGTCAGCGATTCGAACCGCCGCCGATCCATCGCATCGGCAGCATTGGCCACCAGCTCGCGCAAAAAAATCTCGCGCTCGGAATAGAGCGAATGTACCACGAGGTCCAGCAACCGTCCGACCTCGGCCCCGAATTCGTGCTTTTCCGCCACCACATCGTTCATGCCAGCACCTCCTTCCGGCCGGCGATATGCGACGGGAACCGGCGGGTTTCAATCCGCTCGCGCAGCGGCAATGCTGCCCACGGCAAGCTGAACGCCGGATCCGGACTGATTGCCTACATGGTCGAACGTCGCTGAACGGAGACAAGCGGAGACATGGCCAACCTGTTCGGCGCGTTCCGGTCCCTCATGCCGCGCGAGGAAGGCTTCATCGAGCGGTTCTGCGAGCACGCCCGCCTTGCCGTGCCCGCCGCCGAGGCGTTCCGCGCGCTGATCGGCGGTGCCGCGCCCGAACCGCTGGCCGGCGAAATCGCGCGGCTCGAGGAGGCGGCCGATCAGGTGACCCGGCAGACGATCCTGGCGATCCACCGGACGTTCGTCACGCCGTTCGACCGCTCGCAGATCCTGGAGCTCATCACTGCGCTGGATGACACCATCGACCTGATGAAGGACACCAGCCGCCGTGTCTGCCGCTATCGGGTGGACTACACCGGGGAGATGCGCGGCATGGCGGACTGCATCGTGCGCGCCACGATCGAACTGCGCGACGGCATGCCGCATCTTTCGACCATCGATCGCAGCGTGGCGCGGCTGAACCGGATGTCCGTGACGGTGCGCCGGATCGAGGGCGAGGCAGACGACCTGTTGGACCAGGGGCTCGGAAAGCTGTTCGCCAGCGACCAGTCGCCAGGCGCGAAGCTGACCATCGAGAAGGTATACGACCTGATCGAGGCCATCATCGATCGATGCGAGGACGTGGTGGACGTGATCGATGGCATTGTCGTCGAGCAGGTCTGAGGGCACAGGTGTCCGGCATCCAGGTCGGTGTCTGGACCACCATCGCGCTGGTCGCGGTGGCGCTGCTGTTCGATTTCCTGAACGGGCTGCACGACAGCGCCAATTCGGTCGCCACCGTCGTGGCGACGCGCGTCCTGCGGCCCGCCACCGCGGTGGCATGGGCGGCATTCTTCAACTTCATCGCCTTCCTGGTATTCGGGCTGCATGTCGCCGCCACGATCAGCCACGGTGTGGTGGACCCGGCGCTGGTCGATCCGGTCGTGGTGTTCGGGGCGCTCGCCGGCGCGATCGTGTGGAACGTGCTGACCTGGCGCCTTGGCATCCCATCGAGCAGCAGCCATGCCCTCATTGGCGGCCTGGTCGGCGCCGCCATGGCCAAGGCTGGACCCGGGGTGGTGATCTGGCGCGGTCTCGGCACTATCGGCGCGGCGATCGTGCTGTCGCCGGTCATGGGACTGCTGCTCGCGATGGCGCTGATCCTGGCGGTGACCTGGACTTTCGTCCGCTCGACGCCTTTCGCCGTGGATCGCCGGTTTCGCGTGCTTCAGTTCGTCTCGTCGGCGCTGTTGAGCCTGGCCCACGGCGGCAACGATGCGCAGAAGACGATGGGGATCATCACCGTTCTGCTTTATTCCCAGGGCCTGCTCACCGGCGCCTTTCATGTGCCGCTCTGGGTGGTGCTGAGCTGCCAGGCGGCCATGGCCCTGGGTACTCTCAGCGGCGGCTGGCGTATCGTGCGCACGGTGGGCTCCCGTGTGACCAGACTGACGCCGGTGCAGGGGGCCTGCGCGGAAACCGGCGGCGCATTGGCGCTGTTCGCGGCGACCTATCTTGGCATTCCGGTGTCCACGACGCACACGGTGACCGGATCGGTGGTTGGCGTCGGCGCCGCCCGCCGCCTGTCCGCCGTCCGCTGGGGCATCACCCGTCATATCCTGGTGGCGTGGATCGTCACGCTGCCCGCCTCCGGGACGATGGCTGCGCTGTGCTATTGGGTGGCGAGGGCATTTTAGGCGACGCGAAGCAGGCTGGTTACCTCGATGTCCTCATCCACGTCGGGCCAGTGGATTCCCTCGCCGCGCCCAATCAGACGCCAGTGCGCCCGTTGTGATGCCGTCGCGTTGCGCAACCGCGGAAACCATACCGGCGGGACTGACAATTCACGCCCGTCGGCCAGAACGACATGCAACGCGGCATCTGAAACGGAAACGTCAACCGCGCTGGGGTCCATTCTGACCATGGAAGTGCTCATGCCACGCCTCCAGTAGCACCTGCCTGTGCGCAATCACCAGTGAATGAAGCCGGGTCAGCTCATGCAAGCAGAATCGGCGCGATCGTGCACGTGCATTACGGTCGGCATACCCGGTCGATATCAACGAGCGATGAACGAGTGGTGACCACCCCGCTTGCATTCCGCGCCGCAACATCCAACCATCTGGTCATGCCCGGCTTCGCCTCCGGTTTCGCGCCCCGCGTCAAGGCTGTCCTCGGTCCGACGAACACCGGCAAGACCCACCTCGCCATCGAGCGGATGCTGGCGCACGCGTCCGGGATTATCGGCTTTCCCCTCCGCCTGCTCGCGCGCGAGAACTACGACCGGATGGTGGCCCGCAAGGGCGCGCGCCACGTCGCCCTGATCACCGGGGAAGAGAAGATCGTGCCGCCCGAGGCGCGCTGGTTCTCCTGCACCGCCGAGGCGATGCCGCTGGACCGCGATGCCGAGTTCCTGGCGGTGGACGAAATTCAGCTCTGCGCCGATCCGGATCGCGGCCACGTATTCACCGACCGGTTGCTGCACGCCCGCGGCCTGGTGGAGACCATGTTCCTGGGCGCCGAGACGATCCGCCCGCTGCTGCAGCG
>DATBKQ010000044.1:0-6662 GCA_036555825.1 Acetobacteraceae bacterium | reverse complement strand
CGTCGCGTTCCTCGTGCAACGTTTCTCCCGCCATCACCGATCCTCTCTGTGCGTTTGCGGCCCATGTTACCGTTGCGTCCGCCGCTGCAAAGGCATGGCACGCGAACGTGACGCACCGGCGCGGGCGTTGCCACGATAAGTCACATATGCTGACCTAAGCTGCCATGGGGACCGCATTTCTGTCGCTGGTCGGGTTCTCGGTGGCGATGTACATCACACCGGGACCGAACAACGTGATGGTGGCCGCATCCGCGGCGAACCACGGCATCGGCGCGACGACGCCGCACATGTTCGGCATCGCCGTGGGATTTTCGGTGATGCTGACGCTGGTCTGCGCCGGACTGGGCTCCGCGTTGCTGAATTGGCCGCTGCTGCTGCCGCTGTTCCGCTGGATCGGCGCGATCTGGCTGGCGGTGCTGGCGTGGCAGATCGCCAGCGCCGCGCCGCCTGGTGAAGGTGGGCGCGATCGGGTGCTGGGGTTTTTCGGTGCCGCGGCGTTTCAGTGGATCAATCCGAAGGCGTGGTTGATCGCCGCGGGCGCGGCCGGCGAGTACCTGTCGCCGAATGCACCGCTGGCTGTGCAGCTCGCGCGCATCTTCGCCGTGTTCCTGCTCGTCGGCATGCCGTGCCTGCTGGTCTGGGCGCTGCTGGGGCGCGGCGCGGCGCGGCTGCTGCACTCGCCGGCGCGGCTGCGCGCGTTCAACATCGCGATGGCGCTGCTGCTTGTCGCCTCGATCGTGCCGGTGTTGATTGAGGACTGATGGCCGGCGACGAGGGAGTGGACGCCATGAAGATCACCCGCATCGATGCCTTCCAGGTGCGCTGGACCGCGGACGAGAAGCCTGCGCAGCACAGTGCGTTCGTGCGCATATACACTTACGATGGCATCGACGGCATCGGCGAGGCGTCGCCGATGCGGGGCGGCCTTGCCTCGCTGGGCATCCTCAGGAACGACCTGGCGCCGCTGCTGATCGGCAAGGACCCGCTGGACCACGCCGTGCTGCTGGATTCGCTGCTGCACACCTGCGTGAAGCTGGGGCCCGAGGGCGCGCTGACCGGCGCCCTGGCGGCGCTCGACATCGCGATGTGGGACATCAAGGGCAAGCTGTTCAACCAGCCGATCTACAAGCTGCTGGGCGGCGCGTGGCGGACCGCATTGCCGTTTTATGCCTCGATCGGCGGCAATGGCGATCGCAGGCTGGACGATGTGCTGCGCGTGGTGGAGGCACGGCTGAAGGACCGGCCGTCCGCCATCAAAATCCGGTTCGACAATCCGCGCACCGAGCTCGATCGCGACATCGCAGGCGATATCGCCAAGGCGCGTGCCGTGCGCAAACTGGTCGGCGACGACTTCCCGCTGGCGTTCGATGCCAACAACGGCTTCACCACCGGCGGCGCGATCCGTGTCGGCCGTGCACTGGAGGAGCTGGGCTACTGGTGGTTCGAGGAACCGGTGCAGCACTACCATGTCAAGGCGATGGGCGAGGTCGCGCGTGCGCTGGATATCACCGTGTCGGCCGGCGAGCAGACCTATACGCTGGCGGCTCTGGCCGAGCTGATCGAGGCCGGCGTGCGCATGGTGCAGCCGGACATCGTGAAGATGGGGGGCATCACCGGCTTGGTCCGCTGCGCCGCCCTGGCGCATGCGCATGGCGTGGAGCTGGTGTCGCACCAGACGCAGCCGACGATCGGGCACATGGCGAACATGCACGTGGTGGCGGCGCAGTTGCAGGCGAGCAAGCCGATCGAATGGAACGATCCAACGAGCCGGACTCATGCGGTGTTCCAGAACCCGCCGACGCCGGTGGATGGGCTGTTTCATCTGCCCGATGGACCTGGACTGGGGCTGCGGTTGAACGAGGCGGAGTTGGCGTTGCGGCGGGTGGAGATCTGATCGGCATCGCGGGTTGCCCCCTGGCGTCGCGAGACGACGCCCTGCCAGAGCCGCCAGCAATTGATCGGCAACAGGACCGCGTGCAGCAGACAGACCGGCACGAGACCAAGACCGATCCCATAGGTGAAGAAGGCAATGTTGCTGGCCAACGCGACAATCCTGAGAGGGACGATGTCCTTCATGCAGAAGGCGAGGACCACAAGAGCGGTGGCCAGATATCCTGTGGCGTCCCAGAGCCGGGCCTGGATCGGCATCCGCACGACCTCTCAGGGAGACGTTTGGTCGAGCGCCGAGAGCAGATAGAACAGCAACGCCGGCACCGAGATCAGCGTGCGCAGGATATGAAAGCGCACCCACCTGGCGCGCACGGCCTGCCAATCGCCAGGTGGGTCCTGCGCGTTCCAGCGTGCGATCTGTCGGTTCATCCTTACGTTGGTCCGCAGGCTGAACACCACGATGCCAAGATAGCCGAGGGCGCCCAACACGGCGAGCGCACACTGGATGGAGAGCGCATCGGGCGCCACCACGGCCAGCACGATGCCGCCGACAGCGGCAGCGTTGACGAGGACCGGCATATATGGATCGAAGCTGGTACTGGAAGCCTGGTGGAACTCGATGTAGGCCGAGGCTGACGAAAGCCGCAGCATCGCGCGTGCCAGCCCGATCCAGTTCACGATCAGCGCACCCGTCGCCAGGGCGGCGGGAAACAGCGAAGCAGCACGAAGCAGATTCTCGGCGGACAGCACCGGTTTCTCCGATCGGCGGTTGGCTGCTATCGCGGCGTCAGGGCAGCCTGCTCTCGGGGTTCGCGCTCAAGCGTCCCGCTCCGCCGCCACCGCGCCCGGCTTCGATCGCCCGGTTGGCAATGCCGCTGCTGCCGCCTCCGCCGCCGATCGGGAGCTGACCCGGCGCGGGCCGGCTCGGCGGATTGAAATAGCCGGGGCGAAGCCCCTGCTTCATGATGCCTTTCACCACGCCGGGCAGCGACTTCCAGTTCGGACCGGACTGCCCGTCAGGTTGGCTCGGCAAGATCGCGCGCACCGTGCTGATATCCGCTCCGGCAAGCGCCGCATTGCTCCCCATGGTGTTTGCGGCGATGGCAGGCCAGGGCAAGGCGGCGACAATGACGGTGGCGGCAAGTTTCGTCAGGCAGCTTGCGGATGTTTGCATGGGGCATTCTCCTGCAACGTTCGGACGGGTCCACGCTGGCGCAGCCGGTGCTTAAAAGTCCTTCGTCCAGGCCTTAAATGTTCTGACGCCCGGCCTGAAAGGCAGGGCGATCCGCCACGACCCAGGTCGAATTCATGCAGCAAGACCCACTGGCTCGCTTTGGACGTTTCGAGGTGTGCCGCCGCACGCGAGTACTGCGGGCCGACGGCCGCCCGGTGGAGCTGGGGTGCCGCGCTGTCGACATCCTGTTTGCGCTGATCGACGCCGCTGGGGACGTGGTCAGCAAGTCCGACCTGATGGAGCGCGTGTGGCCGGGGCTGGCCGTCGCAGAGAATAATCTGCAAGTACAGATCTGCTCGTTGCGCCGGGCCCTGGGCCGGGATCGCGACCTGATCCGGACCGTCCCGGGACGCGGCTACCATTTCGCTGGGGAACTGCGGACTTCGGACCCGGCATCAGCGACCGCGGCGCGGCCATTGTCGATCGTCGTGCTGCCGCTGCTGAACCTGGGCGGCGATACGGCTTGCGATTATCTGGTGAGCGGCATCACCGAAAGCCTGACCACCGATATTTCGCGGGCGCTGCCTGGCAGCTTCGTGGTTTCGCGCGCCGCCGCGAACACTTATCGTGGCAACGTCGTGGACATTCGCGCCGTTGGCCGGGAACTCGGCGTGCGCTACGTCCTGGAGGGCAGCATTCAGTTCGACGGCAGCAAGATCCGGGTGAATGCGCGGCTGAGCGATACGATCAATAACCGGTTGCTGTGGGCAGAGCGGTTCGACGCGTGCCGCGACGACATGCTCGCCGCGCAGGACCGGATCGTGGCGCGGCTTTCGCGCTCGGTCGGGCTGCGGATCATTGACACCGAGGCAGGTCAGCGGCGCCGGGCCACGCGGCCGCAAGCCCTGGATCTCGTCATGCGCGGCAGGGCGGCGATGAACCGCCCTTCCACCAGGCAGACGCTGGTCGAGGCGCGCGCGCTGTTCGAACAGGCACTCTCCATCGATCCGGGCAACATCGACGCGCTGGCGGAGATTGCCACGATCTTGGTTTTCGAGGTGCTCAACGGTTATTACGACGCGGGCCGGGCGGAACGGCTGGCGAGGTCCGACGCGCTGCTGGGCGAGGCGCTTGCGAGCGATCCGAACCACATTCCCGCATTGCGCGCCCGCGCCGCATTGCTGCGGGCACGCGGCTTGTTCCAGGAGGCGATCGCCGCTGCCGAAGCGGCCATTGCCTGCAATCCGGGAGAACCGCGAGCCTACAACGAGATCGGGCTGAGCTGGCTATACCTCGGCGAGGTGGAGCGGGCGATCGCCTGGTTCGGCAAGGCAGCGGAGGTCGGGCCGCGCGATCCGGCACGCTGGGTCTGGCTGAGCGGTCTCGGCCGCACGCAACTTTTCCTGAAACAGGATGCCGAGGCGGTGCGGTCGCTATCGGCCGCGGTGGCCGCCAATCCCAAGGACTTCTTCTCCCACGCGTTCCTGGCGGCGGCATGCGCCCTTGCCGGGCGGCTGGCCGAGGCAGAGGCGGCCCTGCAGACCTGCATGAAACTGCGGCCCGGGCTGACGATCGAGACACTGTGCCGGACATGGTCGGTGCCGCTTGCAGCCACTGCGGCTGCGTATATGCAAGGCCATAGGCGCCTGCTGCACGGGCTCGAGAAGGCCGGGATGCCGCGTCGCGAATATGCGTGACGTGCATCGCGCCGCGGTGCCGGCGCTATGGCTCATCAACCCCGTACAGCGCCTGTGCGGCCTCGCGGCTCACGTATCCCAGGCGCACGTCGCGCCGCACCGCTTCGGGGTCACGCTCCTCCGCCGGACCCATGCCGCCGCCCCCGGGCATTTCGACCACCAGACGATCGCCTGAAGGTACCACCGCCAGTCCCTTCGGCGGCAGCTCCTTGCCCGACTTAAGTGACAGCCGGCCTGCACCCCCTGCCCCGCCGCCATGCCGGCCGCGCGCCGGATTTTTCACCCGCTCGAAGCGCGCGAAGATGCCGAACGCGGCGTCTTCGCGCGAGGCGATCTCCATCACCTGCCCTAGTCCGCCGCGCTGACGGCCGGCGCCGCCAGAGTCTTGGCGGAGCTCCTTGCGCCAGATGACCAGCGGGGTGATCGCCTCGGTCGCCTCGACCGGTACATTGCGCACACCCGATGGAAACGGTGTGGCCGACAGTCCATCCTGCTTCGGGCGCGCGCCGGCGCCGCCGGAGTGGAAGCTGTTGACCATGAACGGGGTGCCGGCGGCACGGCCGATACCGGTCAGGCCGTGGCCCGCGATCAGGTTCAGAGTCCAGAGGTTGGACGTACCTTCCGCCGGCACCCTGTCGGGCAGCGCCTGGTCGAGACAGCCGTACACAACGTCGGGCAGCATGTGGCCCATCACCGAACGTGCGTACACCGCGGCGGGAAAGGTCGCGCTCAGGATAGTGCCTTCCGGCGCGGTGACCCGCACCGCATCGAGCGTACCGGTGTTGTTCGGGATGTGCGGGGCAACCACGCAGTTCACGCCGAACGTGGTATATGCTTCCGTATAGCACAGCGGGCAGTTGATAGCGTAGGACGACATGCCGGAGGTGCCGGTGTAGTCGACATGGATGCTGTCGCGCCCGATGGTCAGCGTGCCGACCAGATCGATCGGTGCCTCGTAGCCATCGATGCGCATCGCTGCGGTCCACGTGCCCTGCGGCAGCCTGCCGATCGCCTCGGCCATGCCCTGGCGGCTGCGGCTGATGATCGCCTCGCCCAACATGTCGAGGTCGGGCAGCGCGAATTCGCGCATCATCGCGACGAGGCGCCGGCTGCCGATCTCGTTGCAGGCGATCAGCGCATATACGTCGCCGATCACCTGCACCGGTTCGCGCACATTGGCGCGGATCATCGCCAGCAGGTCTTCGTTCATCTCGCCGGCACGTGCCAGCCGCAGCAGCGGGATGAACAGACCCTCGTGGTAGATCTGCCGGCCTTCCGGCGTCTGCCCGACACCGCCCATGTCGACCAGGTGCGTGGTGCAGGCGAACAGCGCGACGATGCGGCCGTCCAGGAAGGTCGGCGAGACCACGACCAGGTCGTAGAGATGGCCGGTGCCTTTCCACGGATCGTTGGTGATGTAGACGTCGCCTTCCCTCATCTGGGCGGCCGGGAACACCTCGAGAAAGTGGCCAACGGACCGCGCCATGGTGTTGATGTGGCCCGGCGTGCCGGTGACTGCCTGCGCGAGCATCCTCCCGTGCAGGTCGAACACGCCGGCGGAGATGTCGCCGGCCTCGCGCGCCGAGGTGCTGAAGGCGGTGCGCACCAGCGTCTGCGCCTGCTCCTCGACCACCGAAAGCAGGCGGTTCCACATGATCTGCAGTTCGATCTCGGCGATGTTCTGGCGGGTCACGATGCGGTTTCCTCGATGACGATTTCGCCGGCGGCGCCGATCGACGCCTGGTAGCCCGTCGGCACGATGGTGGACGTGCCATCCTCGACGATCACGCAGGGACCCACCATGCACGCACCGATCGGCAGAGGAGCGCGTTGGTATACGGCGGCGTCGACCAGCTCGCCACTGGCGGTCTCGAACAACCGGCAGGTCGCATCCGGCACCG
>DATBKQ010000043.1:0-1689 GCA_036555825.1 Acetobacteraceae bacterium | reverse complement strand
TCGATCGTCTTGATGCCGCTGAGTTTCTCGAACGGTTGGAAATACGCGATGCGTTCGGCGTCCTGCGCGGTGCCGCCGTAGCCGGCGATGCGCAGCTCGCCGGTGCCCTTCAGCCTTTCGGGGATCGAGGTGATCTCGGGCAATTTCGGCGGCGGCGCGGATTGCGCGAACCCCCGCCTGCCGCCAAGCGCGGTCATCCCGGCGGTTGCCCAGGCCGCGAGGCGGAGGAAGCGGCGGCGCTCGATGTCGCCGTGTCTGGTCATAGCATTTCCCCTAGCAGTCTGCTGAAAAACCTGGGGATCGGCCGCTGATCATTGACTTGATGGGATGGGATAACGGCTGGTGTGAATTTGCGCGTTGGTCGGGGGTTGGTTTGTGGCGCCATGTCGATGTGTCCTGTGCGGGTGTCATCAGAGCGGCAGGAGTTTCGGGATACGGACCAGATTGTAGGCGATGAGGTTGAGGAGAAAATCGCCGGCAACCCGGCGGATGCCTCGATGCCTGGTCTTGCGCATCGTGCCGTGCAATTTGCCCCAGCCAAAGATGCACTCGATCATCGCGCGACGTGACTGCGACGCGCCGTAGCCCCAATGGCGTGTGGTCCGCGCGTCGATCGCGCTGCGGCGCTGCCTGCCGGTCTTGCTTGGCCGGTTGTTCTGCGTCACGTGCGGCGTGATGCCGGCGGCGCGAAGCCTCGCCACATGCACCGCCGTGTCATAGGCTTTGTCCTCGCCCGCGGTGATGCGACGCCCGGCGAGCCTGCGTCTGACGGCGAGCATCGTCTCGGACGCCCACCGTTCTGCCCTGCCGGTGGCCTTGCTGAGCACGCCGGCGACGGCCAGTCCATGACGGTTCTCCATGGTGACGTGTCCCATATAGGACAGCCTCGCCTCGCGTCCCGCTGCCTTGCGATACAGTCGGCTGTCGGGATCGGTGGTGCTCTGATGAGTGTCGTTCTTGCGGGTCTGACCATGGAAGTCCGAACCATCCCCGTCGCCGCCGTGCTTCGGACGGAAGCTGCGCTGTGACGCCCAGGCCTCGATCAACGTGCCGTCCACCGAGAAGTGCTGGTCCGACAACAGCGGCTTCACCTGCGGATGATTGAGCAGTCGCGTCATGAACTTCTCGAACACCTCACCGGCCTGTAGCCGCTCGCGGTTCTTGGTGAAGGTCGTTGCATCCCACACCGCATCGTCCGGCGACAGGCCGACGAACCAGCGATACAGCAGGTTGTAGTTCAACTGCTCCATCAGCTGCCGTTCCGAGCGGATGCCATACAACGCCTGGATCAGCAGCGCGCTCAGCAACTGCTCGGGCGGCACCGACGGCCGCCCTTCCTTGGCATACAGCCTGGCAAAGCTTCGGCTCAGCTCCTTCAGCACGTCGCGCACCAGACCGCGTATCTTGCGCAGCGGATGCCCAGCCGGAACACGCGACTCTGGCGATAGGTAGGAAAACAGCTGGCCCTGATCCCGAAATGTCCCCCGCATCGTCGCTCCCCTCTTCACCGGAGCCAGCGAATCACGCTTCTCCGATTGCACGGAAGAGGTTTTTCAGCAGACTGCTAGGCTCGGGGGCAAGCGTTAATCATAACAATTGTATTACGATAACGTAGCTTGCTACCGTTCTTAGCCACGAACGTTCTGATATCTTAACCTTAACGCGAGGGCATTCGGAAAGGAAAAGCAA
>DATBKQ010000042.1:0-2814 GCA_036555825.1 Acetobacteraceae bacterium | reverse complement strand
GCGCGGCGGGTGAACACGCCGGTGTGGCGGGTGTCACGCGTCATGCCTGCTCCGGGTCGGCGACCGTGCGGTGCGCGCGGACGAACAGCACCGCGAGGACCGGATACAACGCCGCGGTCAGCAGCGCCTGGAACAGCATCGGCGCGAGCGGCAAGAGCCGGAACGACAGCAGCGCGGTCAGCACCCACGACAGCGTCGCCGCGGCGGTGCCAAGACCGGCGAACGCCAGCCACACCGCGGCGAAACCCTGCCGGGTCAGCGCCGGCCTCCAACGCACGGCGAGTCCGTGCACCATCAGCAGCGTCAGAACACCGACGCCGAGAGGCAGATAGCCGAGCAGGTCCAGCAGCAGTCCGATCAGGAACACCGCCGGCGGCGGCATCGCGGCGGGGCGGAAGAGCGACCAGAAGTAAACGCAGGCGATGGCGACGGCGGGCAGCAGCATCGCCTGGTTGGCGATACCGAGCGGCGTCTCGACCAGCAGCATCAGCACCACGGTGCATGACGCCGGGAAAGCGTGGCGCGCCGAGAGGTCGAGCTGGCGTGCCGGCGTCCGGCGTGGGCGTATCCCAGGCGTCTGGTCCGCGCGCGCCATCAGCGGCCCCGCCGCTCCGGCAGGCGGCCGGCGACTTCCGGTGCCACCAGTCCGCTCAGCCCGTAGTCGAACACACGCACGATCTCGAGGCGGTCCAGCATTGCCGCCGGCACCACCTCCGGCACGTTGGACGCGTTGTAGTGCACCGTTCCGACCGGAAGGTCGGCGGGAAACGCGCCGGCCTCGCTGCTGGTGACCACCCGCTCGGCTTCCTGCGGCGCGCTGCCCTCGGCCCAGTAGATCAGTCGCGGACGCGGCCCGTTGGTGCCGGTGAGGATCGCATGGGCGCGCGAGTTCTGCAGGATCACCGGGATGCGGCTGTTCAGGTCGGTCAGCAGCAGCACCCGCGCGGTGCGCGCGCCGACCTCGGTGACGCGGCCGACCAGGCCGCGCTCGTCGAGCGCGATCTCGCCGCGACGCACGGCATGGTGCGGCCCGACCGACAGCAGCACGGCGCGGGCGTAGAGCCCGCCCGCATCGGCGACCACGCGCGCGGTGACGAACGAGGGCGGATCGTCGGGGATCCAGTGCAGGTTGGCCTTCAGCCGGCGGTTCTCCGCATCGAGCGCCAGCGCGATCGATTGCCAGCGGCGGAGCTGTTCGTTCTCGGCGCGCAGCCGGGTGTTCTCGGTGCCGACATCCCAGAATGCCGTGGCATCCAGCAGGGCATTGCGCGCGGCGCCGAGCGGCGGCGCGAGCGCGGCATAGACCGGCGCCAGCGCGTCGGCCAGCGCCATGCGCGCGTGCTCCGCCAACAGCGCATCCGCCTTGCCCAGCAGCATCAGCCCGAAGGAGGCCGCGATCAGCACCGGCAGGGTCAGTTTCGCCAGCGCCTGCCGCGCCTGGATGGAGAGACGGAACATGGCCGCGCATTCGCGATGCGAGGCGACTTCAATACGCCATCGCGTGCCGCCGAAGGAAGCAAGAAGATGGGCGTTTGGCAGCCGTTAAACCGCCATCACCGCGCGCCGAGCCCTGCTTCCCCTTCGAGCGAGACATGGCGTTCCGACTGCCTTCGGGCCGGCGGCCGCGCCGGCAGGACCGGGGTTCGTTTCGATAAAAGATACATCGCCGGTGGCGTGGATGCGTAGGACGGCAGGGGGATGCCGCGATCACCGGTTGCCGCCCGAAATGCATTCGCCAAACGACGTAGGAGATCGAACGAATGGAGGCCCCGGTTTTGCCTTGACAGCGAGGCCCCGCTTAAACGAAACGTCATTGCAAGCAGAAGGGGGGAAGGATGCGGCTGGATTTTCGTTATGTCGATGCATTATTCAATAATAAGAACAACAGGCGCCCGGTCCGGATGACTCGCTGAAGAAACGGCAAAGACGTGAAGTCATTGACCTCGGGTGAGCTGGTAATTGCCGGATCGGACTTACCAGCCCATGTTGCACCATCGGCGGCTCCTGCTACCGACGGCAACCGATCACCTTACCCGCTTCCGGCATCCCTTCCCACTCAGGACGGGCCGGAGGGCATCCGCTTCGATTTCAACCTCGGCGCCCGCGTGCTGTTGCCGCCACGCACGGACGGCCAGTGGCGCGTGCGCCTGCGCGACCTCGATACGGGGAACATCCTGTATGAGACCGAGAACCAGGGCGCCTCGGTCAATTCCACCAAGCGCTGGTTCGTGCGGTTCCGGGTCGAGGTGTGGTCGCTGGAGCAGAATGGAGCGCGCCCTGTTCTGACCCATGATTACGACGCTCGTGGACGGGACGTCCTGATACAGTTTCCGGTCGGCACCTTGGGCGATGTACTGGGATGGTTTCCGTATGCCGCCCGCTTTGCCGCCCGTCACGGGGGCGCTCGGATCACTTGTGCCTTGTCGGATCGCATCATCCCGCTGCTGCGCGATGCCTATCCGGAACTGCGACTTGTCACCCATGAAGAAGTAGCCGAGCAGCATCTGGCCGAGGCCGCGTACGCAACCTATTCGCTGGGCCTGTTCTTCGACGACGCGGAATGCGAGTGGCAGCCAACGGATTTCCGTCATGTGGGGTTGCATCGCACGGCCGGGTTCATCCTTGGCGTGGACCCATCGGAGGAGCCGGCGCGGCTGGCGATCCTGGACGACACTCGCCCGATCGCCGAGCCGTATGCGTGCATCGCGGTGCAGAGCAGCAGCGGATGCAAGTACTGGAACAACCCGTTCGGCTGGCTCGAGATCGTCGGTTTCCTGAAGGCGCATGGCTACCGGGTGGTGTGCATCGACCAGC
>DATBKQ010000041.1:0-14566 GCA_036555825.1 Acetobacteraceae bacterium | reverse complement strand
CGCATAGAACGCATCGCCCATGCTCTCGAGGATGGCCCGCGCATCCGCCGACAGGACTGGCAGCAGCTCGTCCGCGATGATTGCCTCCGCGTCGATCGTCGGCAAGTTAGCCGGTCGCGTGGGGTCGCGCGACTCGACGCGCGGTTCCGGCCCAACATGCGGTCGGTTTCGACCTGTGCGGGGTCCGGCGCGGCTGCCATGCTTCCCACGTTTGCGGAGGTCGAAGACCTGGTGAAGCCCCGCCGCGCCTGGGCCGCCGCGTCCGGCCGCGATCGGGCTGGCGGGCGCGCGGAGATAGCTGCCGGAGTAACGCCCGGCCCGCAAACACCCCTTCGCACAGGGCGACGCAGGAGGAGACAGCGCACCCTGATCCCTCTGGCTATTGGGGAAGCAGACCGCGCTGCCGGGCTGCGATCGCCGCTCGTTGCTGCGCCTCGGCGGCCAGGCGCTGCTGCTGCGCTGCCACTGCCGCCCGCTGCTGCATTTCGATGGCTTGGCGTTGCTGCTGAACTGCCACTGCCGCCCGCTGCTGCGCTTCCAAGACCTGACGTTGCTGCTGCGCTGCGATCGCCGCCCGTTGCTGTGCCTCGACGGCCAGGCGCTGTTGCTGGGCCGCCAGTGCCGCCCGCTGCTGCGTTTCGATGGCCTGGCGTTGCTGCTGAATTGCCACCGCTGCCCGCTGCTGCGCTTCCACGGCCTGGCGTTGCGCCTGCGCTGCTATCGCCGCCCGCTGCTGCGCTTCCAGGACCTGGCGCTGCTGCTGCGCTGTTGCCGCCGCCTTCTGGTGCTGAAATTCGAGCATGCGCTGCTGCTCGAGCCTGCGGCGTTCCGCCTCACGGGCTCTGTGCCGTTCCAGGTTGCGGCGGTCCCTCTCCCGGAACGGAATGTAGGTGGGCACCGGAACAAAGACCGGCGGTGGTGCGTACACCTCAGGTGGGGCATAGCCGGGCGGAAGCGCTGGCACAGCCGCGGGCGCGGGGTTCACGGGAATCGGTGGCTCCGGTATCCCGCCCCTTGCATCGCTCGAGGCATAGAACAAACCTGACTTCGGATCGTAGTAGTACCCGATGGCCGGGTCATAATAATAGCCGCTAGCCTCGTCGTAGTAATAGTAGCTTCCGGTGGCTGGATCCTGGAAGGCGGGAATGGCCGTCTCCAACGATCGAGCTTCGGCGTTGGCGTTCCATTCCAGAACGCAAGCGAAAGCGAATGCCAGAGTGAACAGGAGTTTCCGCATGGCCGTGTTCACACTCGATGTGACCGCACTGCTGACCTTCAGTCTCGAATTGCGTCTTTGCTGACAGCCGACTGTGGCAAAATCCGGGTCCGATGCTGGCGCGCCAACGGGCGGTCCCGATGCCCAACGATTGCAATGACGAGCCGAGAGGCTAAACGTCCAGGTTCGCCACCTTCAGCGCGTTGCCGACGATGAAGTCCCGCCGCGGCTCGACCACGTCGCCCATCAGCGTAGAGAACACCTGCGCGGCGTCCTCGCTGTCGCCGACCTTCACCTGCAGCAGCGTGCGCACCGCCGGATCGAGCGTGGTGTGCCAGAGCTGGTCCGGGTTCATCTCGCCCAGTCCCTTGAACCGCTGTACCGTCAACCCGCGCCGGCCATGCGCGATGATGCGATCGTAGGCCGTGGCGGGTCCCGGCACCGTCACCTCCTGCGCGTCCAGCTTCAGTCTCGCCGGTTCGGCGAAGCGGCGTGCCAGGTCGGGCGCCAGCGCATCGAGCCGCCGCGCGTCCTCGCTGCGCAGCGAGGCGCCGTCGATCGTGTAGCGCTCGGCCACGCCGCGCACCATGCGCGACATCGTCAGACCCCCATCGGCGCTCACCACCCAGCCCTGCTCCGCCGGCAGCGACACCGCATTCAGCCGCGTCACCAGCGCGGGCCCCGCCTCGATCGCGCGCTGCGGGTCCTGCTTCAGCGCTCCGGCGATCGCCACCTGCTCAAGGAAGCCGATCGGCGCCGTCACCGAAAGCCGCCGCAGCAGCGTGGCGACGTGACGCAGCCAGCGCACGTGCTCGTGCAGCTCCGGCCCTTCGAACGTGTCGCCGTCGGCATAGGTCAGCCGCGCATCCGCCAACGCCTTGTCCAGCAGGAACGCCTCCAGCGCGTCATCGTCCTTCAGGTAGCGCTCGTCGTTGCCCCGCTTGGCGCGATACAGCGGCGGTTGCGCGATGTAGAGATGGCCGCGCGCGATCAGGTCCGGCATCTGCCGGAAGAAGAACGTCAGCAGCAGCGTGCGGATGTGCGAGCCGTCCACGTCGGCGTCGGTCATGATGACGATGCGGTGGTAGCGCAGCCTGGCGATGTCGAACCCGCCCTGCTCGGGCTCCGCGCGGCCGATCCCGGTGCCCAGCGCGGTGATCAACGTGCCGATCTCCGCGCTGCCCAGCATGCGGTCGAAGCGGGCGCGCTCGACGTTCAGGATCTTGCCCTTCAGCGGTAGGATCGCCTGGAACTTGCGGTCGCGCCCCTGCTTGGCGGAGCCGCCGGCGCTGTCGCCCTCGACGATGAAGATTTCCGACCTGGCCGGGTCGCGCTCCTGGCAGTCCGCCAGCTTGCCCGGCAGCGTGGACACGTCCAGCACACCCTTGCGCCGTGTCAGCTCGCGCGCCTTGCGGGCGGCTTCGCGCGCCGCGGCGGCGTCCATCACCTTCTGGACGACCGACTTCGCCTCCTTGGGATGCGTCTCGAACCAGTGCGCGACTGCATCCGCCACCGCCGCCTGCACCACCGGCTGCACCTCGGACGACACCAGCTTGTCCTTGGTCTGCGAGGAGAATTTGGGATCGGGCACCTTCACCGACAGCACCGCGGTCATGCCCTCGCGCATATCCTCGCCGACAAGCTGGAGCTGTTCCTTCTTGCCCATGCCCTCGGCGTAGCGCGTCACCACCCGGGTCAGCGCCTGGCGGAACCCGGCGAGATGTGTGCCGCCGTCGCGCTGGTGGATGTTGTTGGTGAAGCACAGCATCGTCTCGTGGTAGCTGTCGTTCCACGACAGCGCGAACTCGACGCGGATGCCCTGTGCCTCGTCCGCCGCGCGCAGGCTGATCGGCGGGGCGAACACCGCGACCTTGCCGCGATCCAGCCACTCGACGAAGGCGATCAGCCCGCCCTCGTAGTGCATCACCGTCTCCACCGCCGGCGGATGGCGTTCATCGCGCAGCACGATGATCAGGCCGGAGTTCAGGAACGCCAGTTCCCGCAGCCTCCGTTCCAGCAGCGCGAAATCGAACTCGGTGCGGGTGAAGGTGGCGGGGCTCGGCTTGAACGTGACCTCCGTCCCGCTCACCCGCTCCGAGGCGCCCACCACCGCGAGCGGCGCCTCGGCCTCGCCATTGCGGAACCGGATGAGGTGCTCGATGCCGTGCCGCCAGATGCGGACCTCCATCCACTCGGAAAGCGCATTCACCACCGCCGCGCCCACCCCGTGCAGCCCGCCCGACACCTTGTAGGAACTCTGGTTGAATTTTCCCCCCGCGTGCAGCCGGGTCAGCACCACTTCGGCCGCCGATATGCCCTCCTCGGGGTGGATGTCGGTCGGAATGCCGCGGCCGTTGTCGCGCACCGTCACCGAGCCGTCGCCGTTGAGGACCAACTCGCAGCGGTCGGCGAAGCCCGCCTGTGCCTCGTCCACCGCGTTGTCGATGATCTCGAACGCCATGTGATGCAGACCGGAGCCATCGTCGGTATCGCCGATATACATGCCGGGCCGTCGGCGCACCGCGTCGAGGCCCTTCAGGACGGAGATGGATGCGGCGTCGTAAGCATCGGAATCGGGTTGCGGCGCGGTGTCGTCGGACATGCCGGCGGGAAACTCCAGGGGCTGTTCGGATACTCTAGATATATAGCCGCTACAGCACGCCGGGCACAGGGGTTTCGGCCGATTCTGCCTGTGGAAAACGCTGGTCCGGCAGCAATTTTCCGCCATGTACGCGCAGCCCTTCCGCCACCCCCGCCAGCGGCAGGAAGGTTTCGGCATCGGTGCCGGTGATCAGCGTCTGGGCCGGGGATGCAAGCATGGCGGCGAACAGCGCCGCGCGGCGATCGGGATCGAGATGCACCGCGGGCTCGTCCAGCAGCAGCATCGGCGCGAAGCCCCTTGCCTCGGCGATCAGCGCGGCATGGCGCAGGATGACGCCGACCAGCAGCGCCTTCTGTTCGCCGGTCGAGGCCAGCGCCGCGGATGCGCCGGTGTCGGCGTCGCTCAGCAGCATATCGGCACGATGTGCCCCGGTCGCCGCCGATCCCGCGGCGGCATCGTGCGCGCGGGCCGCGGCCAGGTTCTCGCGCAACCAATCTTCCACTGCCAGCGCCGGCGAGCCGTCCAGCCGATCCGCGATCGGGCAGGTGAGTGTCACGTGCGCCGCTGGAAAGCCTCGCATCGGCGGCACCGCGTTGATCCGGGCAACCAGCGCCAGACGTGCCGCCGTGGCTGCCACCGAATGGCGCGCCATCGCATCCTCCAGACCGGCGAGCCAGGCGGCGTCGGCGCGACCCTCCGCGAGCAGCCGGTTGCGCTGGGCCATCGCGTTTTCGTAAGCGGCGACCTCGCGTGCGTGGCCCGGTTCCAGCGCCCAGGTCAGGCGGTCCAGGAACCGCCGCCGGCCCGAGGCACCCTCCTGGAACAGCCGGTCCATCTGCGGCGTCAGCCAGACTGCGGCGACCTGGTCGGCGATCTCCGCCTGGCTGCGTGGCGCCGCGCCGTCGAGGCGGAAGACGCGCCGCCCGGACGGATCGCCGCGCGGCGTGCCGGTCCCGATGTCCACCTCGCCCTCCGCCGTGGCGAAACGGCCAGCCACCGCCCAGCCACCGGCGCCACCACGCCGCGGCAGATCGGCGTTTCGCGCGTTGCGCAGGCCGCGCCCCGGCACCAGCAACGAGACCGCCTCCAGCAGGTTGGTCTTCCCGCTGCCGTTCGGGCCGAACAGCGCGCTGATCCGCGCTGACGGCCGCCAGGTCAGCGCGGCGTAGCTGCGGAAGTCGGTGAGCGACAGGCGGAGCAGGCGCATGCGCCGATGTGTGTCGGCTCCCGCCGTCGCGTCAACGTCTGGGCGTCCACGTTTCAGTGCCCAAGTTCGACTGGGAAGGCCAAGTTCTTTCGCCGCTGGAGACAAGCAGTCTTCACCGTTCGAAAGTATTTTCCAGTAATTCCTTCGACAGCGCCAGCGTTCTCTACGCAAATGCCGTGACCTGCGACAATTCCCTGGGTCACGCTCGGTGTCCAGACCGGCTCCGGGGCCAGTCTTGCCATATCGGGATTGGGCGTGTATTCGCAAGGAATGCGAAGGGCAGGGTCACGACACACCCGTGCTCTGACGCGCGGGGCTGGGATGCTCGTCGCTGTTCTTGCAGCGTCGGGGTGTTATTCTGTTGCCCAGGCGCAGGGTCCGGGCGACTCGAACGAGCAGACCGCGCTGGCGATGCCGCGGATCGGACTGCGTGGCGCGGCGGAGGTGGGACTTCCACAACCGCTCTCGCCGGGTGAGGCAGCCCAGGCGCGGCGGGTGTTCGCGCTGCAGGCCAGTGGCGCGTTGGCCGAAGCCGCACGTGAAACCGAGCGTCTGCAGAACGATCTGCTGCTGGGCGCCGTACTGGCCGACCGCTATCTGCGCTATCGATCTAGCGCCGCCGAGCTCTCGGCGTGGTTGACCAGCTTCGGCGATCAGGCCGAGGCGCCGGCGATCCGGGGCCTGCTGGATTCTCTGGCGCCAGCCGCCGCCACGGCTGCAGGCGTTACCCCAGGCCGCGGCGCCCGCTACCCCGCCGCCGAGGCCCGCCGTCTGTTCGTCGAGAACCGGGACGCCGACGCCGCAGCGGCCGCCCACTCACCGCACGCCGCTGCCGAGGCGCGGTTCGCGGGCGGGCTTGCTGCCGTCCGGCTCGCTCAGCCGGGTCTCGGCTCGGAGCTGTTCGAGGCGACGTATCACGCCGCTGACACCGCTTCGTTGCGCGCCGCTGGTGCGTTCTGGGTCGCCAGGGTCGCGCAGCGCGCCGGGGATCGCGGCCGGTTCGCGGTTTGGATGCGCCGCGCCTCGCTGGAAGGCGATACGTTTTATGGCCTCATTGCCCGCCGCGCCCTTGGTCCCGCGATGGCGTGCATGGACGGCCAAACGATCGGCAATGCCGACGCGGAGGCCTTGCTGGCGACCCCCCAAGGTCGTCGCGCATTCGCGCTGCTGCAGGTCGGTGAGCGGCGGCTCGCCGAAGCGGAGCTGCGCGCGCTGTGGCTGGACACCGCCCCGGACGGGCTGTTCGACCGCACGATCGCCCTTGTGGCCCGCGCGGTCGGCTTCAGCCGACTGGCGTCGGAGATCGAGCAGAACCGCCCGGCCCACCCCGAGACGGCGGCGCTGGTCCGGCTCCGGCCCGCCCAGGGCTTCGTGGTGGACCCGCCGCTGGTTTATGCCCTGGTGCGGCACGAATCGAACTTCCAGCCGGACGCGGTGTCGCGGACCGGAGCGCGTGGCCTGATGCAACTGATGCCGCAGACCGCGCAGGCCGTCGCCGGGGCGCAGGCCAACCAGTTGCACGACCCGGCGGTCAATCTGGCGATCGGTCAAAAGTATCTGCTGGCACTCGCCGACGACGCGGCGATCGGTGGTGACCTGATCCGGGTCCTGGCCGGCTATGGCCAGGGGCAGGGCGGGCTGCGCAAGTGGGTTGACCAGGTGCGCGACGGCGGCGACCCGCTGATGTTCATCGAGGCGATCCCGAACGCCGGTACCCGCGCCTTCATCCAGGACGAGTTGGTCGATTCCTGGCACTATGCCGCCCGGCTGCGGCTGCCGGCGGCCAGCCTCGATGCGCTCGCGGCTGGCCGCTATCCGCGCCTGGTGCGCGCCGGCGATCGCGGGAAGGCCGCGGACAGCGCCTGCGAGCGGACGTCGGCTTCGAGATAGATCGAGCCTGAAGTTTTCCCGCCGGACACCGTAAGTGCTGGATTACGTTCGGTGATTGGCGCCGGCGGTTTTGCACCGTACGGAACCGTCGATGACAGCCAGGTAGCGACTCTCGACCTGGCCGGTCCATCGCCTTTGCCGGGCGCGGCAGGCTACCCGAAGTTCTTACGGATGCAGCTGTAAATACCGAGGCAGCATCCTTGGGGTGCAATATTGCCCTAAATGGTCGGGGTCCTTTACGTTAATCCCGCAACAACATCTTACGTATCGTCAAACAATCGCCACGTGTTGATTCGGGAATGGTTGCGACGACTGCTTTTCACGGGGTAAGCAGAACTTCGGTTATTGCCCCAGGAGGGCCTTCGCAATGGCTGACCCCATTCTATGGATCGACGACACGAGCGGGAACGTCGGGCACATTGACGCAGTCACCGGAGCAGTCACGCCTGTCGGCTATACCGGAACCGTGCTGACCGATCTTGCATTCAACCCGCAAGAACAGCTGTATGGCTCGACCTTTTCCACTCTCTACACGGTGAGCCAGCTGAACGGCTCGCTCACGCCGGTTGGGAACTTCGGCACCGGTGTTTCGATCAATGGCCTGGTCTTTTCAGCCAGCGGAACGCTCTACGGGTCTGGCGGCACCGGCCTGTACACCATCAATGCCTCTACCGGGGCGGCAACGCTGGTGGGCAATTCAGGGCTGCCGTCCGGATTCGCATCGGCGGGCGATCTCGCATTTCTGAATGGCAAGCTCTATGAGGCGGTCACGGATGGCGCGGTAAGCGATCTCGCGCTGATCGACCCTTCGACCGGCGCCGGACAGATCGTCGGCACCATTGTCGCCAATCCAAGTGTGCTCGCGCTTGCCACCGGGTCGAACGGCACGCTGTACGGTGTCGATGGGACCAAGGTGTACTCGATCAACCCGTCGACCGGCATCGGCACTCCGGTGACCAGTTACTTGAACCCAAGTCTCGGCGATGCGGCTGGGGCTGCCTCGCAGTTCGAGGCGACCGCCACGCCGCCGCCCGGCGATCTGGCCGTCCTTGACACCACCACAGGCCAGCCGGTTCCGGCCAATGAAAAACCATATAGCGGACCGGTGTCCGGCCTGCTGCACGAATACATCAACATCACCTCTGACAGCCTGAACATCAGTGTCAGCAATCCGAACTGGTTCATCCACAGCGGGAGCGGCAACGATGCCATTGCCGCGAACGGTGGAACCAATGTGCTCGACGGCGGTACCGGTTCCAATTTCCTCGTCGGCGGCAGCGGCACGGATACTTTCTTCGTGGACGACCGCGGCCCCACCGCGGATATCTGGAGCACCGTAAATGGCTTTCACACGGGAGACGCCGCCACGATCTGGGGGGTGACGCCGAACGACTTCAACCTGAACTGGGTGGACGGTCAGGGCGCGGCCGGCTTCACCGGTCTGACACTGCACGCCACCGCCACCGGGAAACCAACGGCGTCGCTGACGCTTGCCGGATACACCACGGCCGACCTCACCAATGGGCGGCTTTCCATGAGTTTCGGCACCGACCCCGCCAGCGAGAGCGCGTATATGTATGTGCACGGCAACAGCTAAAGCACGATGAAGTCAGGTTGACCTCACCTGCTCTGGCTTCGGTCGGTTGAGCGCGTGATTCAGATCTCTGACCGGGTGCCCAATCGCGGGTTCCTGCCGAACGAGTTCGATGGGGGGGCCGGAGTCGCCGATTGGAAGCCCAAACCCGCCCCTGGTCATCACGCGCTGGACGCAAACGCCCGAGCGCGTGAGTTCAGGCTGAACAGGCAAAGGCCGTATGCGCCACAAGCGCCGGCCGACCCGCCGCAACGCCGCGAGGGAGCCACGTCAGCCCGCGGCCAGCCGGCGCGGCGGCTTGTCCACCCATTCGCCAACCATTTGGAGCCTCAGCGATGGCCTTCGTAGCAGATCAGAACACTGTCCGTTCTGGCACAGGATCGTGGACCCTGGTCATCCCCTCTGACGCGACCATAGCAGTCGACGACCCGCCCACGCGTCCGCCCATCCCCGCATCGGGAGTTGTGCCGGACGCAGACTTTGCGTCCTTTCCCACTGTGAAGCTGGTGATCAACATCAGGAACGATCAACCAAGCACCATTTCAGTCATCGGCGACGCCTCGACCCAGTGGCCGAATCCGCCGGATTCCCTGGGGTTCACTGTCAATCTCGAAATCGATGTGATCAACGACACGGGTCATACCCTCCCAGGCGTGACGTTCACCCTCGCCAATACCGGGCAGCAACTGCCGTACATCCTGGTGCCCGGCGTGGTCGATTACGGCGAATCGGTCAACGCCAATTACGCCTACTTCACCCGGGTGCAGCCCGTCAGCGGTGAAACGGTCGCGCTCTACGATCCCACCGGGAAGACCACGACCCAGACCGCAACCGCGGCATCGCAGATGACCCTCGTGGGCAACATTGCTCCGGGAACCATGGTCAGCAGTTCTTCCGTCCTCCACAACACGGAACTGACGGCGCTGAATGACTTCACGTTGACAGTGACTGATGCGCCCGTCCCCACGGTCTCGGTGCTGGACACCTCAACCGGCCAATCTGTGCCTGCCTCGGCTCAGACGTACACCGGAGCCGTGGCCGGGGTGCAGGAACAGTATATCAATCTGACTGCCGACAACGTGAACATCAACGCTCTCACCCCCAACTGGTTCATACACAGCGGCAGCGGGATGGATGCGATCGCGGTGGTCAGCGGCACGAATGTGTTGGACGGCAGCACCGGTTCCAATTTCCTTGTCGGTGGCAGCGGCACCGATACCTTCTTCGTCGATGACCGGCGTCCGTCATCGGATATCTGGAGCACGGTGAGCGGGTTCCATGCCGGCGACGCCGCCACCATTTGGGGTGTCACGCCGCAGGATTTCGATCTCTCGTGGGTCGATGGACAGGGTGCGAGCGGTTACACGGGGCTCACCTTGCACGCCACCGCGCCAGGAAAGCCAAACGCATCGCTGACGCTTGCCGGATACACCGGCGCCGACCTCGGCAATGGGCGCCTGAGCGTGAACTTTGGCACTGATCCGGCGAGCGGGAGTGCGTACATGTTCATCCACGGCAACACCTGAGCCGGCCCATGATCAGGTCAAACCCGACCTCACGCTCCTCTGCGATCGAATGCCAGGGCATGATCGGATCAGGTTGATCCGATCATGCCCTGGCAACTCATTGATATAGAGCGCGCGATTCACGCTTTCCGACGAACCCGCCTCAAGCGGTCGCGCTCTGGCTGGGTTTTGGCGAGGGTTCGGCACGGAACGCCCAAAGCATCGCCGGTCGCAGCATCCCACGGGCCGCGAACGCAAGTCTTGAGATGATTGGCGAACGTAACATGCCCAAGGTAAGACGCAGCCTGGTGTGCTTCTGGGGCGTATGCGACGTAAGCCGAATCAACTCGTTCCATATAACGGTGATCCCATGATTGTCTCTGCTGGAGAGCATTCGCTTGTAATGCTTGAGAGCTCTTTCCAACATAGCGGAGATGATCGGTGGGCTTCCCGCGGACAGCTCGAGAAGCTCTTCTCGGGCAGCGGCAATTCGTGAGGCTTCACCCGACGACAGAGCAGCCTCGTAGTCGCGCAAAGCTTCGGCCTGGAAACGCGGAACGATCATATCGCGCGTATAATACCGGCCAAGCTGCTTGTCGTTTGGGAAGAGATCCAAGAGCTTCTGGCAATAGATGGACCGGCTTTCCGCAAATCGGGAACTGTAAGATGCCGAGGCCGGATAGATCCGCCATTGAGACAAGGCGCGGCTGATATACACGTTGTCATAACCTCTTCTGAAAATGCGCATGAACAGGTCGTCGTCCTCGTAACCGCACAGCCGTTCGTCAAAGCCGCCGGCCAATTCGAATGCTTCCCGGCTTATCAAGGATGCCGACGGCAGAATGAACATGTTCTCGCTGATCAGATCCGACAGTTGCTTCTTCGGATGCGAGGCCGGCATCAGGTTCAGAAACGATCGGCACACCAAGTGCCCGTCCTTGTCTATTTCGTCGAGATTGGAATAAACCCAGCCGACGGGAGGGTCCGCGGGGGAGAGAAATGGCTTAACAAGCTCTTCCAAATGCGTCCTGTACCAAATGTCGTCCTGATCGAGGAAAGCGATGAGCTGGCTGCTGGACGCACGCACGCCGACATTTCTTGCCGCGGACTGTCCTTGATTTGGCCTGTGCAGCAAGGTGACAGGGTGCTCCTTCGCAAGGCGTTCCACGATCTCAGCGCCGCTATCGGTCGATCCGTCGTTCACCACCACAATCTCTGTGGGTGGAAGCGTTTGTCGAAATACGCTTTGCAAGGCTTGTTCAATGTAGTCGGACCCATTGAAGAGCGGGATGACAACCGCAATGCTCGGTTCTCCGCTGTCTGCGTCGGCTACACCTGGCATCTGCCTGGCAGGATCGGTCGTGCCGATGAACCCGCTGAGCTGGACTATGGCATCGCGGCTTTCCCAGCCGATCGCGGTCAGCAGTGACAGGCGGACTCGGTTGGTCTCGGCGTCGGCCATTGCCAGGCGCCTACGTTCCAGCCATACGTAGAATTCCACCCCAGGCGCGGGTTCGATGGCTCGAATCGCCCAATCGATATGCCCGAGCAGGTTCAGCTCGAGAACCAGCAGTTCGAAGCTCTTGGGCGTGAATGTCCAGGCATGGGTGTCGCGATAGTCCGAACCCGGACCTTCATCCGCTTCATCGTATGCCTGCTGGGCCTGCCCAAGTGTATTGTTGAGATGGAATGGGGCGGCCTTTTCGGCATGCGCCCATCCCCCTTCGCCATTGCGGCTGACGAAGTAGGCGGCCTGATTGAAGAAGGTGCGACGCTGATGCCGGACCCGACGCTCGGTGTGAGCGGCCAGCAGGTCTCCAGTGGTTGTCAGAGGTTGAAAGAAGTCAAAGCAGACGCGCTTATCGGGCAATGCGAGCGCAATCAGTCCATCGCCCTTGAGCAGCGCGGAAGCATCCTGAAGGAAGGCTATGAGATCGGGAAGATGCTCGCAGACATGCGAAGCGATGAGCCCGTCGAAAGTGCCGTGCAGTTCCTTTGGGATCAGCGCCAGGAGCGGGCCCGCCTGCCAGATAAAGTCCACCGGCTCGATGCGGTTTACCCCTTCGACGCCCATGCCGGTATACTTCTCTACCAGATCCTCCTGCGAGGCGTGATCGATGATCACGGTGTTCCAACCATCCGACTTGGGCGCGATGGGGTTATAGCTTGGTCCGAGTTCCAATAGACTGTCGCTGTGGTCGAAGTATCTGCAGATAAGCTCGCTTCTCGACATCACAGTTTCTCCGCAGGCAACCGATCCTGGCCGCGTCTCCCAGGTTTGCCCGGCTACAGACCTCAACAACCGCGTCTTTCCGTGCACTGATTCTAGCCGATGGAGGTGGAGTCGGCGAGGTTGGGAGGCCGTTTTGCCGTTGATGCCGTGCCCGCGCCTCGACTGCGGCATAACGTCCGGCATGCGGGCGTGCCGGCGCCGACTGGTACCGAGCCGACGTTGTTGAATCCGCGGGAATAATTGACTCCTATGGTTGCATCGCGACGACGACTGGCGCCGGCCGCTCTGATAGCTCTGCTCATCGCCTCCTGCGCGCCGGGGCGGCCCGGGTCCGATGCGGCCCTCGCAGCGAAACTCGGGCCGGAGGCGCCGCTGATGCCCTTCTATCGCGCGCTGGCCTCCAGTCCGACGGTCGTCATCCTGCAGCTCGGTGGCAGCTACAACGGCAGCTACAGCGGCCGAATGCGCGAACTGCTCCAGGCCCGCTTCGGCGACGCTGGCCGCGGCGTGCTGCCGCCCGGCGTGCCCTACCGTGGCTACAAGCCCGCCCGCGTGTCGGTGACCCAGGAGGACTGGTCGGTGGTCAGCAGCGATCTCCCGGGCGCCCCCGGCCCGTTCGGGATCGCCGGCGTGCGCCAGCATGCCAGCGGACCGGCGACGATGACCCTGACGGTGGGCGACAGCGACGACCTGGCGCATGCCGAGATCGAGGTGCTGCGCGAGCCCGGCGGCGGCACGCTCCTGGCCGCGCTCGAGCATGGCAGCCGGGCGCCCATCGCCACCACCGCGCCGACCCGCAACGCGGCCTGGCAGCCGGTGCCGCCGGCGGCCGGAAGCCGTACCCTCACGGTCGAGGCGCTCGGCGACGGGCCGGTGAACCTGCTGGGCTGGAACATCGCGCGCGGCCGGCCCGGGGTGATCTACGCCAATCTCGGCACCCCCGGCACTGACGTGGACGCAATGGACCGCTGGGACCCGACACTGGTGCGCCAGGAACTCCAGCACCTCACGCCGTCGCTGATCGTGCTGGCGGTCGGCACCGCGGCAGGCTTGCGCGACAGCATCAGTGCCGCCGCGTACGCCGAGGACCTTGCCGCGAGGCTGCGCGAGCTGCACGCCGCGGCGCCGCAGGCCGCGCTGCTGGTGCTGGGTCCGCCGGACGAATACCTGCCGCGCCGTAGGAACAGCCGGGAACCGGTCGCCTGCGGCGATCCGCAATGGACCGCGCCGCCGAACCTGAGCGCCATCCGCCTGGCTCAGCGCGTCGTGGCTCCCCGCGAGGGGGCATACTTCTGGGACTGGCAGGCGGCGACGGGCGGTCCTTGCGCCATGCTGCGCCGGGCGGCACCGCATCTCTCGGCCGCCGCGTACCGGGCGACGGCCGAGGCGCTGTTCCGCACCCTCATGGATGGCTATCGCCGCTATCGCGAGGCGCTGCGCCCCGCGGAGTAGCGCGTGATGACCAGAGGCGGAATCGTCGGAGGTCTGGATCACGCGCTCGACCAAAGAACGCCAAAGCAGGGTGAGGTCAACCTGACCTCATCATGCTTTGGCGCCGGTCCCGGCTGTCCTCCGCGCCCCGTTCGCGGCAGACTTGCCGCCGCAAGCAGGGGGAACCATCGATGCCCGACACAGCGATCTGCATTCCGGCCCGCCGCGGCATGGCGGCTTTCGTCGCTGTTGGCCAGGTCGTTCGCGTCATCAACACGCATGGCGAGCAGGTGGTGGACACCTGGGCGTTCAACCGCGGCGACCTGACCGAGTTCATGTCGATGGAGCACAGCCGCGCCGGCATGCAGCGGCTGATCCCGCGCATCGGCGATCGGCTGTTGACCAACCACCGGCGGCCGATCCTGACGGTGCTGGAGGATACCTCGGGCGGCATCCACGACACGCTGATGGCGGCGTGCGACCGCTACCGCTACGAGGGACTTGGTTGCACCGGTTATCACGACAACTGCACCGACAATCTGGCCCAAGGGTTGGCCGAACTGGGCTTGCGGCCACCGGAGACGCCGAGCCCGCTCAACCTGTTCATGAACATCCCGTGGACCGCGGAGGGCGCGCTGTCATTCGAACCGCCTGTCTCCACGCCCGGCAGCTACATCAGGCTGCGCGCGGAGATGGATCTGGTCGTCGCGTTCTCGGCCTGCCCGCAGGACATCCTGCCGATCAACGGCCGCGCGGGGAAGCCGACGGAGGCAAATTTCCGGATCGAAGCGTTATAAGATGGCTCGCGGAGGCGCATAGCGCACTGGGTCTGCCGCTCGGGCGGGCTGCCGCGCCGAACGGCGATGGGGGAGGGAGTGCCGCCATGAC
>DATBKQ010000040.1:0-6145 GCA_036555825.1 Acetobacteraceae bacterium | reverse complement strand
CTGGCGCGTGCCCGCGCGGCGGGTCTCGATCCGCGTGCCATGCTTGCCGGCCACGACAGCCATACGCTGTTCGACCGGATCGGCGATCCCCTTCGCACCGGCCCGACGCTGACCAATGTCAACGATCTCCGTGCCATCCTGATCGCCTGAGGGGAAGCAGTGGCGACGCGACCGAAACTGCGCCGGCGGCGACGGACCAAGATCATTGCGACGCTCGGGCCGGCGAGTTCGTCCGCCGAGGTGATGGCGCGGCTGTTCCAGACCGGCGCCGACGTGTTCCGGCTGAACTTCAGCCATGGAACGCACGACGACCACGCCAAGCGCTTCGCCATGATCCGCGAGCTGGAAGAACGGTTCAATCGGCCGATCGGCATCCTCGCCGATGTGCAAGGCCCGAAGCTGCGCGTCGGGCGCTTCTCCGGCGGCCGCGCGTTTCTGCAGACCGGCCAGCAACTGGTACTCGATCTCAATCCGACGCCCGGCAACGCGTCACGCGTCAACCTGCCGCATCCGGAGATCATCGAGGCGGCGCAGATCGGCTGCTCGCTGCTGCTGGACGACGGCAAGCTGCGCCTGCGCGTGCTGCGCAAGCGGCCCGACGCGCTGGAGACGGAGGTCGTCGTCGGTGGGCCGCTGTCCGACCACAAAGGCGTCAACGTCCCTGACGTCGTGCTGCCGATCCCCGCGCTGACGGACAAGGACCGCGCGGACCTCGCCTTCGCGCTGGAGCACGGCGCCAACTATATCGGCCTGTCCTTCGTGCAGCGTCCGGAGGATGTGGCGGAGGCGAAGCAGCTTATCGGCGGGCGCGCCTGGGTGATGGTGAAGCTGGAGAAACCGCAGGCATTGGAGAATCTCGACGCCATCATGGAGTTGACCGACGCGGTGATGGTGGCACGCGGCGATCTCGGCGTGGAATTGCCGCCCGAGGAGGTTCCGCTGGCGCAGAAGCGCATCGTGCGCGCGGCACGACAATTGGGCAAACCGGTCGTGGTGGCGACGCAGATGCTGGAGAGCATGATCAGCGCGCCCGCGCCGACGCGGGCCGAGGCCTCGGACGTCGCGACGGCGGTGTTCGATGGGGCGGACGCCGTCATGCTGTCGGGGGAGACCGCCGCGGGGCAGTACCCGTTCGAGGCGGTGAACATGATGGACCGCATCGTCGCGCGGGTGGAACAGGACCCCGGCTGGCGGGCGATGATCGAGGCAAGCCGCGGCGAGCCCGAACATGTCACCGAGGATGCGATCGCCGCTGCGGCGCGCCAAGTGTGCCATACGATCGGCGCCAAGGCGGTGGTGGCCTACACCGCTTCCGGCGCGACCGCGCTGCGCGTTGCGCGCGAGCGGCCGGAAGCACCGATCATCGGCCTCACGCCGCACATCGCCACCGCGCGGCGCATGGCGCTCGTCTGGGGTCTGCATGCGGTGGTCGCGGCGGACGCGCATTCAATGAGTGAGGCGGTAACGCGCGCCTCGCGGGTGGCGCAGATCGAGGGGTTCGCCCAGCACGGCGACGAGATCGTGGTGGCCGCCGGCGTGCCGTTCGGCCATTCAGGCAGCACCAATTCGCTGCGCGTGGCGACCGTGAGATAGTGGGTGCGACCCGCGCCAAACAACGGTTGACGACGCCCGGCATTGGCGTCATCGCCGGCACTGCCGTACTGGCAGTGGCCCTGCTGGCGCTGATCCCGCCAAACGGCATCCTTTCGGACAATGAGGAGAATTACTTTGCCCTGGCGGCGCGGTTCGTCGCCGGCACAAGCTGGCCCGGGGAGACCGCGGTGTTCGATGTGTCGCCGCACAGGATGCTCAGCGACACCACTCTCGGCGCGCTGATTTGGCTGATCGGATATACACCATCGCAGATTGTGACCCGGTTGCTGACAGTCGCCACCTATACGCTGGTGCTGACGGGATTGTTCGGCGTTTTCGCGCTGTCGGCGCTGGATGCGGCGATCGCGGTCATGATCATGGCGCTGATCGGCCAGGATCTCATGGGAGGCGAGTGGCTGTTTGGCGGCTACGAAGCCAAGGTGACGGCCTATGTACTCGTCATCGCCGCGCTGCGCCTGGTACTGACCAAGGAACGGCTGACCGCCCCCGTGCTCTTGTTCGTATTGGCGACCTGGTTTCATTTCCTTGTCGGCGGATTCTGGTTCATCGCCGCGATGGCGCTGCGGCTATCCGACCGGCGACAGGTGGCCGCGGGCGGGGCGCTTTACGCGCTGTTGGTCGCACCGCTGCTCATTGCGATTGCCTGGTCCCGCGTTGCGGACCATTCAGCGGCGGCTGCGACCGACATACCACCGCCCGATGTCATCTATTCGATCATCCGCGAGCCGCACCATCAATCGCCGTTCCTGTCGTGGGCATATTTCCACGATCGTTGGTTGCCCGGCTATGTCATGGCCGCGCCGATGTTGATCGGCTGCATCTGGCTCGCCAGCAACGGCGCGACGCGGCGCCTGAGAGTGACGGCGGTGTGGCTCGCCGGCCTGCTCGGCTACTTGTTCCTGGTGCTGATACCGAAGTTCCTCGACCGCGACACGGGCGTGCTCGGCAAGTTCTATCTGTTCCGTCCCTCGTCGCTGGTGGAGCTGTTGTGGCTCATGTTGATCCTGGCCGCCGCGGTCGGCATCGCGGGCCGCCGTGCATGGCTGCTCCGTGCGGCGCTGCTGGCAGCGATCGTCCCGATATTCTGCAACGTGCAGGGTGGTCGCCTGCTACGGGAGATGAACACGGCCGAGGCTGCGGAGGATCAGAAGGCCCAGGTTGTGAAGGCTGTGCAGCGGATCACGAAGCCTGGCGATGTTGTGCTGATCGACCCGGACGTGGAGATGCAGTGGCTCGATTTCGAACGGCGCGCCGGGCGCCCCACATGGGTGATGTGGAAGTTCGCTCCGACCAACGACGCCGAGTTGATCACCTGGTATCGCCGCATCGAAGCGCGACAGGAACTCTTCGACCATGGCTGCGGCACGGATATCGGCATTGCGCACGCGATTGTCCTGCTGACGACGCCATCCGCCGTTGCCCGGCTGACCGCAACCTGCGGCCCCGTGGTGTTCCGCGCCGGACAGTGGCTGCTGCTTCGGACGAGCCCGTTATGACGATGGACCGGGCGCGCCCATTGCCTGGCGTGCGAACAGGCGTTTCAGCGGCGGCATGCGATTCACCGCGGCGATCCCGAGATCGCGCGCCAGCCGCAGCGGGCGGATGTCGTTGCTGAACAGCCGATCGAGCGCATCGGTTGCCGCGAGCATCAGCAGATTGTCCGGCCGCCGCAGCCGCTGGTACCGGCGGAGCAACTCGGGAGCGCCCGGATCACCGCCCCGCCCCGATGCCTCGATCAGCAGGTCGGCGAGCGCCATGGCGTCACGGAAGCCCAGATTCAGGCCCTGCCCGGCGATCGGATGGATGGTGTGGGCGGCGTCGCCGACCAGGGCCAGGCGGGTGTCGAAGTAGCGATGGGCATGCAAGGCGCCGAGAGGGTAGCACCAGCGGCGGCCGATCACCCGCACCGCGCCGAGATGGCCGCCAAGGCGGCGGGCGATCTCGTCGGAGAACCCGGCATCGTCCCGTTCCAGCATGCGCCTGGCGATGGCGGTGCGCTCGGTCCAGACGATCGCGGAGACGTTGGGCGCACCCCCGTCCTCCGCATCCGGGCTGGCGCACATCGGCAGTTGCGCGAATGGCCCGGAAGGCAGGAAGTGCTCCAGCGCGACGTTGTGGTGTGGATGCCGGTGGCTGATCGCGCACACGATGCCGGTCTGGTCATAGCGCCACGATGTGACCGGGATGGCGGCGGCCTGGCGGAGCGGCGAATTGCGCCCCTCGGCCGCGACAACCAGCCGGCAGCCGATCGTGGGTCCGTCGCCGACGGTCACCGTGACGCCGTCGCCCACCCGGCGCACCTCGACGGTCGCCGGCGCGAACACGTGCAGGGCCGGCAATGCGTGCATCCGCGCGTTCAGCGCCACGCGCAGGCTGCGCGCCTCGACCATGTGGCCGAACGCCGCCGCGCCGGTGTCCGCATGGTGAAAGTGCAGGAACAGCCGTGACGCCGGGCGACCGATACGACCGTCGCTCACGCGAATGTCGAGGATAGGACAGGCCGGCTCAACCAGCCTGTCCCAGACTCCGGCCTCGACCAGCACCCGCTGCGAACCGGCAGCGATGGCGTAGGCCCGGCCGTCGAACGAGGGATGCTCCATCGGCGGTAGCGGCGCACGGTCTACCACAGCCGTGGCGATGCCGGCCGCCGCCAGCCGGCAGGCCAGCGCACCGCCGACCGGCCCCGCCCCCACCACGCAGACCTCGACCGACAAATGCTGGCTCATGAAGCGGAGAGTGACGTGGACGACACACCTCCCGCAAGCCATGGCGATGGCGCTTCGGGAATCAGTGGCCACCGCCCTATAGTTCCAGCGTCGTACGAGGAGCGGACACAAGGATGGCCAGCGCCAGGACCGTAGAGACACGCCGCCTCGCCTCGCCCACCATCCGGGCATTGATCCAGCAGCGGTCGGCGGAACTGACCGGGCTGATCCTGGGGCTGCTCGGCTTGGCGCTGCTGGTCGCGCTGGCATGCTACGATCCGCGCGATCCGTCGCTGAACACGGCGAGCAGCCGGCAGACCACCAACCTCGCCGGACCGCTGGGGGCGATGCTCGCGGACCTGTTGCTGCAAGGCTTCGGCCTGGCGGGCGCAGTGCCGGGCGTGGCGATGCTGACCTGGGCATGGCGCATCGCCTCGCGGCGCGGTCTCGGCAGTGTCGGGGTCCGGGTCGCGGCGCTGGTGGCGGCGCTACCGGTCGACGCGGGGGTGTTTGCCAGCCTGCCAATGCCGCGATCCGCGGCCTGGCCGACGGTCGCGGGCCTGGGCGGCGCACTCGGCAGCCTGCTCGCCAAGGCTGGGCTCGCCGCTGGAAGGGATGTGCTGGGCCCGGTCGGATCCGCGATCATCTGGACCATGGGTCTGGCACTGGCCATCAGCCTGACGTTGCTGGCACTCGGCCTGTCCACGAGCGAGTGGCGGACCGCCGGCCACGGTGTCCGCCAGGTGGTGCGGTTTGCCTTCCTGCGGAGCTGCCGGGCGCCCTCCTTCCGCCTGCCACGCCTGCCGGGCTGGCTGGCGTTCCGCCGCCATCCGAAGAGCGTTGCGCGTCCGGAACCGGAGCTCCCCATCCGGTTTGCCGCGCCGATGGACGAGCCGGCACAGGCCGTGCCCCGGATGACACGTCCGGCGCCCGTGCCTCGCCTGCGGCCCCGGCAGGAGAGCCTGCCGTTGCCGGAGTCCGGGTGGCGCTTCCCGCCGCTGTCGCTGCTGAAGCCACCACCCGCCCTTGCCTCGTCCGGCCCCAGCCGGGAGGCGCTGGAAGCGAACGCGAGGCTGCTCGAGTCGGTGCTTTCCGACTATGGCGTGCAGGGAAGCATAGTCGAAATCCGGCCCGGCCCGGTGGTGACGCTCTACGAGCTGGAGCCGGCGCCAGGGATCCGGAGCGCCCGGGTGATCGGGTTGGCGGACGATGTGGCGCGCAGCCTGTCGGTGACGGCGGTGCGTATCGCCACGGTGCCGGGACGGAGCGTGATCGGCATCGAGGTGCCCAATGTGAAGCGGGAGACGGTGTTCCTGTCGGAGATCCTGTCCTCGGACGAACTGCACAAGCAGGGCGGGCGCCTGACCCTGGCACTCGGCAAGGAGATCAACGGCGCGCCGCTGTTCGCCGATCTCGCGCGCATGCCGCACCTGATGATCGCCGGCACCACGGGGTCCGGCAAGTCGGTCGGCGTCAATGCGATGATCCTGTCGCTGCTGTATCGGCTGTCGCCGGACCAGTGCCGGCTGATCCTGATCGATCCGAAGATGCTGGAGCTGTCGATGTACGAGGGCATCCCGCATCTGATGGCGCCGGTGGTGACGGAACCCGCCAAGGCGGTGACCGCGCTGAAATGGACGGTGCGCGAGATGGAGCGGCGCTACCGCGCGATGAGCCAGCTCGGGGTGCGAAACCTCACCGGCTACAATGACAGGGTGGCGGACGCTCGGGCCAAGGGCGAGGTGATCACCCGCCGCGTGCAGACCGGCTTCGACCCCGATACCGGCCGGCCGACTTTCGAGGAGCAGCCGCTGGCGCTGGAGCCG
>DATBKQ010000039.1:0-2259 GCA_036555825.1 Acetobacteraceae bacterium | reverse complement strand
GGAAGGCCGAAGATGACATGCACGGCGATGATGCAGGGCAGCGAGCTGTAGATGCCGATCGTACTGAAGGTCTTCACCAGCGGATAAAGGATGACCTGGTAGGGAATGAAGGCACACATCAGCAGCAGCAGCATGATCGCGTTGGCGCCGCGGATGCGCCAATGCGACAGCGCATAGCCGGTGACCGAACCGGCCAGCACCGAGATGACGACGCTGGGGATCAGGATGCGCACCGAGTTCCAGAAGCCGACACGCACGCCGCCGCAGTTGAGTCCGGTGCAGGCGGACGACCAGGCCTTGATCCACGCGGCGATGCTCGGTGCCGCCGGCAGGGTGAAGATCGAGAACGTGCGCACTTCGTCCGATGTCTTCAGCGAGGTGGAGATCACCACCAGCAGCGGGATCGAGAAGAACAGGCAGATCCACACGAGCAGCGTGTAGAGTCCGATCCGGCCGATGCGGGCGTGCCGGCGTGCCGCGGTCATCGGTTCTTCCGCGCCAGCTCGAAATAGAGATACGGCGAGATGATCGCCAGCACCGAGCCCAGCATGACGGTGGCGGCAGCCGAAGCCTGGCCGATATTGGCGCGCTCGAATTCGAAATCGACGACGAACTTGCCCGGCAGATCGGAGGAGAATCCGGGGCCGCCGTTGGTCATCGCCACAACGAGATCGTAGCTCTTCACCACGGCGATGGCGATCAGCACGACGCACGTGACAATCAGCGGGCGCAGCATCGGCAGCACGATGCTGACATAGGTGCGCCAGGTCGGGATGCCTTCCACGCGCGCGGCGCGCCAGATCTCGCGATCGACCCCGCGCAATCCAGCCAGCATGATCGCCATGATCAGGCCGGACTGATGCCAGATGCCGGCGAACACCAGGGTGTAGATCGCGCGGTCCGGCTGCGTGATCCAGTCGAACACGAAGCCGTTCCAGCCCAGGCCCCGCACGAACTGCTGCACGCCGATCGTGGGGCTGAGCACCCATTGCCAGGTCAGGCCGGTGACGATGAAGGAGGTCGACAGTGGATAGAGCAGGATCGTGCGGAAGATGCCCTCGAACCGCACCGCGCGATCGAGCAGCACGGCCAGCAGCACGCCGAGACCCAGGGTACCGATGATGTCCAGCGCGCCGAACAGGAACATGTTGCCGTAGGCGACCTGCCAGCGCGGCGTCGCGAACAGGCGTTCGTACTGCGCCGCGCCGGCAAACCGGTAGACCGGCAGCAGAAACGACCGCGTCATCGAGATATACACCGTCCAGGTCACGCTGGCGTAGTAGCACCCCAGCATCACCAGGATCGCCGGTACCAGCGCGATCTTCGCCGCGCGGCTGCGCGTGCGATAGGCGCGACCGATGCGCGTCGTGGCTGCCGCGGTGGCGGCGGCGGAATGCAGCGGCGCCGTCGCCTCCATACCGACCGGCAGCCGCGCCGACATGGGCTTGGCGCGTGATGATCGGAGGCGGAATCGCCCGGAGATCTGAATCATGCGCTCAAACAAAGAAACTGAAGCATGATGAGGTCAACCTGGCCTCATCATGCTTCAGTGCCCGGCGCCGGCGATGATGTTGGCAAGCTGCTTCGCGGCGTCGGCCGGCGTCATCGACGGCTTGCTCCAGTAATTGCCCAGCAGGTCCTCGATCTGACCTTGAATATCCGGGCTGAAGGCGAGCGCGAAGTTCGGCAACTGGTTCGCCTCGCCGCCCGCCATCACCTTCTGGCCAAGCTGCGCGCAGGCGTCCAACTCGGCGATATTGGCGTCCAGCCGCGACGGTATCGAGCCCTTGAACGCGTTGAACTCGGTCTGCACCGCCGGATCCATCATCAACGTGGCCAGCTTGTCCTGCGCCGCCTTCTGGTCGGGCTTGTCGTTCACCGGGAAAACGAAGACGTCCACGGTCATCACATAGGCGTCCTGGTTGCCGGGCGCCATCTGGCAGCCGTAGTCGCGCCCCACGACCTTGTTGGCGGCAGCGAAATCGCCCTTCGCCCAGTCGCCTACCACCATCAACGCCGCCTTGTCGGTTTCCACCAGCGCCAGCGAGTCGTTCCACTTCCGGTTGGGGCTGCCGTCATCCACGTACTGCCGGACCTGTCCCATGATGTCGAACACGTGCCGCATGCCGTCGCCGCCGGCCGCCTTCGCGTCATGCTCGACGAACACCTTGCGGTACAGGTCCTTGCCGCCGGCGCCGGCGAGGATGGCCTCGAACAGCCAGTCGAGCTGCTGCGCATTGGCGCCGAAGGCGATCGGAA
>DATBKQ010000038.1:0-13736 GCA_036555825.1 Acetobacteraceae bacterium | reverse complement strand
GGCGCAGATCATCAACCTGCTGGTCGATCTGCAGGACGAGTTCGGCATGGCGCTGCTGTTCATCAGCCACGACCTGGCCGTGGTCGAGCACCTGACGCACCGCGTCGCCGTGATGTATCTGGGCAAGATCGTCGAACTCGCGGACCGGCGGACGCTGTTCGCGAAGTCGCACCATCCCTATACGCGGGCGCTATTGTCGGCGGTGCCGGTACCGGACCCTACGGCGAAGCGGCAGCGCATCATCCTGACGGGCGACGTGCCTTCGCCGATCAACCCGCCATCCGGCTGCCGGTTCCACACCCGCTGTCCGTTCGCATTCGACCGGTGCCGGGTGGAGGAGCCGGTGCTGCGGCCGGTCGGCGAGCGACATGTATCGGCATGCCATCTTGAGCATGTGCCGGGCGGGCAGGTGGTGCCGATGGCGGCGTGACATACGTCGCGTTGCGGCTGAGGCCGTCAGCTTCGCACCGCGAAGCCTGTGACTGGTATCACATTTGAAGGTGCGACTTTCTGCTAGTCAGCTTCCGCCTGCGTCGCCTCTGGAAAGGAGTGCGATGGGGTAGTGCATTCAACAGGAGGAGGCATGTCCACCACCACGAGCGAGTCACTGTCATTGGCACCGCAGGTGCCATTGGTCGCCGCCAATATGTTCGCCGTCGCAGGCGGTGGCCTGCACGTAAGCTACAGCACGAATGGCATCGACGGTAAGCCGCACTTCAGTTATCAGGATCCGATCCGATCGCTCAGCTTTACCGGCGATCAGATCCGCCGCGTGGAATGCGATCTCGGCGCGGTCGTCAGCGTGACGATCGTGCGAACGGTAGATGCAGGTTCGACGAGCTTCAGCCTACTGGTGCCGCATGTGAACGTACCAGCATTCGGCAGCGTATCGATTTCCACCGAGGGAATTACGACACATCATGCATTCTCGATTGTCCCTGCACTCAATCGGGGACAGCGCGACTTCTATCACGTGACATCAATGTACGGCACGGCATCGAACGTCGTATTCTGATTCCAGCGAACATAGTGCGCCCGGGGTGCCATCCGGCGGTGAGTGTGCCGCTGCTTGCCGCCCTGGGCCTCATTTTCGCGGAAACACGCGGCCTCACCATGCCGACCTTCGCCGATCGCACCATGGGCGGAGTTTGCATGAATTTGTGCCGGTGATTCTGGCCGGCATGGGCCAGCGCGTGATGACCGGAGGCGGTATCGCAGGAGGTCTGAATCACGCGCTCAACTGAAGAATGCCAAATCGCGATCAAAGAACGACCGCGCGATAGCCTGCATCAACCGTTCGCGTTGTTATCCACCCCGTCGTGGACTGCCGGATCGGGATTGAAGAGCGCATAGCCGATTACCGAGAATAGCAAGGCGCCCATGGCGATCAGCAACGGAAGCATTGACGTTCTCCTTTCAGCCCGGTGGCCGGAAATAGCGGCAGAGTAGGGAGCGTTATGCACTGGGATGGGCCGCGCCGATGTGAAATGCTTCACCGAAGCATCTCAGGGTCCCGGTTTCGGCGTCGCGGGCACGCCAAGCTTCGCCAGCGTGATCGGCTTGGTGTGCGGTGGCAAAATCGATCAAAATCCCCTTGATCTTCCACGGCACCCCGCCTTGCCAAGAGCGATATCGTTGCGGCGCTGGCCGCACCCGCTTGACCACCGCACGGTGCGGTGACCACACTCCGTCCACGCGACGACAAGGGAGGGTTTGCGCAATGCCTCAGGTTACCCTGACGGTGAACGGCAGGCAGCATACGGTCGAGGTCGAAGGGCGGACGCTGCTGGTAGAGCTGCTGCGCGAAAAGCTGGGGCTCACCGGTACCCATGTCGGCTGCGACACCAGCCAGTGCGGCGCCTGTGTGGTGCACGTGGACGGTATTTCGGCGAAGTCCTGCACCATGCTGGCATTGCAGGCCGACGGCGCGTCGGTGCTCACCATCGAGGGGCTGGCGGCGGCGGATGGTACGCTGCATCCGATGCAGGAGATGTTCCGCGAGCATCACGCCCTGCAGTGCGGCTTCTGCACGCCCGGCATGGTGATGAGCGCGATCGATCTGGTGAACTCGCATCCCGGGGGCCTGACCGAGAAGCAGATCCGTGAAGGCCTGGAGGGCAATCTCTGCCGCTGCACCGGTTATCATAACATCGTCAAGGCGATCGCCGCCGCCTGGCCGCTGATGCACCAGAAAGCGGCGGCGGAATAAGCGGGGTACAGGGAGCACGTCGATGCCTTTCGAGGGAATTGGAGCCGCCGTCCGCCGCAAGGAGGATGCGCGCTTTCTCAGCGGTCGCGGCAACTACACCGACGATATCAACCGCCCGGGCCAACTTTATGCGTTCGTCCGCCGCTCGGACCGACCACACGCGAAGCTCATCCGCATCGACACGTCGGACGCCACCAAGGCGCCGGCTGTTGTGGCGGTGTTCACCGGGGCCGACATGGCGGCCGACAATATCGGCGGGCTGCCGTGCGGCTGGCTGATTCACAACAAGGACGGCTCGCCGATGAAGGAGCCGCCGCATCCGGTAATCGCGGTGGACAAGGTGCGCCATGTCGGTGACCCGGTCGCGGTCGTTGTGGCGGAGACCAGGCAGGCGGCGAAGGACGCCGCCGAAGCGATTGTGATCGATTACCAGGACCTGCCGGCGGTGGCCTCGACGCGCGATGCGATCGCGCCTGGCGCGCCGCTGGTGCACGACGATGCGCCGGGCAACCTGTGCTACGACTGGCATATCGGGGACAAGGCGGTGGTGGACGCGGCGTTCGCCAAGGCTGCGAAAGTGGTGAAGCTGGAGTTCACCAACAACCGTCTCATCCCGAACGCGATGGAACCGCGTGCCGCGGTCGGCGACTTCGACCCGCATAGCGGCGAGTTCACGCTGTACACCACCAGCCAGAACCCGCACGTGATCCGGCTGCTGATGGGCGCCTTTGTGCTGCACATCCCGGAGAACAAGCTGCGCGTGGTGGCACCCGATGTCGGTGGCGGGTTCGGCTCGAAGATCTACCACTATGCCGAGGAGGCGATCGTCACCTGGGCCGCCGGCAAGCTGAGGCGCCCGGTGAAATGGACGGCGGAGCGAACCGAAAGCTTCATGTCGGACGCGCATGGGCGCGACCACGACACGGTTGCCGAGATGGCCCTGGATGCGCAGGGCAACTTCCTCGCGCTGCGCGTCTCTACGCTGGCGAATATGGGCGGCTATCTGTCAACCTTCGCGCCGTCTATCCCGACATATCTCTACGCCACCCTGTTGGCCGGCGTTTACAAGACGCCGGTGATCTACTGCGAGGTGAAGGCGGTGTTCACCAACACCGTGCCGGTGGATGCGTACCGGGGCGCCGGCCGTCCGGAGGCAGCGTTCCTGCTGGAGCGTCTGGTGGACGCCTGCGCGCAGGACACTGGCATGGATCGCGTCGAGATCCGCCGGAAGAACTTCATTCCGGCCGAGGCGTTCCCCTACCAGACCCCGGTCGCGCTGCAGTACGACAGCGGCAATTACCAGGCGACGCTGGAGGCCTGCCTGAAGGCGGCCGACTACGCCGGCTTCGAGGCCCGTCGCAGCGCCGCGGCGGCGAAGGGCAAATTGCGCGGCATCGGCATTTCCACCTACCTCGAGGCCTGCGGCATCGCGCCATCGGCGGTGGTGGGTTCGCTTGGCGCACGCGCCGGTCTTTACGAGGTCGCGAACATCAAGGTGCATCCCACGGGCAGCGTCACGGTCTATACCGGCACGCACAGCCATGGGCAGGGGCACGAGACCACGCTGGCGCAACTGGTCTGCGACCAACTTGGTGTGCCGCTCGATCAGGTCGAGGTGGTGCATGGCGACACGGGAAAGATCCCGTTCGGTATGGGCACCTATGGCAGCCGCAGCCTCGCCGTCGGTGGCACCGCCATGGTCAAGGCGATGGACAAGATCGTCGCCAAGGGCAAGAAGATCGCCGCGCACCTGATGGAAGCCTCGGTCGAGGACATCGAGTTCAAGGACGGCAAGTTCAATGTCGCCGGGACGGACAAGTCGAAGACGCTGACCGACATTTCGCTTGCCGCCTACGTGCCGCACAACTATCCGATCGAGGAGCTGGAACCCGGCCTGGACGAGACCGCGTTCTATGATCCGAAGAACTTCACCTTTCCGGGCGGCTGCCACGTCGCCGAGGTGGAGATCGACAAGGACACCGGAGCCATCGACGTGGTCAACTTCGTCGCGGTTGATGACGTGGGCCGGGTGATCAACCCGATGATCGTAGAAGGCCAGGTGCAAGGCGGCGTGGCGCAGGGCATCGGCCAGGCGTTGCTGGAGAACGCGGTGTACGACAAGGGCGGTCAACTGCTGTCGGGCTCGATGATGGACTACACCATGCCCCGCGCCGACAATCTGCCCAACATCACCGTCGGCACCGAGACTACGCTCTGTACCCACAACCCGCTTGGCGTGAAGGGCTGCGGCGAGGTCGGTGCGATCGGTTCGCCACCGGCGATCATCAATGCCGTCGTCGATGCGTTGAAGGGCTACGGCGTGCGGCATATCGACATGCCGGCAACGCCGCAAAAGCTCTGGTCCGTCATGGCACGCAAGTAATCGGAACGAGGAACAGCACGATGTACGATTTCGCCTATCAGAAGCCGTCGAGCCTCGCCGAAGCGGTGAAGGCGCTGAGCGCCGATCCCGAAGCCAAGGCATTGGCCGGCGGCATGACGCTGATCCCAGTGCTGAAGCAGCGCCTCAACAAGCCGTCGCTGCTGGTGGACCTGGCGAAACTTGGGCTGACCGGCGTCTCGTTCAACAACGGCATCATCATTATCGGCGGCATGACGACGCATGGCGCGGTGTCGGGCAATGCCGAGGTGCAGTCGAAGCTTCCGTCGCTCGCGGAACTCGCCTCGCATATCGGCGACGAGGCGGTGCGGCATCGCGGCACGATCGGCGGAAGCCTGGCGAACAACGACCCGGCCGCCGACTATCCGGCCGCGGTGCTGGCGCTGAATGCGACCATCAAGACCGACCGCCGGTCGATCAAGGCGGACGACTTCTTCCAGGGTATGTTCGCCACGGCCCTGGAACAGGGGGAACTGATCACCTCGGTGGAATTTCCGGTGCCGGAAAAGGGCGCCTACCAGAAGTTCCCGAACCCGGCGTCGCGTTATGCGATCGTGGGCGTGTATGTGGCGAAGACCGCAAATGGCGTGCGCGTCGCGGTCACCGGTGCCGGGCAGAACGGCGTGTTCCGCCACACCGCGATGGAGCAGGCGCTGACGGCCAATTTCTCCCCGGATGCGATCGCCAGCATCGCCACGCCGGCGGACGACCTGAACAGCGATATTCACGCCAGTGCCGAGTATCGGGCGCACCTGGTAGGTGTGATGGCTCGGCGTGCCGTCGCTCGCGCGTAGCGATATGCCGCCGCGGGGGATCGGCGACAACGGCGGTCCCCCGCTCGACCCCGAGATAGACCCGAACGAATCCTGGCGCCATTGGTGCTGGAAGCGCGCGTCGAAGCGGGCCTGGAAGACACCAGGGCGGGAAATCGCGCTGCGGCGCCTCGCCCGGGCCGAGGCGCTGGGAATGAGCTATCGCGCCTATACATTGGAGATACTGGAGCGGGGCGTACACCTATAATGATGACCAACCTGTCGCCCCTGGTGGATGGGCCCGGCGCCTATACAGTGATCTACACAGACCCGGCATTTCCGGATCAGCCCCTTCTGCTGCACAGCGCGCGGCCGCGGCATTACGACGAGCATACGCCGGTGCTGATCGTGCATCATGGCGTGGCACGCAACGGGCGCGACTATCGGGACTACTGGCTCCGGCAGGTGGACGAAGCCGGCATTCTCGCGGTCTCCGTTGAATTCACGGAAGAGGCATTTCCGGACTATCTTTGGTATCATTTCGGCAATCGCCACGATGAAAGCGGCGCGCCGAACCCACGTGGACAGTGGACGTATGGCATCGACGAACGGCTGTTCTCGGCATTGCGCGGGCAGGGGCTGACACGGCGGGAGAAATACGGCCTGTTCGGCCATTCCGCCGGAGGGCAGTACGTGCATCGCATGTTGTCGTTCGGCTATCGCGATCATGTTGCGGTTGCCGTGAGCGCCAACGCCGGTACCTACGCCATGCCCGATCTCGACATCGCCTGGCCGTTCGGCCTGGGCGAAGCCGGACTGGACCCTCAGGCTCTGCGATGCGTGCTGGAGTTTCCCCTCATCGTCATGACCGGCACCCGCGACACCAACACAACCGGGCGCTACTTCCCCAAAGGGCCGCGTTCCATGCGTCAGGGTGCGACACGGCACCAGCGGGCCCACAACTATGTTCGCGCCGGGCATGCGGCCGCTGAGGCACTGGGTACCCGCTGCGCCTGGACGGTCATCAACGTGCCCGGTGTGGGGCATGACGGCGAGCAGATGTCGTTGGCCGCAGCACCCGTCGTCGCCGCGGCATTGCGTGCCTTGGAGCCGCCCTGAGCAATTGCTGGCGCTGTCCGGCTGACCTACCATGCCGCCAATTCCGTTCGGGAGCCGCGTCCGATGAAACGTCGAGATGTTCTGAAATCCGCGCTGGCCGGCGCGACGGCGGTGGCCGCTCCGCGCATCGCGCGGGCCGATGCCGCCAAGACCATCACGTTCACGCCGCATGCGGATCTCGCCTCGCTCGACCCGGTGTGGACCACCGCGGATATCACGCGGAATTTCTCGCTTGCGGTCTATGACACGCTGTACGGCTACGATGCCGAGTTCAACGTGCAGCCGCAGATGGTTGATGGCCACACGATCGAGAACGACGGCAAGCAGTGGGACCTGACGCTGCGTGACGGCCTCGCATTCCACGACGGCTCGCCGGTACTGGCGCGCGATTGCATTGCTACCATCCAACGCTGCGGCAAGCGCTATCCCTACGTGCAGGCGCTGATGGTGCGCACCGACGAGCTGACCGCGGTTTCCGACAAGGTGATCCGGTTCCGGCTGAGGAAGCCGTTCGCGCTGCTGCCGAACGCGCTGGCGGAGGTCTATTGCGCGATCATGCCGGAACGGCTGGCGAAAACCGACCCGATGGCGCAGGTGAGCGAGGCGATGGGCAGCGGGCCGTTCAAGTACCTGGCGGACGAGCGCATTCCAGGACAGCGGGTGGTTTACGCGAAGAACGAGAAATACGTGCCGCGCAAGGACGGCAAACCGAGTTTCAACGCCGGCCCCAAGGTCGTGTACGTCGATCGTGTAGTGTGGAACTTCATCCCCGATCCGGCCACCGCCTCGGCCGCCCTGTCGCAAGGCGAGATCGACTGGTGGGAGAACCCGACGATCGACCTGGTTCCGCAGCTCAAGGCGACCAAGGACGTTACCCTGGCGGTGAAGGACCGCACCGGCGAGATCGGCTGCCTGCGCTTCAACCATCTCTATCCGCCGTTCAACAATGCCGCGATCCGCCGCGTGGTGGTGGCGGCGATGGATCAGCAGGAGATCATGGAGGCGGTCGCCGGTGCCGATCCGTCGCTGATCAAGACCGATGTGGGCATCTTCGTGCCGGATACGCCGATGGCGAGCACGGTCGGCGTCGAGATCACCCGTGGCCCCAAGGACTACAACAAGCTGAAGCAGGACCTGATCGCCGCGGGCTATAAGGGCGAGAAGGTGGTCATCCTGGCGGCCTCCACGATCCCGACGATCTGGGCGGAAGCACAGGTCGCCTCCGATGTATTGAAGCGGATCGGCTTCAACACCGATTTCCAGGCGCTGGACTGGGGCACCGTGGTGGCGCGGCGCGCCAGCCAGGAGCCGATCGACAAGGGCGGATGGAACATCTTCTATACCTACCTTGGCGGTTTCGGGAACATCTCGCCGGCACCGAACATCACCTTCCAAGGCACCGGCACCAAGGGCAACTGGTTCGGCTGGCCGACCGACGAGAAGATGGAGGCGCTGCGGGCTGCGTGGTTCGATGCGCCCGACGTGCCGGCGCAGAAGAAGCTGTGCGAGGAAATGCAGGTCGAGTTCTGGCAGAACCCGCCCTATGCGCCGCTTGGCATGTATTTTCAGCCGACCGCGTTCCGCAACTATCTGACCGACATCCACGACGGCTGGCCGCAGTTCTACGGGGTGAAGAAGAACGTGTAATCGGGAGGCACTGCGATGCGTCGGAGGGAGTTTCTGCAGTCCACGGTTGCCGGAGCGACCGTGCTGGCCGCACCAAACCTGGTGCTCGCCGAAGCGCAGCGCGTCCTGAAATTCCTGCCACAAGCGGATCTCGCCGTGCTGGACCCGGTCTGGACCACCGCCGACGTGACGCGCAACCACGCGCACCTGGTGTTCGACACACTGTATGGCCAGGACAACAACTTCCAGCCACACCCGCAAATGGCGGCCGGCCATACGGTCAGTGCCGACAAGCTGCAGTGGGACATCGCGCTGCGCGACGGCCTGAAATTTCACGACGGCACACCGGTGCTGGCGCGCGATTGCGTTGCCAGCGTCCGGCGCTGGTGGCAGCGCGACGGGTTCGGTGGTGTGCTGCGCGCGGCGACAGACGAGGTGTCGGCGCCGTCCGACAGGCAGATCCGGTTCCGGCTGAAGAAGCCGTTCCCGCTGCTCCCGGACGCGCTCGCCGTCACCACCAACATGTGCTGCATGATGCCCGAACGGTTGGCATTGACCGATCCGATGAAACAGGTTGCCGAGATGGTCGGCTCGGGCCCGTACCGCTTCGTTGCATCCGAGCGGGTCGCCGGGTCGCGCGTAGTGTACGAGCGGTTTGCCGACTATGTCCCGCGTGACGGCGGGCCGGCCGAGATGACGGCTGGGCCGAAGACGGTGCATTTCGATCGCGTCGAGTGGTCAGTGGTGCCTGATCCGGCGACCAAGTCGGCGGCCATGCTGGCCGGCGAGTTCGACTGGTGGGAGAATCCGACCATTGACCTGCTGGTGACGCTGAAGGGCAAGCCGGGGCTCACCACGGTGGTGAAGGACCACTCCGGTTCGATCGGCATCATGCGTTTCAACTGTCTGTATCCGCCGTTCGACAACGCGGCGATCCGCCGCATCGTGCTGTCCGCAATCGATCAGCGCGAGTTCATGCAGGCGGTGGCAGGTGCCGATCCGGAGCTGATCAGGACCGGCATCGGTCTGTTCGTGCCCGGCACGCCGCTCGCCAGCGATGTCGGCGTGTCTATGATGCAGGGGCCGAAGGATCCCGAGAAGCTCAAGGCAGAACTGGCTGCTGCCGGTTACAAGGGCGAGAAGGTGGTGTTGCTGGCGGCATCGGACTTTCCGGTGATCGCGGCGCTGGCGCAGGTCGGCGGCGACCTGTTGAAGAAGATCGGCGTGAACGTCGATTACCAGTCGCTCGACTGGGGCACCGTGGTGCAGCGACGCGCCAGCAAGGAGCCGATCGACAAGGGCGGCTGGAGCGTGTTCTTCACCTATGGCGGCGGCACGGGGAATGTCTCGCCCGCGTCCCTGACGGTGATCCGCTCCGATCCGGCGACGGCCTGGTTCGGCTGGCCCAACGATCCCAGGATGGAGACGCTGCGGCTCGCGTGGTACGAGGCGGCTGACCTGGCGGCGCAGAAAAAACTGTGCGCCGAGATGCAGGCCGAGCTGTTCGCGGACCCCTCCTATGCGCCGCTCGGGCTGTTCTATCAGCCGACCACGTTCCGCAGCGAACTGAAGGATATCCCCGAGGGCATCCCACAGTTCTACCGCGTGCGCCGCGCCGCCTGATGCCGCGTGTAGTCGTGATCGGGGCCGGTGTCGTCGGCGCCGCCACTGCGGTTGAACTGGTGCGCGACGGGCATCAGGTGACGATCCTGGAACCGGGCGAACCGGGCGGCGAACAGTCGGCGAGCTACGGCAACGGCACCCAGCTCAATCCCAGCTCGGTGATCCCGATGACCGCGCCGGGCATCTGGCGCAAGGTGCCGGGCTGGCTGGCCGATCCGCTCGGGCCACTGGCGATCCGCTGGAGCTACCTGCCGGCGCTGCTGCCGTGGCTGGGGCGGTTTCTGCGCGCCGGTGCGACCGAGGCGCGCGTGGCGGCCACCGCCAGGGCGCTCAGGCCGCTGCTGCTCGATGCGCCGGAGCGGCATCGGCGGCTCGCGGAGGAAGCCGGCGTCGGCGATCTGATTACCCGGCAGGGCGTTCTGTATGTGTTTCCGACCCGTGCCGACTTCGAGGCGGAAGCGCTTGCCTGGCGGTTGCGACGGGAGAACGGGGTCCGTTGGCTGGAACTGAACGGTGATGAGCTGCGCCAGCGCGAGCCGTCGCTGAGCCGGCGCTACACGTTCGGACTGCTGGTGGAGGAGAATGGCCAGTGTCGCGATCCCGGCGCCTATGTCGCGGCGCTGGTGCGGCACGGGGTGGCGCAGGGGGCGGCGCTGCGGCGGGAGAAGGCGGTGGGCTTTCGCATCGAGGGCGCGCGGCTGCGCGCGGTGTTGACCGAACGCAGCGAGATCGCCGCCGACCGGGCGGTGATCGCCGCAGGTGCCTGGTCGCACACGCTTGCCGCGGCGGCGGGTGACCAGGTGCCGCTCGAGACCGAGCGCGGCTACCACGTCGTGATCGCCGACCCTGGCATCGCGCCGCGCTACCCGGTCTCGCCTAGCGATGGGAAGATGGCGTGCGTGATGACGCCGCAGGGTCTGCGACTTGCCGGGCAGGTGGAACTGGCTGGGCTGGCCGCCGCGCCCAACTGGCGGCGCGCCGGAGTGCTGCGCGACTTCGCGCGGCGGGTGTTTCCCAATCTGCCGTCAGACCTGCCTGCAACCAGGGTGAAAACTTGGATGGGGCACCGACCGTCCACCCCGGACGGACTGCCGTGCATCGGGCCGGCCAGCGGATGCGCCGATGTGATTTATGCGTTTGGCCATGGCCATGTGGGGCTGACCGCGGCGGCCACCACTGGGCGCCTGGCAGCGGATCTGGTGGCGGGGAACCAGCCAGCGATCGACCCCACGCCTTATGCCGCGAAGCGATTCCGCGGCGCGCGTGTCCCGTTTACAAGCAAAGCTCCTGCGGCAGCAGCCTCCGTTTCTTCAGCTTACGGACGCCACCCCTGAGCCACGGTGCGATTGTCTGCAGCAGCGCGCCGGTTGCGCCAAGCAGCGGTTGCCAGCCAGCACCGGCGAATCTGAGCTGATAACCGAGCTGGGTCAGGTCCCGATGCAGACACGCCTCGACCGCAAAGCACTCCAGCGCACTCAGCCGATGCCGCCATCCGGCGATCTTCTCGCTCGACATCGGCTGTTCGAGCCTGCGATGGATATGACGCTCCCGGGCCGGTACCAGCGTTGTCAGCTTATGCCACTGGAGCATCGCCGGCTCGAACGGCTCATTGAGAAATGCACAGATTTGCTTGATTGTTGTTACTGTATCGTGGATGAGATCTTCATATCTAGTCTAAAGCACGATGAGATCGGGTTGGGTCATTACGCGCTAATCAGCGGGCCGCTCCGCGTTCCGCCAGCATTCGGTCGAAATACGCGATCGTACGTGTCAGCCCATCGTCCAGCGCCACGCGGGGTTCCCACTCCAATGTCTTGATGGCCAGTGTTATGTCCGGGCAACGCTGCATCGGATCGTCCTGCGGCAACTCCCGGTATACGATCGGGGATCGCGAGTTGGTCAGCCGGATGATGCGGTTGGCGAGCTCGCTTACCGGAATCTCGTGCGGGTTGCCCAGGTTGATCGGGCCGGTGATTTCGTCGCCAGTGGCGATCAACCGTACGAAACCTTCGACCAGGTCATCAACGTAGCAGAACGCCCGGGTCTGGCTGCCGTCGCCATACAACGTAATCTCCTTGCCGCGGAGCGCCTGGACAATGAAATTCGAAACCACGCGGCCATCGTTGGGATGCATGCGCGGGCCATAGGTGTTGAAGATGCGCGCCACCTTGATGCGCGTGCGGTGCTGACGGGAGTAGTCGAAGAACAGCGTCTCGGCACAGCGCTTGCCTTCATCGTAGCAGGCGCGAGGCCCCAGCGGATTGACGTTGCCGCGGTACTCCTCGGTCTGCGGGTGCACCGTCGGGTCGCCGTACACTTCGCTGGTGGAGGCCTGCAGGATCTTCGCGCCCACCCGTTTGGCAAGGCCCAGCATATTGATCGCGCCGATCACGCTGGTCTTGGTGGTCTGCACCGGGTCGTACTGATAGTGCACCGGCGAGGCGGGGCAGGCGAGATTGAACACCTCGTCCACCTCCACATAGAGCGGGAAGGTAATGTCATGCCGCATCGCCTCGAAATGCGGGTCGCCCACCAGGTGTGCGATGTTGTCCTTGCGCCCGGTGAAGTAATTGTCCACGCACAGCACGTCGTGCCCGTCGCGCAGCAGACGTTCGCATAGATGAGAACCCAGGAAGCCCGCGCCACCCGTCACCATCACCCTCTTGCGCGTCAGGCTCACGCCCTGGTGCCCTCTCGTGCGAGACAGGTGGCACGGTCAGCCGGGGGGCCGAACTCGCGCGGCCGAAGTCCCGCGTGCAGCCAGGTGATCAGGGTATAAACGTCGTACACGGGCAGCCTCAAGGTTTCGCTCAGCGCGAACGCATAAGGTGGCATGTTGGTGCATTCCAGTACTATCGCGCCAATGTCAGGATGGCGTGAAACCAGTGTCCGGCCCGCGTCCAAAATGTCGGCGCCGGCGAGCGCGATATCCATGTCCGGCTTCTCGCCGCGGATCAGCACGCGGAAGAACTCGCGGCCGTGCTCGGTACCTACGAACGGGGTGTCGGGGGGGACGCCGACGGCCGCCAGGTGGCGCGGCGTCAGCGACCGGGCACAGACGGTGATGATGCCGACGCGCCGTCCCGGCGGCAGCAGTGCCTGCACCCAGGGCACCTGGATCAGCGCACTGGTGGCGACCGGGACGTGGACATGCGCCGCCAGTTCCGCCTGGAACAGCGACAGGAAGCCGCAGTTGGTGGTGATCGCCTCGGCGCCGTCGGCGACGAGCTCGGCGGCAGCCGCCAGGAAGTCGTCCAGCAGCCCGGCGGCCTGGTTCAGCACCACACGGTCCGGCGTGGCGCCGCGCACCACGCGGTAGAGCACCGGGAACGGCCAGGTGGTGGCGTTGCCCATGTCGCCTGGGATGCGCGGAAAGCGCGCTTCCAGCATGAGGATTCCGAGCGGCGCGCCGTATAGCGCCTTGCCGCCCTTGGCGATGACCTGCATTGTGCCAGCATGCCCGAACCGGACGACAGGAGGAAGTAATGCCCGAGCGGCCGTTCACCCAGGCTGACCTGGACATTCTCGCTCAGTGGGATACGCCAACGATTTGTAATGGCCTGGAGATCACGTCGCCGGAGCGGCGGGCATACGGCTATACGGTCGAACCGATGGTCTGCATCTATGCCAATGCCAAGCCAATCGTCGGCCGGGCCCGCGTCGGCATGATCCGCGCAACCGAACCGCCGCGCGGCAAGGTGGTGGACCGGGCCGACTGGTACGACTACGTCGCCGCCGACGATTTTCCCACCATCGCGGTGATCCAGGATGTCGATGGCCGCATCGGCTACGGCGCCTATTGGGGCGAGGTGCAGTCGAACATCCACAAGGCGCTTGGCGCGATCGGCTGCGTGACCAATGGGTCGTTCCGTGACATGGAAATGTGGGCGAAGGGCTTTCAGATGCTGGGCGGCCGGATCGGGCCGAGCCATGCCTGGGTGCATATGGTCGAGTTTGGTCGGCCGGTGAATGTGTTCGGCATGCAGGCCGGCCATGACGATGTGAT